>PBCP01000103.1 GCA_002717145.1 Planctomycetaceae bacterium | reverse complement strand
CCTCGAATCAACGGGAATGCCGGCCGTGACCACTGGGCACGAAGCTGGAGTGTTGTCGTTGGAGGTGGTGGTATGAACGGCGGAATCGCCGTTGGTGAAACCAACTCCGACGGTACTCGTGTTGAAACCGAACCATATACATCTCAGGATGTCATGGCTTCCGTTTGCAAAGCACTTGGTATTTCACTGCAAACCACCTTTACCAGCCAAAACGGTCGTCCTATGAAGATCGCTAACAGCGGTAAAGTGATCAAGGAACTGTTCAGCTAATAACGGCTCCTCAATAGATCTGCTCTACATAGGGGCGAGTGCATCCCATAGCACCGCCCCTTTTTTTATCTTTTTTCCTGTTTTCCAAAGATTCCGGAGTACAACGGCCCCTCCTCAATCGCTGAGAGAACGGGGTAAGTTGCGCAAACAACAATGAGTGACGGTATTCAAAACACTGATCCTCTCAGTCCCGAACAATTGATACATAAGTATCAACATGGGATCTGGCGTTATTTGCGCGTTCTAGGGTGTGAAGCCTCATTGGCAGAAGACATCACTCAGGAAACATTCCTACGAGTCATTAAAAAAGGGTTCGAACAATACAACGATGCTGCCACGGCCGGATACCTACGTAAAGTCGCCTACAACCTCTTTATCTCGGTACAGCGTCGTGAAGGTCGCAACCTGGTGACTGATGAGATTGAACGATTGGATGCAAGTTGGGATAAATGGGCCGGAGCTGACAATGGAGATGCCTTACTGGACATGTTACGTGAATGTCTGAACGGGTTAACCGAACGAGCCAGAAATGCACTGGAACTAAGATTTCGGGAAGAACGCACTCGTTCAGCCATTGCCGACCAACTGCAGATTACCGAACACGGAGCAAAGAACCTGATGCAACGGGCTAAGAAGCAATTGCGTAATTGCGTCGAGCACAAAAGTCAGGCCGAAATGAACTAAACCATGGTTGATACTCGAAACGAATTTGATGATCCGATATTCGATATCATGCTCGAAGAGCTACTAGGGGATAGTACGCCACCGGATATGTCGGCTGAAATTTTGGCCCGACTTAACAATACCATCATGTCTGTCTCCAGCAATGTTGAAATCAAGCCTAAAAGAGCCCGTCATAAATCTACGCTCTGGGGACCATTGTCATTTGCACTGTCTGCTGCTGCCTGCATTCTGGCAATTATCGCACTGGTTTTGAATTCAAGTTCATCGCCTACACTCCATCCCGGAAGTGAACTAGCGACTGAACCTGTTCAGCCTGAGCCTCTACCCCCGTCGCAGTCTGAGGAATCGTTAGTTGAGCATCGGCAGCCAATACCTGAGGATAATTCAGCACCGGACCCTTCCTATGAACAGCCTAAACCGATGAGTCTGGCAGAAGGCAATGCTCCTTCTATAGAATCTCCAGTCGTACCCGACTTAAAACCGACACCGAAAGGGTGGCAACATCCGCTGGCATTTGTCTCCACCGAAACGATCAGTCCGCTTACCGACGAAATGGTCATTCAGCGAATCACTCACGAACTTTCGAAGCAATGGAAAGAGCAAGGGATAACACCATCAGAATTTGCCACAGACCTCGAGTGGGTTCGTCGAGTCTATTTACGGCTGATTGGGCGTGTACCGACCACAAATGAATTGAGTCCTTTCTTTGAAGGTGAATCCTCAGTCGAAAAACGCGAAGCGTTAGTCAATCGATTGTTATTTTCAAGCCAATACTCCGAAGAATACTTACAGCACTGGACCAATCTCTGGACCAACACTCTTATTGGGCGTCATGGTGGAACAGGCAAGGACAAAGCAAGTCGGGAGGGATTGGCTAAGTATATTTACGATTCGCTACAAGCCAATAAACCGTACAATCAATTTGTGGAGGAATTGATAGCAGCATCTGGCGACTCACGTCCTGGCTCCAAGGACTTTAACGGTGCAGTCAATTTCCTATTAGCGTCCGTTCAAGCAAGCGATACGACTTTAGCAACAGCTCGAACCACCAGTATTTTTCTGGGACAAAAGCTTCAATGTGCTCAGTGCCATAACCATCCATCTTCCGATGTCGCTCAGAATCAGTTCTGGGAAATGGATGCTTATTTTCAACAGCTTAGTATTACTCCCGTTGGAAAAGGCGCAGAGATCGGGTATGCCGTTTCCAATCAGGATTTCCAGGGGGTTGAAACTCCTAAAGGTGATGCCGGAAATTATTTCGAACAATCCAATGGAGTGGCGAAACTAGCGTTTCCGGCATTTCTCGGACACGCCGAACCTTCCGCAAGTGGGGTAGTCAATAATTTTGACCGCCGTACGCGTTTAGCTTCGCTGGTAAGTGACTCCCCTTTACTTGAACGCACGCTGGTCAATCGGATGTGGAGTCACTTTTTCGGATACGGATTTACAACAGAAGTCGAAGATATGGGACCACATGTTCAGGTATCTCACCCCGGGCTACTGGAATCACTATCACAGCAAACCAAAGCAAATAAGTACAACCTCAAATTATTATTAAAATGGCTCGCACTCTCAGATCCATTCTTACGTTCAAGTATTTACTCACCTTCTAATGAAATTGACAGTCCTGAACTCGGTGACCAACCTCTGTTCAGCCGTTATTATTCGCGACAATTGGAACCCGAAGAAGTCTATCAATCCTTATTGGCGTTAAGCGGTCAAATCAGGACTTCAGATAGATTCGGACAACAGCAATTAGCTCAACGTAACTGGCTTGGTCAGTTTACGCGTCAAAGGGAGACCGATGAAGCCGAAGAAGTCAGCTCTTTTAAAGGTGACGTCCAACAATCGTTAGTTTTGATGAACGGGGAATTGATGAAAAGAGCGACTTCATTAGAAGCAGACACTGTTCTTAAGAAGATCGCAACTAGTACGAATTCAACACAGGTAAAGGTTCAGTGGTTGTTTCTGGCGGCATTGGCTCGGCATCCGACGGAAGATGAATTAACCAAAATCAAACAGCTGTCAACTCAGGCTCAGGCGGATGAGGAGCACTTCCTTCAGGATATCTGGTGGGCACTTCTGAACAGCAGCGAGTTTATTCTGGACCACTAGCTTTAAATCGCCTGAGATTAATCAGGTAGAGTTCTCAAAAGCCTCGTTGACTGTAGCAAGTTAGCGTCCCATACTGTCGGTTTCATTCAATCTTCAATAAGAGTGGCAACAACTAGATGCCTCTCCTTGTATTCCGTTAGTTTAGGTCTTTTTGTCGTGGACGCTGCCGCAAAAATCGTCAATTCAAAAACGAATTTACGGCCCATGCTGCGTCTCGCATTACCTGTCGTGATCGAACAATTGATGATCATGATGGTGACTTGGACGGATCACTACTTAACTGCTCAGTATTTGGAAACCCCGCACTTAGCGGCCATCAATTTGATGGCATACGTTTTGTGGGTATTACCTTCAATTTTTGCGGCCATCGGTGTTGGTGCCACTGCATTAGTGTCACGATTCTTCGGTGCCGGCGAATATGAAAAAGCCAAATTTGTCACCAATCAGGCGATCACGATTGCTTTGATGCTACTAACCGTTATTACAACCGTGGCCTGGATGTATCCACGAGAGTTGATTGATATTATGCAACTTCCACCCGCAGCCACAGACGCGGGAGCTCAATATTTCAAAATCATCATCCCAGTTTTTCCTTTTGCCATTATGCATATGATTGGCAATGCCTGTCTGCGGGGTGCAGGTGACATCATGAGTGGTTTCATCACCATGGCGATTGTCAATGTCATCAATGTCGGTTGTAGTCTGGGACTGGTCACCGGTTGGGGACCTTTTCCCGAAATGGGGTGGGAAGGAATCGCCATTGGAACGGCCATTGGTTATGCCATCGGCGGGTCAATTATCATGGCCTATTTAATCCGCGGACGCTTCCATCTCAAGCTTCACTTTTCCAAGATGAAACCAAATCTCAAAATGATTTCCCGTATTCTCAAAATCGGAATTCCGGGTGGCATCGACATGCTAATGGTCGTCTCCTTTCAAATGTGGTTTCTATCGATTGTTAACTCGATGGGCAACATTGCTGCAGCCGCTCATGGAACTGCGATTCGAATTGAAGCACTGGCCTACCTTCCGGGACACGCCTTTGGAATGGCAGCCACCACTATGGTCGGGCAATTCCTTGGAGCCGGCATTCCTGCTCGGGCCAGCAAGTCAACCTGGCTGGCCTGTCTGTGGGGAGGAAGCGTCATGACGCTTGCCGGGCTCATATTCTTCTTTAGCGCCGACTCTATTACCAATATCTTTGCAGGCGAGAAGACGGCTGAAGCCGTGGGGCTGGCAGCACCGCTGATTCGAATCGTGTCGGTTAGTATGCCATCATTGGCCATCGTCATCATCATGACCGGTGCATTGCGAGGGGCTGGAGATACTATCTTCCCTCTTATTTTCTCGTTTATTGGTCTGCTTTTTATCCGAATCCCTCTGGCATACTATCTGTGCTGGGATCAAATCAGCATTCCATTTACGGACATAGTAATCACTGGAAGAAACATGGGAGTGGAAGGCGCTTGGTACGCAATGGTAACCGATATCGTACTTCGTAGCTTCCTGATTTTAGGACGATTCCAACACGGTGGATGGAAGCACATTAAGGTTTAAGTTTGCTGTTCCTAAGGCTCTAATGACTCTTTACGGCGAATAAGTTTAACTAACGCTTCTCGAAGCTGACGAACTTTAATCGGCATTTGCAAAAGACCGTGAAGATTACTTAACCGAGCGCGACTAGCCATCGTCGCCTGAGATGTATCCACAATAATAACTGCAGGAATTGATTCTGTTCTGTAATCGTCGCCGAGTTGATTAAATGCCGTCAATGCATCCTCTCCTAACCCACCTGTGCAAAAAATAGCGCAGTCGAATTCTCCTACTCCCTCCTGCAGGCGTTGGAGGGCACGCTCTGCATTAGACACAATTAAAACACGATAGCCACGCTTTCCAAGCTGGGCTCTGATTAACTCCTGCATATTCTGACGCGAGTCAACCAGCAGGACAGTCTTACCGTCACCTTCCTGCTGAATCACTCCACGTTTTATTGGCTTCCCATCGTCCTTCTGTTCACCATCAGTAGACTCTGTCATACTTCTTCGCTCAAGCAGCACTCCATCAGCTTGCTCAACCGTTTCGAGGTCGGACATTAACATTTCATAATTAGGGTAACGCTTTTCCGGATCAAAGGATGTAGCTTTATTCAAAATGCTAATCACACTAGCTGGTAAGCCATTGACATATTTCCCGATACGAGGAATATCCCGGTACCGTGAAATATTTAAACGTTGAATACGATCTCGCGTCTCGCTCAACGGAGGTTGTCCAGCCAAAAGGTGGTAAAACATACAACCCACAAAGAAGATATCACTGCGAACATCATTGCGTGGCACCTTGGTTGCACGCTCAAGTCCCGCATAGTCGATAGATCGTGGATTTGAGCCATCTTCTTTTTTCTTGCTCTCGTCGGTACTAACAATTGTTGCCAGACCAAAGTCCGCGATTTTTGCCTGACCTTTACTCGTCACTAACACGTTAGATAATTTCAAGTCACGATGAGTAATCCCTTCGTTATAAGCATACTTTAGTCCGCTACAGATCCCTTCGATCAACTTCATCGTTTCGCCGAGGTCCATATGCTTCCGGAATTTGACGAAATCTCTGAGGTTCTGGCCTTCGATAAAGTCCATCGACATATAGTATCGTCCCTTGTGAGAGTCTACTTCGTGAACGGGGATAATATTGGGATGCCGTAACGGCATCACCATTCGTGCTTCGCGCATGAATTGTTCAGTGACTTCCATATCATCGCTGTAGCGATGTCGAAGTACTTTTACTGCGCGCACCCGATCGGTTTTGGTATCAACGCAGCGGTAAACTCGGGCGAAGGTACCCGCACCAACCAAATACAGGACTTTGTATTTGCCATAAAAATATCCGTCACGATGGCCTTTTGTTAGACGATCGAGCTGCCAGTTTGTGACCAGTTCTTTACGCGTGAGAACACTGAAATACGCTTCTAGACTCGCGTCGATTCCACCTGCTTCACTAAGGGAATTCTCGGCTTCCTGAGATGAAAGCACGCCGGTCTCTACACATAAGCGTGAAAGTTTTTCGGAAGTTATATCGGACATACAGATCTCTGTTTGCGGGCCATGCTTGTTCTATGATTATGCCACAGAACATCAACAACTCTGTAATTATCTGCCTTTTTCGAGAGGAGTCCAATTGTCTCTTGGAATCCCTACTTGCATTCTAACTCGAACGTACTATTGTTTCGCTAGTTCATCCCGTTCACGACGAGTCGCTTCGAGGTCTAGAAGTACATACTGCAAGTCCATCCGCAATTGATCTAACGTTTCACGAAGCTCATTAATAATCCAACGACGACCTTCTGCCTGAATTTTCAAGGCAGCAACTATCGAAGAGAGTTTCTCTCCGTTTTCGCCAGCAATTTCATCTGCCAACTCCTCCAATCTTTCGATAAGGGCATTAGGAGACTCAATCTTCAACAAAGCATCAAAATCAGGGAGATCTTTCATTTCCAGCTTCTAACTACGCTCTATTCCATCGCTTAGATCAATCTATTGGACTGCAAAATAAGTGATTTCCACCACTTTCACGGCCTTGATTGATCTGGATGGATATTCCAATCATTTCTAAAATCTGTGTTTAATAAATCGCAGGGAAGCGACGAAAACTATTGTCAAAATGAGATAGTTTTTGAGAATCTGACAATTAACTCAGAAAGTCGTGAAATGAAGCGCGCTAAACTGGTGAAGAGATACTCTGATCGCCCATTTAGCGTCGGGTGGTGGCTTTGTTTTGCCATTATTTTCTTCACGTACTCGATCAGTTTATTTGGTCAGGTTCAGGATTCTTTTGAATCGACTGAAGTCGCCTGGCATCGAGTCGAGTCGGATGGGCAGGTAATTACAACGGCCCATCGTCACGATTCTTTAGTATTTCACCACGGAAAACAAAGTGAATATCTAGAGCTAATCGCCGGCCAGAGCACGCATATTCACTATGCTTATAACACTCCTCATATCCGCCTTATCGATGAATTGAGTCCATCGGTTTGGGTACGAGCCAATCGCAACCATGTCCAAATAATCGCAACCGTCGTCTTACCTCGTACATTCGACCCTCAAACTAAGAGGCCCCTGGAAGTGCAGGTCTATGGCGACGCTTACACCATGGCAGGGAGTTGGCAAAGACTGGCCATCTCCAAAATCTATTCGCAACTCAAGAGCAAAGTCCCGAGTCTTCGTAGTCAGCATGGCCCAAATGTTGATGCAGGGCAAGCTTACATAGCGAACATCATGCTCAATACATACAGCGCCCCGGGGAAACTCCAACTGTGGATCGATGAATTCGAAATGCAAACCCCCCGTGTGACCAACAATTCTCTCGCTCCTGCTAATTTCCAACAACCCTCCTCTTCAAATTCTGCATCTTTCAACGAAAACGAAAACCAAATCACCATTCAGGAATCTGTGTTAATGGTGAATGGCTTTCCCTTCATGCCTAAAGTCATTGAACACAACGGCGAGTCCTTAGAGTTTCTGCAAACACTCGGTTTCAATACCGTAGCACTCAAACAGTTTCCTGCAATTCAACAGCTAGAAACCGCTCGTCGCCTGGGACTCAAACTAATTACCCCCCCCAACCTCAATAACGAGCTTACTGCGTCAGCGAATGTGAGCCCTATCCTTTGTTGGAATCTGGGAGACTCGTTAAAGAGTAGCGACCTGACCAAGATTAAAAATCAAACCAGTCAATTAAATCAACTTCCCAACGCAATTCACCGTCCGCTGATCGGCACGATCCAAAGTGGATTTCAGGATATAAGCCGATACACCGATATCTGCCAACTTTCCTGGCAACCACTGTTCAGTGGACTAAGCATCGATCATTCCACCCAACAATTATTTCAGGCCGTCGGCGAGCTACGACGAGGACGTAATGTCTGGGTTAAAGTTCCAAGTCAAATTCCCGGAACCGTACTTCAACAACAACACGCTCTAATCAATTCTCAGCCGGAACAAAATAAACAGAAGAGACTATCCACTATCATTGGGTACGATCAACTTTCCATGGTTGTAAATCGTGCATTGGCATTAGGTGCCCGTGGCATTCATATTCAGTCGCTTTCACGTCTTGATCAAACCGATGAAGATACAATGCAACGGCGACGTATTCTTGAACGGCTAAATAATGAATTGGATATAATTGCGCCCTGGATTGCTGCAGGTACTACGATCGGCGAAGTCGAATTAAATCGGGATGATATTACTGTCTATATGACTCAAACAAGCAGAGCCCGCTTAGTGTGGGTATTCAGTAACTACGCTTATCAACAAATCGTCAGTCCTCCTGTTTACAAGCAAACTCTCGAATTCAAAATGTCTGGCGTCCCGGTCACCTATCGCCCTTATCATGTTAGCTACGGTGGAATACAGAGGCTTCGAGGATCAAGAGAAGCTTCAGATATCGTTAGTCTTACTCAAGAATCCAATGTTTCTCGCATCGTTCTAACTGCTGATCCACTGGTCAGAGATTTTATCCAACGAAAAATCTATGAACATCGTAACCGTACTCTGCAATTGACTTACGATATGCTGCAGCAGGAAATCATGCGACTTCAACCTTTAACCAGAGTACGGCCTCCCAAAGCAGCTACCATTGAAAGCATCACACGGCCCTATGAGCAGGCACAGGCAAGCTTACAGAAAGCAAGAAAGCACGTCTCCACGAACGAATGGGACGTGGCCTATCAATTACTTACCAATTCAGAAGATTTGTTACGACAAACTCAGCTAGCAGCCTGGAACCATACTCTGGGAAATCAAACACAAGCTACAGGAAATCCGTTAACTCTGGGAATTACAAGCTTACCTGAATACTTCATGGCTGAACGCCAACTCCGAAACTCCCAATGGTCAGCTAACCAGCTAAAAGCCGGCGGCATGGAAACACTCAATCGGCTTCAGGCTGCAGGCTGGCAACATCATCGTCACCCAAATCATACCGTACAATCTCTGGTAGAACTTACTCCTCACTTTCCACGCGAAGGAACAAGTAGTCTGCGAATACAAGCCTGGACGATGGAACAATCGTCCACTCCTTCATTCTTAGAATCTCCTGTTTGGATAACATCCCCCAAAGTTTCTGTGCAACGAGGAGATGTTTTGCACTTTCGTGGCTGGGTCAATATCACTGAACCACTGCAGCACCACGGAGATGGACTGGTGATCTACGATTCAATAGGAGGCATTACAATGGCTGACAGATTTCACCACACGACAGGCTGGCAACCGTTCTCTCTACTTCGCGTGGCACCTGAAGATGGTTCAGTACAGTTAACCTTCGCCTTGATGGGACTGGGAGAAGCCATGATAGATAATATAAGCATTCAAAAACAAATTCGATATCCGATCAATGCATCGTCTATACAATTAAGTCCGTCAGGAAACAACTTTCCGATAACGAATGATGCATCTCGATAAACGCTTTTACTAGACTCCTGACCAATTTATCCGGAATTCATGAGAAGGATACCCCATCGTGGAATGGCTCAATCAACCCGAAGTCTGGATCGGTCTTGGCGTTCTCTTAATCTGTGTCATCTCGTTGGCCGTTCTCCGGTCAACTCACCGACGTAAACAACGAGACGAGGATCAACAGGTCAATTTAACAATAGCCATTGACCAACTTCCAATACTGCCGGTAATTGAAGAGCCATACCGCATAGAGATCTACGGAAGTCCGGTGCGTGTGCGAGCTCTTGTCCTGGCACCAGTTGGCCGCGGTCAATCCTTACCTCCCAAAGAGCAATTAGGAAATATTCTGAATCACTTCATTCCGAACTTCACCAGAATTCTGGAACAGCACCAACCGATTTATCGACAGTGGCCGGAACAAATGAGCTCCGCTGGATTTCTACAATCATTCTTCAACAATTTGGCGATTCCTAACAAAGGGCAGGGGACGGTTTGGTGTAGTATTGCGGGGAAAATTGAAGTAGTTGGTTCTAACTACCTTATCGGTTTGGTTTGTAATACGAATTCCCCAAACAGCCTCAGTCAGATCACAGTACTGCATGCCGGTCAGTGGTTAGATATCCTCCGGGTTCATCAGATTTAGAGGGCCCTGCCATGACATCCTTAGAAGAGAATGCAAGAGCGATTTGGCAAGCCGGTGTGGATTCCGTGAATAGCGAAAAACTAACCTCTGCTGCCATCACATATTCTCACCATTCCTTACAAATCGGTACAAAACAATATGCCCTGACCAGCAAAAGTCGAATTTTCGTCGTTGGGGCGGGAAAAGCTGGAAGCGGCATGGCTCGGGGTGTTCTGGCAGCCTTAAAACACTCTGGCTTGTCAATCTCCGGGTGGGTCAATGTGCCTGAAGACTGTGTTCAGCAGATTCATTCCATCAAATTGCATGGAGCCCGACCTGCCGGACTTAATGAGCCAACAGAAACTGGAGTTCACGGGACTGACCAAATTCTGCGCATTTTGGAAAATGCCGAGGCCGACGACGTTTGTATCTGCTTGATTTCTGGTGGTGGCTCAGCCTTATTACCTTCGCCAATCTCGGAGATCACACTCTCTGATAAGCAACAAATAACGAGGCTATTAAGTGCTGCCGGAGCAAATATTGAACAACTTAATTCGGTCAGAAAGAAACTTAGTCGAGTCAAAGGGGGTGGTCTGGCTCAGTTTTGTCAAAACTCAAGACTGGCGACATTAATTATCTCCGACGTGCTAGGAGATCCACTCGATATTATTGCTTCCGGCCCTACAGTGCAGGATGAATCAACCATAGATCAGGCGATAGATACAATCCAATACTTTTTACAGCCTTCCAATCCAGTCGTTCAAAAGTGCTTAGCAGTACTTCAACATCAAGAGGCTGCTGAACACTCATTTGTTCATTGCCATACTGAAGTCATTGGAAACAACGCGACAGCTGTGCAGGCTGCTGTCCTCAAGGCAGAGCAGCTCGGCTATACAACCGAAAGCAAAGCTCACGTTACTCTTGAAGGATTTGCCGACGAACTCGGATCGCAACATGCAGAGCAGTTAAGAAAAATGAAGGCTCACGGTGGAAAGCGTGCTTACATTTCCGGAGGAGAGCCTGTCGTTAAGCTAGCTGATGAACAGATCCGTGGGGACGGGGGGCGAAATCAGCAGTTGGTTTTAGCCGCACTTGTTAACCAGATTACGCATAGTCCGGACCTTGCCAGCTGCCTGCAGGATGCAATCATACTGGCCGGTGGCACCGATGGAGAAGATGGACCGACCAACGCAGCAGGGGCATTCGCAAACCAACAGATCATCGAAAACCTCATTCAAAGAAAACCCGACGCTGCCGATCACCTACGGCGCAATGATGCATATACTTTTTTTGAGTTACTGGAGGGATTGATTATCTGTGGCCCTACGCATACAAATGTCTGTGATATCCGCGTAGTGCTCACTGACACTACTAAATAAAAAAGGCGATCCGGAACAAATCCGAACTCGCCTTATCCAGTATGTCTTTAATGAGATTGTCAGTGAATAACTAGTCCCACCACCATTGGCCAGCCTGAAGACCTTCGATCGTAGTACGTTCGTGAGTCTTTCGTACAACATTACCTTCGTCTTGTAGAAGATTTGGAGATGCCAAAGCTGTCAGTGGCTGAATATCCACTCCACCACCGATAGGAGTCATCAAGGAATTGCCTTTCCAGACAGCATTCACTGCTGTTTCAACAGTTTTTGGTTCAGGATAGACTTCGACGGATAGAACTTCTTCATTTCCGAGCAAACCAAGATCCCAGCTCGCCTGCGAGTAATAATCTTTTTCCTGGATAAAAGCGGCGACAATCAACATGTCGATCAGGTTACGCATCTGGGCATATACCGGGACTTGAGATGCGAGTTGGGGATACTTCTCTGTGAATGACTGTTGGAAAGTCTTACTTGCGCGGTCAACTACTCCACTACCCACTCGTGAGCCGTCTGCTTGTACTAACTCATCTGCACCTACTAATTTGACTCCATCTCCAACTAACTGCATTGCCAGATTATCATCACTGATACGTACACATTCGTAATTCGGCGTAAAGTACCACCGAGCCATCGCATTACGATTAACTGACGAAGGTGACGCCGATCCGATATAGCTTCGAATAGCAACCGGTGGCTTTTCTAATCCAATCCCGATCAGTTTCATACGATAGTCCGCTTCGACCAAAACCTGAGCAAAGTGAGTTTTAGGAGAGATTCCTTCGACTGAAACTACCTGCTGGCCCAGGCTTTTTTGTAATCCTGAAACAAACTGTTTAGTGGTTCGTGGATTAAGCGATGGAGCAGCCTGTACCATAAACTGCTGCATGCGTTGCAAACCTTCTCGAGGCGGATCTATAGAGACTCCAACGGTGTTTGCTTTATCACCTGCTGGACCGAAACTACGAAGAGCCACAATCAGGTCCTGCAATTCGAGAACAGCTCTACCAGATGCGACACCTACTGGTCGACCGGAAGGATCCACTGCATACCCTTCGGCAGGACCAGCCACGACAATATCTCCGGTTTCCGGATAGAAAAAGACATAATCAATACTCGTGAGGCCTGCGAGATAACGCATATCATCGCTTACACCTTCACCTGCTTCTAATCGTCGGGCAATCTCTGCTTCAAGACGAGTTAAAGAGACTTTACGGAGCTCACTTTGACGAGCCACATTAGGGTCGAGTACCTGGCGAGCTTGCTGAATGCGCTTTTGTGTCAAGCGGATATCAAAATGTTGTACTTTAAGAACGCCTTGTGGATTAATAACAACACCAGCACCGTTCTGGCCGCCGCCCTGGCCGCCACCGCCAAATCCGCCGCCGCCTTGACCACCACCACCGAAGCCGCCGCCGCCGCCGCCAAATCCACCGCCACCAAATTGAGCGTGAAGAACAGGAGTAAAGGCTAAAAGGCTAGCTACGACAATCAACGATAAAAACTTGTGAAGACGTTGCGACGTTGACATGATCAGATTCCTCGTCTCAGTACCCGTAATAACCGGGGACTATCCTAAAAATATTATTTTCTCTGTTTCCGTAACTCAAGTACGGCTTACCTCGATTGGTATGGCGATTGAGTTTGACATCTGTCGATATTTCAAGCGCACATCCGGTCACTTATCTCATCGAGAAGAGGTCTATCCCGATATTAGTTCGGTAAACTAGAGAAGGCAAGAAAACGAGGATATTTGCCTAAGAAGAGTCGTGTAATTGTCGTAACACGCAATCTCGACGGAATAACCGGTATAATCCGTATCAATTCACAGTCGAGAATCGATCCCCCGCGGGAAATGTAGATCTACGTTGTGTTTCGAATCTGATTAGCTGACCAGTAAAGTCAAAGGGTTCTTTCGTTGTTTCAAAGGTATTGCCACCGGGACACTCTGGCGATGTGACTCATAGACAGCAGCAATCATTTCAATTGTCGTTCTAGCTTCATACATATTACATTCGGGCTGACGATCTTCCCTAATGGCTGCTAGCAAATCTACACATGCTGCAACGTTCCCCGCATGCAACGATGAATCATCTGGACCTTCAGCTTTACCGACACCTGCAGATGTGACGCGTTGCCAATTTTGACCTGAACGTCCCGGGCACCAATTTGCGTCCTCAAGCAGATAGGCAAGTGGGCGATAGCCTGTCTTAATATCAAACACTCCCTTACTGCCATAGATCTGTAAGGCAAATCGTGCTCCATTACCTGCACCTCGTGTTGAAGCAAAAAATCCCTGGATCCCGTTCTGCATACCATACGAAGCATGCAGTGAATTTGCCGCCAGCGGCCCTATACCTTCATTGCCTTCATAAACATCCTGCTTACCTATGAGAGCTCCATCTTGATAAGCGCGAGCAAAACACCAGATCGGTTCACCTCCGAAAAAATGCATCATATTAAAGATATGACTTCCCAAAACCCATAAGTCTTCGCCCCCACCACGACCGTCTTCTTTTCCTCGTCCGCGAAGTTCTAGCACATCTCCAATGCGACCATCCTCAATCAATTCCCTAACAACACGTAAGGTCGGGCTATATCGTGTTTGGTGAGCGATGGCCAACTTTACATGATTCGCTTCACAAGCCGCAATCATCTGATCTGCTTCTTCGAGCGTTCGGCAGAAGGGTTTTTCCATGTAGATATGCAGTTTCTTTTCAGCAGCCTCAATCACCATATCACGATGCTGGTCCAACCACCTAGGACAAATCGCCACCACATCCAGCTGCTCGTCCTCAATCATCTTGCGATAATCTGCGTAAGCTGTCTCTGCATTCAGACGATCTTTGGCAGCTGCACGTCCACCACCATCCGGGTCGCTCACAGCCACCACCTGACATCCGGGAACATGTCGCCAGACTGTATCGATTCCGTGACCATAGTTTCCCCGGCCCGTATGACCAATCACACCTATACGATATTTCGCCATTTCATCTAATCCGCTTTGATAACCAAAAAGAGGTCTCCGTCTAGGAGTCCGACTGGTATAGGTTATGATACTACTATTCGCTCCAACCTTGTGGCTTTTTCGTTCAGTAAACTTCGCTTATGATGCCAACCGTGGAAACCAATTCCGAACTTGCACCGAACAGCCGTGTCGCAGTGGTCGGTGCCGGTATCACTGGATTATCTGCCGCCTATTATTTGCATCGCCAACGTCCTGACCTGCAAATCACCATCCTTGAAGTAAGTTCTCGAGCGGGAGGAATCCTGCAAACCGTCCAGCGAGACGGCTTCCTGATAGAACGTGGGCCGGATATGTTTGTTACCCGCGAATCGGAAGCCCTCGCGTTGTGTGAAGAACTTGGTTTTGCCGAACAACTCATTCAAACCAATCCTAATAACCGCGGTGCTTATCTCGTCCATCGTGGAAAACTGCACAAAATGCCCGCCGGCTGGACAATGATGACCCCAACTAATCTTTGGGCCATCGCTCGGACTCCTCTTTTAAGCTGGAAGGGGAAACTCCGGGTACTCTGGGAATTATTTGCACGCAAACGAAAAGACACATCAGATGAGAGTCTTGCTTCGTTCACAAGAAGACGATTAGGGTACGAGGCATTTGACAACATCATCCAACCGTTGATTGGCGGAATCTATACGGCAGACCCTGAAAAACTCAGCATGAACGCCACTCTCAAATCCTTTGCTGACATGGAACGCGAGGGGCAAGGGCTAATTCGAGGCGGCATTAAACTACTAAAAAGTCGCAAAGGTGATTCAACATCAAGTGGAGCTCGTTACTCCATGTTTGTCACGCCCAAAGATGGGATGCAGTCCCTGGCCGACAAAATCGTCGATGCGTTACCTGACGGAACGATAGAGCACGGAGTGAAGGTCAGTGGCATCACGGAATCCGACAACGGACTTGAAATTACCATCGATGGTGAGACTACCTCCCGGCAGTTCGACAAAGTCGTGTTAACGACATCAAGTCAAATCACCGCAAAAATACTTGAAGCCGGATTTGCTGAAATAAGTCAACGTATTGGACAAATCCCATTGGCTGGTGCCAGTGTATTATCGATGGGCTATGCACGCAAAGACGTAGAGCATCCACTAGATGCTTTTGGTGTCGTTTGCCCGATTCAGGAAGAAAGACCACTGATCGCTATCAGTATTTCCAGTGAAAAATTTGCTGGACGCGCTCCGGAAGATCATGTGCTATTTCGAGTATTTATTGGAGGAGCACTTCAACCTGAACTACTAGACCTGAACGATGAGGAACTAATAGAATCAACCCGCCAACAATTGAAAGAGTTACTGGGAGTCCAGGGTGATCCCTTATTTACAGAAATTGCTCGCTGGACTAATTCGATGCCACAGTACCATGTAGGTCACGTGGAGTTGGTGGAGGAGATCGAATCCCTTTTGGAGTCCGTTGAGAATCTTGAGATTGCAGGAAATGCTTATCGGGGAGTAGGAATACCTGTTTGCATCCGGGAAGGTAAACTGGCGGCGGCGAGGCTTATCAACGCCACGACTAAAGATACGCAATCCATCCGGAATTCGGCTAAAGGCCAATCGAGGTTGCAAACCTAACAAGCCTCCGGATCGAACACAGCAGTCATTGAGCGTCGTGATCCCAGTCTAATTCATCAATTTTGGCTGCAAGAATAAAGTCATTTTCACTGAGGCCACCAATCGCATGTGTCCAAATTTCGATACTCACATTTCGATAGCCCTCTAGATGAATATCGGGATGATGGTTTTCATCTTCTGCCAGCTCTGCCACTCGATTAAAAAACTGCATTGCCGCCATGAAGTTAGCGGCCGTCCAATTACGCCGAATTCTCTGACCGTCTTTGACGATCTCCCATTGGGGATGGTGAATTATCTGAGCTTGAGCTTCTTCTGGTGAGTACTTAGGGACCCCACCTTCGCACGGCACACAGCGCTTCGCTCGTAATTCGGTTGCTTCCTGGCTATTCATCATCTTAGATCGTCTTTAATTTTGAACGATCGATCATTGGCTTATCCTCACGTTCTTTGGCTTTATTCTCTCGCCATGGTTTACCATCCTGATACGACTTGAGCTATTTCTCGAGGTGATCTTGAATATCTTCCCGGCCAATTTCGACTGCTTTCTTGGCCCACTTTTGGGCATTTTCAAAATCTCCGCTTTCAGCATAGGCAGCGGCCAGCGTACTAAGAATATGTGGTTTCTTGTACTCTGACACTTCGCATGCTTTCAATGCCAATTCAACGGACTTCTTCCCATCGCGAACTTCGGCATCATCTGAGGTTGCTAACGTCCAGGCCCAGTTATTGAGTAAGTTGTCGTGAGTCTGATTGTATTTATATGCCTCCTGATAATCGGCGACGGCTTTTGCATGTTCACCCATGCTTAGGTAAATGTCTGCACGGGAATAAAATCCTAACCAATCTTCCTTGTTGCGATCGATCGCTATATTAATCTGCTTGATAGCACTTTCAAATTCCTCCGCCATAGAATAGTCCATCGCAACTCGAATTCGCATTTGATTGTCCGCCGGCAGAAACTGAAGCAGCGCTTCAAGTAATTTCGCAGCCCGGTAATAATCTTCCTGTTGTTCCAGCACCCCGGCTCTCAGTAGGTATAGTTGTGGCGACCCGGGATTAATCTGCTGCAAAGCATCTAAGTCTTCATTGGCCTGCTCCAAACGATTCTCTGCTAATGCAACATTCGCTCGCAGCAATAGAGCTCCTTCACTTTTAGGATTAACTTCAAGGGCTTTATCCAGATCTTTCTTTCCTGCCTCAACATCATTCTGCATGATATGAATCCGCGCACGCAACTCGTATCCGGCTGATGCATTAGGCTGCTTTTCTACAGCCTGATTGGCGATCTCAATTGCCTGATCAAATTGCTCCTGTTGGGCCAGGGCTTCTGCCAAAGCCGACATAGCCAACACATCATCGCCATCTAATTCTAAGACTCGTCGAAAATCTTCTGCTGCCTTTTCAAAATTTCCCTGCTGTGAATATACCGCTGCGCGTGCCGTAACCGCCGCCGAATTATCATCATCGACCTTAATTGCTTCACTCAAGTCGGCAATCTTTTCAGCAGCCTCGCCACGCAGAGCAGCTCGTGCTATCAGAGCATTCGCTTTTGGCTCAGCATCTTCATACAACGCCAAAGCTTTCGACGCCGACTCGATACCAGCCTTGCGTGTTCCCCCAGGTAACGCATTGAGTTTTGCTATTAGTAAATGAGCATCAGCAAATTGATCGTTATATTTGATCAGACGATCAAGATCACTTAAAGCCAGCTTTCGCATCTCAACCCACTGTTGAGGTGGACTGCCAGACAACAACGGATTGGAAAGTTGCTCGGCACGCTGATACAAGGTAGAAGTAATCAATTGAACTGCGAATTCTTTGCCACCGTCATCCAAACCTGCTTCAACCGCTTTTTCCGCCAGTTTGACTACATTTTCCAGATCCTGAAAATTTTTGGCATTTAGCTTCGCTTCTGTCGCCTGATCCAGAAACGCCTGACCTTCCTCATCTGCCAGCCCAACACTACTGGCAAACGTGACAATCAACAGGCTAAGCAGCACTTTGATAACTTGCATGACATTGATTCCTATAAACGATCGTTGTTAATTTTTTATCCGATGCTCGCCTGTGTCCAGGCTCCGTCTACACTTCTCCAAACTGTTCCATTTGGACTTTCATCTTTTAAGATACAAGGCAGGCGATGTGGTCTTACATTATCGTAACATTGAAGCATCCCGAATCGCAAAAGGGCTCCGGGAATTCCAACTGCTGTAAACGCCGGATGCCCGGTAGCCGGAAAGGGACCGCCGTGGTTCATCGCAGCTGAGACCGCAACCCCGGTGGGCATCTTGTCATTGAGCAAACGTCCAACTTTAACTCGCATTTCACTAGCGATCTGATCGTATGCCTGATCATCGGAACCTGCGGTATCTGAATAAATACAACCGGTTAAATTCCCTTCTAACGTGGAAACTACTTGAGCTAGTTGATCGACAGAATCAGCGACGCAAATCAATGAACTATTACCAAAGGCTTCGGTCTGCATCGTTATAGGATCTGCAAGAAACTGTGAGGCCGTTATTTGCAGCAAAGTGTTGGCATAACAGAAACGTCCTTGATCAGCTGCGGAATTACCAACGAGTAATTCTGCGCCGGCATCAACAAGTACTTGCAGATTTGATGCGAGACTCTTTTCCACTCCGGCAGACAGTAAAGTGCCCACCGGTGCTTCAGTAAACTTCGCAGTTATAGCTTCAATAAACTGATTCGTTGCTTCGCCGGCCAACAGTAACACCAAGCCAGGATTAGTGCAGAACTGCCCGGTACCCATTAAGCAGCTACCGGAAAATTCTTCTGCAATCTCTGCTCCTCGTTCAGCCAGAGCTCCAGGCAGGATGGCAACAGGATTTACACTTGATAATTCAAGATAGATTGGCTTGCCTGCCAAATCCGCAGCCTGCTTCAATTTCAATCCCGCGTGACGACTTCCGGTATAACCGGTGGCTCCAATTCGATCATCCGAAACTAATCGTTCTCCGTCTTCATGGCTCGTGCGATAAATGAGCTGAACCATCCCTGTGGGCATTCCTGTCGCCTCAGCTGCGCGTTGGGCGCATTCCGCAAAGAGCTTCGTAGTACCGGGATGTGAAGAATTTGCCTTGGCAATAACGGGATTGCCTGCGGCGATCGCTGCTGCGAAATCGCCACCCGATGCACTTCCAAACGCTAAGGGGAAATTGTTAGGGCCAAAAACACAAACCGGACCGATTGCTCCGTAAACGCTTCGGATTCCGGTTGCCGTGTCGATCGTAGGCAATGCCCAACTACCATCTTTGGCCGCTGCTGCAGCCTGACGCAACTGATTTGTTGTGCGAGGCATTTCGCCACCAGCCAAACGAGTTTCTTTCGGATAAGCCGTTTCCGCATGAGCCATCTCAACGATCGCTTCTGCATTTACTTCGATCTCGGCTGCATAGGCTTCGAGGAATTCTGCGATCTGCACACCCGACACATTTCGCAGGGCAACTGCCGCCGCGGCAGCAGCAGTTAATGCTTCATCACAATCCTGCCAGGTGCTTACCGGATATTGAGCTTCAAGTAATTCCCGAGTAGAAGGGTTGGCTGCCTGAAAAGAAGACGAGGCATTCGCATCTCGCCATTGGCCGGCAATTAGAACTTTTTCCATTATCTGTAATCTTTCGTATTTATCTGAACGAATTCCCTAGTCGGAATGTTTCGTCTTTTTAATTCAATAGCATCGCCGATGATGTGTTAACCCTGAACGACCGGATTTGTCAAAGTACCAATACCACAAATAGTGATGTGCACCACATCACCATCATTAAGTGTAAAGTCACTATCAGGCACGATGCCAGTCCCTGTCATTAAGAAGACGCCGTTAGGAAATTCCTGTTCCCGGCAAAGATAACCAATCAAATCTTCAAACGTCCGATGCATTTCGCTGACACCTGACTCCCCTTCGAAGACGACTTCTCCGCCTCGCTCAATTTGCAGCTTGATACCAGTATCTTCACGAGCCGGCATGGCCTCGAGCAACGTAATACACGGCCCAAGTCCGGCACATTGTCGATAGACTTTTGCCTGAGGTAGATAGAGAGGATTCTCGCCTTCGATATCTCGACTACTCATATCGTTGCCGATAGTAAAACCAACCAGTTTCCCCTGACTGGAAACCACGCAGGTGATTTCAGGCTCAGGCACATTCCATGTCGCATCAAATCGAATACGCACCGGCTGTCCGGGGCCTGAAACTCTGTGGGGAGTGGCCTTCATAAACAATTCCGGCCGATCCGCTTCGTAGACCAGATCATAACACGATGCACTGGTCTCGGACTCTTCCATTCTGGCGGTTTGACTTCGTTTATAAGTCACACCGGCAGCCCATACTTCCTGTTGATCGATAGGAGCAAGCAACGTCACATCCGCCAATGGGATTTCCTGATCGGCAACTAATGATGCCGCAGTGGCGGATGGATGTTCAGATTCAATAATATCAGCCAGAGTTGAACAGTCCGACGAGTCAAACGACAGTGGCCGAACCGTTTCTCCATCCAACTGAGCTACTATTATTTCGCCCGTGGCTGTTTGGCATTTAATAAGTTTCATTTTAATTCTCCGTGGAAATCATTCTCGAACCGATGACATCTCGCTTAAGACCAGATCTCATTCAGTCTTCGAATCCAGTTCCCATGCATAATGGCTTCAATATCTTCCTGGCTATACCCTCGATCCGCCAGCAAATTGATTAATTTTTGTAAGTCAGCAATTGATTCCATGTCATAGGGGCATTGTTCGCGTCCGTATCCGCCGTCCAGATCGGAACCAATACCAACATGGCGTGTATTGCCGGCTAATTGACAAATATGATCCACATGCTCGATGATTCGTTCGATATTCACACCGGCGGCATATGGTTGTGTAATGAATCGCTGCCATCCGGGAGCCATCATCCATGCGTCAAAGGCCATGCCAAGAACCGCATCACGTTCAATAATCGCTTTGATCTGTTCGTCACTAAACTGACGCTGATGTGGAACTAAGGCGCGACAATTCTGATGACTTGCCCAAACTGCCCCATCGTACAAATCCAGTGCTTCCCAGAATCCTTGATCGGTAAGGTGCGTAACATCCAGTACGATTCCCAGATTCTGCATCTCTTTCAATAAATCTTTACAAGGAGGTTCCAATCCACCCTCTGAACCAGTTCCCGGTGCATATCTTCCCGGACCGTAATGAGCCGGACCGATCGCACGAAGCCCATAGTCATATGCCTTTTCCAGATAGCTAAGATCAATGATCGAGTCTGCACCTTCAAGACTTAAAACATAGCCAATCGGCAAACTTGATTTGTCTTCCGTCGATTCCCAAAGTTGCGTGTGATCGTTAAGCTGCTGCCGGTCACGAATCTGAACCATCAGGCCTTTATCCTCCATGACTCGATACCACGCCAGCTGTGCCTGCGTTATGGACCAGGCGATGTCAGGACTGTTCCAGCCGGGAAGTGGATTATCCGGAGCGACATAACGTCCGATTTGAGTGGCAATACACAAACCAATTTCACCGCGTCGCATTTCTTCCAGTGTGAGGACACCCTTACCGCGATCGACGTAATCCATCTTGCCCGCTTCTCGTTCGCGAACGTTCTTTAGGGTATCTGTTAAGTCGCGGTTCCATTCCACCGCGTTCATAGAAATATCTAAATGAGCATCAAAGATCAGCATAAAGGGCTACACTTCCACCTTTTTATAAAAATATTTTTTGACAATGCTATCAACTGGTGGTGGTGTGCTTATCGTCACCGCATAGCCAACAATAAACGAAGCCACTAAACCTAAGATGATTGGATCCGTACCAAACAATCTATATGGTGTGAAACCATCGCCATTTAAAAACCCAATACAATACATAGCCAAATGAGTTCCAAAGCCACCGAGCATCGCTGCTATACAACCCTGGTGATTGGCACGCGGCCAATAGAGAGCATAGACTACCGGAGCTAAAAATGCGGCTGCCAGTCCACTACCTGTATAGACAATAATATCCTGTAGAAATTCAGGAGGATACATCGCTCCCACAAGCGCTCCCAACCCCACCACTAGTGTAAAGAAGTAGCTAAGCTTCTTGATCTTATCTTCCGTGGCATTTGAATTCATATTTCGCTGGTAAATATCTCTCACCAAGGCAGACGAAATCATTAGAAGAAAACTGTCAACTGTGCTCATCACCGCAGCAAACGGAGCAGCGATTAATAGACCGGCCAACCATCCCATTCCAATATTAGAAGTGAGTGTCACAGCCATTTGAGGCATGATCCGATCTGCTTCTGCTTCCATACCTGGTAAAAGCACTCTCGCACAGCAGAAAATCACAACCAACGGCATATAAATTAGGGTGTAATAGATCGCCACTGTGAAAATAGAGCGGCGTAACGTTAACGTGTCTTTAAAGGCCATCAAACGAACCATATTACTGGGCTGACCTGTTCCCGAAATTGCCCACATGAAGAAGAAAGAGATGGCCAGGCTCAATGGCAAGAATCCGTTCGCTTCCGTTCGATGCGGACCGGGTGCCGTGAGATAGGCACCACGCTGATCTTCTGAGGATCCATGGGCATAAAAGCCTTCATCAATATCAGTAAGTTTCAAATCTGCCAAATACGGGGCCTCGTGGACTTGTTCCGTATAACCTGCTAATTCCGTTTCTAAAATCCTGCCATCTGTATAGACGATTTGAAACAAAAAGATGTCTAAGGGGGCACCTGGTGTACGGTCTTTTTTGGGGGTAATAACTGAGTACAACATGGCAATCCGCTGCTTCCCGTCTTTACCTCGAAAAGGTAGTAACAACCCAGGTTTAAGAGAAACATCTTCAATCGCCACCGGATAATCCTCAGGTATATGCAAGGAAGCTTTGTTGAGTATTCGCCTAACTTTCAGTTTTGCCAAATCGGCTGCGGTTTCTAAAGCATTCTGAGTTTCCAATGCCCTCCACGAACGTTGCCTATCATTTTCGGAAACAATCTCAATAGCCTCCACAACGGCAAATCCCGTACCCTTTTCAAGGGTATATCGTTTCGTCGTTCTGAAGATTCTGTTGGTCTCTCCATAAAGTGGAAAACCTTGAGACGACAGCCACGTGCCTTGAGCAATACTGACATCCTCTTCCAGTGCTTCTGTCGACTCAATTACTAAAGTCAGATAACGGGGAGGAAGCATTTGTCCCATCTCTTCCGTCACCAACGCCATACCAGTCTTGGTAGAGTCACCGGGGTCAATAGCGTTGCTCGCCTGATGAATCGCCAAAGGGAGCATGATAACCACACCGACGACCATTACGACTCCCTGCATAACATCTGTCCAGACAACAGCATGAAATCCGCCGTAGGTTGTATAAACAATCACAGCTATCCCAAATACCACAAGGCAAAAAGTATAGTCTGTGGATTCGCTGGAAAAATTAGCAAACCAACTTGGGAGCGACTCCACTATTGAGTTAAAGGCTTCAATCGGTCCCAGTAGTGTCCTTAGGATCTCGCTACCGGCCTTAAATTGAGCGACGAGATTAAATGTCATAAAAAATATAATTAACGCCACACTGATTAACCCAAAGGACGCATTGTTAAACCGATCCCGCAGCACATCCGGAATTGTGATCGCTCCCGATGCTCTAGCAACCTGATTAATTCGCTTTCCTAATAATCCCATAACGCAGATTGGGACGACCATGTAAGAACCGATCCAAAGAGCAAGCACCCAACCATGACTATATATTTTTGCGGGAAACCCCATAAAGCTTCCGCCAGATGAACTTGTAGCTGCCAGCGTCAAAGCAAATGCCCAAACACCAAGACCACGGCTGCCTAAAAAATACTCACTTAGGAAGTTTCGGCCCTGCAAAAGCTTATTGGAAAGTCCAGCAATCACAAAAACCGCGATAATATAAATCAGGAACGTGATTAAAACAGCGTTACCTGAATCTCCCTGACCGATTGGAAGCGAAAGTGAATCAAGCATTACTCAGCTCCTTCCGTCTTAGGTGTCAAATGTTCTTCATCTCCGGCAACACCTAAATCGTCGTCTTGCATAAAGCGAAAGCAAAACCACGTCGTGAAAAGGTCGGCAGCAATCCAGGGCGTCCCTATCCCCCAAACAATCCATGACGGAATTCCAAAAGTCGTTGGTATGTCAGCAGAGTCAGCAATGTTATACCCATTGTAGTAGCAATAAGGCACTGCCCAACACATCGCAACAAACCAACTTATGAAAATAACAATTGCTTCTCGGCGTGAGTTTACAAAAGTTGGATCCAGCTCATACAGCTGAGCATCCACCTTTTGCACTTGGCCTTGGTCTGAATCCATGGTCAATACCTACCCGTATCCGTTTTCCTAAACTATTGACGAAACATTCATTCTATGGGGGCTAAACAGCTACATGCAACCAGTCATAGATTCCCAATCAGTACTCGCCGAATAATGCTATCTACCGTAGAATCATGTACTTATCAGAATCTGGCCTCCACAAGAGGCTTGTACTCAAATCTGAGGTGTTGCTGTGTCAGCAGTCATTATGGATGGCAAAGCCATCTCCAAGGAAATTCAGGCCGAAATCGCTACGGAAGTTGCTAGTTTTATTGAGCAATCAGGTGTCACGCCCTGTTTAGCTGCGGTATTGGTCGGAGACGACCCTGCTAGTGAAGTATATGTTCGTAATAAACATCGAGCCTGTGAACGTGTTGGAATTGCCAGCCAGATGCACAAACTGCCTGCCAGTACTTCACAGGACGAGCTCCTGCAATTGATTAGTCAGCTAAATGCTCAAGATGACGTCCACGGAATTCTAATTCAACTTCCGCTGCCTGACAGTATTGATACATTGCAAGTGCTCGATGCCGTGGATCCCGGAAAGGATGTAGATGCATTTCACCCTGAAAATGTAGGCTTGATTTCACAGGGACGTCCTCGATTCCTCCCATGTACCCCTCATGGCGTTCAACAAATACTGGATCGTTGTGGCATCGAAATGTCAGGTAAACATGCTGTCATCGTTGGCCGAAGTGATATCGTTGGTAAGCCGATGTCGATGCTTCTGACGGCCAAAAATTCAACCCGTGGGCCTCAAGCGGCGAATGCGACCGTAACATTGTGCCACAGTCGGACTCAAAACCTTCACGAAGTCTGTCGATCGGCAGATGTGATTGTCGCTGCCATCGGTGTTCCTAAATTCATTACGGCCGACATGGTAAAACCCGGTGCAGTCGTCGTGGACGTTGGAATCAATCGTACGAACGATGGTTTGTGTGGTGATGTGGATTTCGATACGGTAAAGGAAATCGCCGGCCATCTGACTCCTGTACCTGGTGGTGTCGGACCATTAACCGTCACGATGCTAATGTACAACACGCTCGACGCAGCCAAACTAATGGCGCGTTAAATACCACTAACCGACTGCGACCTTTGCCAGCTCACTGAGTGGACTATAATAAAGAGCTGTCTGAATCGAGTTTTATCCCGCTGTTTCAAGCATAACCCTCTGATTGACGATATTTACGAATACGTGAAGCTAAGCCGTATATCCCTAAACTGACACGGAGTGCCACTATGTCGGCAGACGAAAAAAAACCTCAGCCAAGCGCCATTGAAGTATTCAAGAATGACAGCGAATACCTACTCGGTGACATTGGAACCGAGTTAGTTGATGAAAACAACTTCTTTGGCAAAGGTAGTGTTCAACTACTGAAACATCACGGTACTTATCAACAGGACGACCGGGACGTACGAGGGCAGATTCAGAATGATGGGAGTAAAAAACGATTCATTTATATGGTTCGCACTCGTATTCCAGGTGGTCGGATGACTGGAGAGCAGTTTCTGGAGCACTTGAATCTCTGTGATGAAGTTGGCAACAGCACACTGCGCATCACGTCCAGACAAGCGTTACAGTTGCATGGAGTTATTAAATCCGAACTCAAGTCGACAATTCAACGCATTAATAGTACCCGATTAACTACCCTTGCTGCCTGTGGTGATGTCGCTCGAAATACCATGTGCTGTCCGGCTCCCTTTAAAAATGAAATCTACGATGAATTGCGTGGATTGACTGACGAGATCGCTGAACGATTACGCCCTCGCACAAGTACTTATCATGAACTTTGGCTTACTGATACTGACTCCGGCGAAAAATGTTTGGCCGGCGGTAATACAGAAGCTTCAATCACAGGATATCAGGGAGACGATCAGGAGCCGATTTATGGTCGTCAATATCTTCCTCGCAAATTCAAAATCGGCATCGCGCTTCCCCATGACAACTGTATCGACGTCTACACACAGGATCTGGGTCTCATTGCAGTTCTGCAGGACGACAGAATCACAGGGTACAACGTGTTAGTAGGCGGCGGGCAGGGACGCTCTCCAAGCGCAGCAAAAACATTCCCCGCTCTTGGACAGAAACTCTGCTTTGCGACTCGCGAACAAGTCGTCGACATTATCGAAGCGGTAGTGAAGGTTCAGCGTGACCATGGCGATAGAAGCGATCGCAAAGTTGCCCGAATGAAATACCTTATTCATAATTGGGGACTAGAAACTTTCAAGACTAAGGTGGAGGAGTACTGGGGTGGTCAGCTTACTGACCCCGATCCGACAGATGTGTACGGACATGAAGATCATATGGGGTGGTATGAACAAGGTGATGGCAATTGGTTCTATGGCCTAAATATCGAAAACGGTCGTATCAAAGACACAGATACGATGAAACTCAAGACGGCCGTCAGGGAAGTTTGTCAGCAATTACAACCCGGCGTTCATCTGACGGCACATCAAAGCATGATCTTTACCGATATTGCTGAGGGTGACCGCGCAAAGCTTGAAGATATATTGATACAACACGGGGTCATTCTTAGTGGCGAAATCTCCAATGCGCGATTATGGTCCATTGCCTGTGTTGCCTGGCCAACCTGTGGTTTATCAATCACGGAAAGTGAGAGAGCTCTGCCCGGCATGATCGATCAACTGGAAGTTACTCTGGACGAAATGGGACTGGCAGACGAAAAGTTCACACTCCGAATGACCGGTTGCCCCAATGGATGCGCTCGTCCCTACAATCCGGAAATTGGGCTCGTAGGACGCGCAAAAAACAAATACACCATGTTTGTTGGAGGATCACGCATGGGCAACAGGCTAGGTTTCATTCATAAAGACATGGTTCCTGCAGAAGAAGTGGTACCTTCGATCGTTAAATTATTTGAATACTTTAAAGACGACAGACAGGGTGAAGAATCCATCGGAGACTTTTGTGCCCGTAAAGGTAATGAAGCGCTTTTGGCATATGTGGATGCCTGATTGCCGCATACACCAAGGAGCTTTTCATCTGTGTTCTACTGATTTCGGGTTCCGTGGAGAGTTTCGATGATTTTGGAAATCACAAGTCCTCAGAATCCCCGCATAAAAGATGTCATTCGACTGAGAGATCGGCGAGGTCGTCAAAGGCAACAGCGATTTATTATCGATGGTTTACGCGAACTAGAAAGGGCCTGTAATGCCTCGATTTCGATCGAAGCCATCTATTTCAATTTAGATGCCTGCCAAAGTACATTACCCCAGGAAATTCTCTCACAATGCGAATTGGATGGAACTGAGCTGATTAAAGTTTCTGAGCGAGTGATGGAGAAACTCTCTTATGGACAGCGACAACTTAGCATGATTGCTGTTGCCAGAACTCCAGCCCCTCATGAACTTGTAAATCTGGATGTCACATCGGATTCGCTCATCATTATTTTGGAAGCGATCGAGAAGCCTGGAAATCTTGGAGCTATTGTCAGAACAGCCGATGCCTCCGGCGTCTGTGCCGTAATCGTGGCTGAGGGTTCCGCTGACATCTACAATCCCAATGCTATTCGCAGTAGCTGTGGAGCGATCTTTCACATGCCTGTGATCCATGCAGAACTTGATTCGTTACAGAGTTGGCTTAAGACTTACAATTTTCAGACGTTGGCTACCCGCGTCGATGGTGCCATCAGCTACACAGATGCCAACTACAGTGGACCAACTGCTGTCGTGATGGGCACCGAAGCGACTGGATTAAGTAGTGCCTGGCATAATGACAATTCAACGGCGATCAACATCCCTATGCTTGGTGTGGGTGATAGCCTTAATGTCTCGACCAGTTGTGCCGTTGTCTGCTTTGAGGCATTGCGGCAACGTTCTCAATCCTAAATTCTTAGTAAGCTAGGCTCTCGCCGCGTCAGGGAAATCGGACTACGCAGCCGGCATCGAGCCGTTCGCCTGATTCTGCCGTTAAGGTCATTCGACTGGCTCGTGCTCCGGCTCCACACGAGCCAAAGATTGCGTCAGCAAAGGACGCTTCTAGATCAGCCGAACTGAAGTCCGGAGAATGATTGGTAAGCAATATGAATCCTCGTTGCTGGCTCGTCAATTCTCCACATAGTTCAAGAAGCGGTAGTAGGTGCCTACCAATTTTCCATATCTGGTTTTTAGGGCCATGGCCATAGGATGGTGGATCAAGAATGATTCCCTGATACTGATTACCTCTCTTCAATTCCCGCTGACAAAAGAGCAAAGCATCTTCCTGAATCCAGCGGATTGAAGCGTCACTCAAGCCGCTGGACTCGGCGTTCTGGCGGGCACGATTGACCATATTGCCGGCGCTATCGATGTGTGTTACGTGGGCGCCTGCCGCGGCAGCGGCTAACGTACTGCCACCAGTATACGCGAACAGATTAAGTACCTTGATCGGTTCATGTAGGCCACTCTGCAGTCGTTTCACTTGCTGGCTAATCCAGTGCCAGTTTTCCGCCTGCTCAGCAAAGATCCCTAAATGACCAACAGGACTAAGGTGAAGATTGAGCTTAAACTGATCCTGATAGTCGATAGACCAAGCTGGAAACTGTTCTCCATTTTCACCAAAGTCAATTTGCATTTGTGATTGGAGCAATCTCCATTGCCCGTGAATACCATCTTTGCGTTGAAACTTTAAATGAGCGTGTTGCCATATTTCGGGCGTAGCCTTGCGGGCCTGCTCAGCCGGAGGACACGGGCGATCAATAATCCATTGGGCAAATCGCTCTAGTTTTCGTCCGTCACCAAAGTCAAGCAGTTGATACTGATCCTTGTCAAACCCTCGAACCGACATAGGGCACCGCTCACTTTATTTCAGAGGTTGTGCATTGGCCGGTGGTGTCACGGAGTTCGGTTCCCCCGGAGCAAGCGTTCCAGCCTCCGAATTAGGGCGGACAGGCCCCTGATACTCGGCGGGCAGCACGGTTGGTTGCAATGCGTCGTTAAATGAAAACTCGCTATGGTATTTCGGCTTATTCTCTGCCGTTGATGTATATCTGGGACGCTCAAACCATTTCGCAATATTGAAAAAGTCTGTGTTGACCCTGTGCCCTGCGAATTTTGGTTCATCATAAATAGTCCCCCATTGAAGTGGCCCTGCGCCAAAAATCCACATGTCATTGGAAGTTGAGCGAGCATAATTCACACCAGACTGCCAAATCGGAGTTCGTTCATTTTTGTCATACACAAAGACTGAAATCTTGGCTAACCCTGAACTATCGTCTCGCTTGGCAACAGAAATTTCGGGCAAAATAGGAACTGTGGGTACACTTGGAATCAACGCCGTAAATGCTCCCAACGAGTTATTACCCGGAATGCCGTAAGTGATAGTCTGACTATCAGCCCCCAATGCCCCAACACGAGGTTCGACAACATAATCGGCAGCGTCTACAGAATCTACGAGCTCACAGTTGTGTGCGAACAACTGTTGACGCAACGCACTGACGATATAGTTAGCGTTGACGAATCCAAAGCCTTTGACCGCAACTACATATTTGGAATCCAGATAAACTTTTTCTCCGGCAATGTCGCTGAAATCCAGATTGCCCACGGTTAGGTCGACCGCATTGGACATCAGAAGCTGATCGGTACCGGTCTTCACCTTCGTCGTACCACAACCGCTCAACATACCACAACATAGTACTGTCAAAAGGAGACGATATACGTAGGACTTGTCACAACAAATTGAATTCATTTCTCAAGTATTCCGCGCAGGCCCCCCCGCATGGAAAAGTCGAGAAAGTATACGAAAACAGCCGTAAGCCCTCCAGACGAGTTTTTATAAACTCTAGCCTCGTGGATATCGGCGGCATCACCTTGGCATCCTTGTTGCAGCGACTGTCTATAGATCGACTTAAACGAGTGATAACAGGTTTTGCACGGCAGCACCTATATCGTCCTGCCGCATTAAACTCTCACCTACCAAAATCGCATCTACATCCTGTTCGGCAAGCATAAGAGCATCTTCTGGTGTATAGATTCCGGATTCCCCAACCAGCAAGCAATCATCTGGTACCTGTCGTTTCATATCAACCGTATGTTCGAGATTGGTTTCAAACGTATGTAGATTGCGATTATTCACTCCAATCAGGCTGGCACCGGCGTCGAGCACCCGTTGACAGTTTTCAGGAAAGTAGAATTCCACCAGCGGAGTAAGTCCTAAATCAATCGCTTCCCCATGTAATTTCCTAAGTTGGCAATCATCAAGACATTCAGCGATCAATAACACAGCATCTGCTCCTGCCACTCGGGCCTCCAGTAGTTGATATGTATCGAGAATAAAGTCTTTCCGAAGTATCGGTATATTCACCTGCTGGCGAATGGCTGAGAGAAATTCGAGACTTCCCTGAAAATATTGTTGATCCGTTAGACAGCTTATACAGGTGGCCCCATTCGTTTCGTACGCCTGAGCGATTTTAACCGGATCGAAGTCTTCACGGATTAATCCTGCTGAAGGACTGGCTTTCTTTACTTCTGCGATAAGTTTAATAGGGCCATCGGCAGCCAACGCGGCAAAGAAATCACGGACTTCTGGTGCATTCTCAAGTTGTTGACGTAGGCGTTCTTCTGGCAACATTTTTTTAGCAGCCTCAATTTCAGCCCATTTGGTTTCAACGATTCTATCCAGTACACTACCGGACTGTGACATGATCCCATCCCTTATACTTGTTAAACTCTTCCAGGAATTCCCGTGTCCCGTCTTCACCCAAAAACCGATTCATCTTCCAGTATGGCCGTTTTCCTCTGACAAATCGTCGCTGACGTTCTCGTGGGCGGCCTTCATTCTTACAAACCAGACACTGTTTACCCGTGTGGGTCTGTGTATTGGAAATTGCTCCACAACGACCACAATGTGGGTCAACAAACCAATACACTCCATCGGTTTCTGCTTCAGGAACCAATTGGATGTGTAGTGGTATATCCTCTTCAATACTCAATCGTAATCCCCGCCGAAACACCTCCCAAGGGGGAGTCACCGAACAGGGTGCAAGTTCCAATACTGCCTCAATTACTTCCAATTGGATTTGTCGCTGTGTAAGTGATGGGATTCTCGAAATCCATAATCCATACCAACTTGGGGCAGTCTTATCGAATCTCTGCTGAATTCGCTCTGACAGTATCGGATTTTCGCTCAACAGCTCTTCCAACACGATACGTAAATCGATGCTTCCCTGAGGAACCGTTTCAACCAAGTCCGGCAACACAATTTCACTCACAGGCATCAATCCATAGCATCCCACCCAGGCGGAACTATCGATTTTTTTTAAGACGTTTGCAGGACAGGATTGGCATGTGTTAGCAACGCTTTCAGGATCTCCATAGAATTCGAAAACATCATGTACCCTAAACCCTAAAACTTCATCTACCTCGACCATATCGGATTCAAGAGCTTCCACGGCCACACCATCTAGCACTCGATCTTGCTTAACGGCATTTTGGTATACGCGAATCGCTCGTAAGTGACGTTCTGTTCTATTCGGGTCTTGCCAATTGGGGAAGTCCCGCAATGCGCATTCGTGAGCCAGAGCCCAACGAATAAACTCAGGCGTCTTACCTAGCATCATTAATGCTTAAAGTGACGTCGACCGGTAAAGATCATGGGAATCCCATGTTCATTACAAGCTTCAATCACAGACTCATCACCGCGGGAACCTCCGGGCTGAATAATAGCAGCGATTCCTGCCTCTGCCGCGGCATGGATAGAGTCAGGGAACGGGAAGAAAGCATCAGAAGATAGCACAGCTCCTTGGGTTCGGTCACCCGCCTTACGGATGGCAATTTCCACAGAATCAACCCGACTCATCTGACCGGCACCTGCCCCAACCAACGACTGTTCACGACACACCGCAATTGCATTGGATTTGATGTGTCGCACCATCTGCCAGGCAAATTTCAATTCACTAACAAGGGGCTCATTTGGTTCTGTTTCTGTCACAACTTCCCAACCAGGGTAATCATCAGCGATCACATCAGCATCCTGAACAAGCATGCCTCCATGGATATGACGGTAGGACAATTCAACCTGTTGATCTTCAAGTGTGCCAACCTGCATCAGACGCACATTGTTACGCCATTTCGGTTTCGTTGTCAAAATACCGATGGCTGAGGCAGAAAAGTCGGGGGCAACAATCGCTTCGACAAATAAACCTGGCTCGGATAATAATTCAGCGGTTTCCTCATCAACCACTCGATTCATGCCCAGGATACTACCGAAAGCACTCAGTGGGTCACCCGCCATCGCTTTTCTTGTCGCTTCTGCAAGCGAATCTCCCGTCGCAGCTCCGCAGGGATTATTGTGTTTAATCACACTACACGCGGCTTCGGTGAATGGCCGGACAATGTGTAGAGCTGCATCCAGATCAAGCAGATTATTATATGAAAGGTCTTTGCCGTTCAGTTGACGGGCATTGACGACATTGGCTCCCGAGTAACCAACCATTGAATAAACGGCTGCTTGCTGATGAGGATTCTCACCGTAACGCAACTCGTTTTTGAGCCGCATCGAAATCGTCATATTCCTGGTAAATCCGCCGTCTACCTCTGATTCAGCAAAATAACCAGAGATCGCTCGATCATACTCAGCTGTCATTGCAAAGGCTGCGGCTGATAATTGGTCTCTAGTCTCCTGTGTTGTGCAGCCTGATTCGGTGACTTCATCTAAAACAGAAGAATACTGTTCCGGATTGGTAACGATCGAGGTGAATCTGGCATTCTTGGCTGCTGCACGTACTAGACTAGGACCGCCAATATCAATTTGCTCGATCGCCTGAGCCTTCGTTACGTCGGGTTTAGCAATTGTGGCCTGGAAGGGGTATAGGTTTACGACAACCAGCTCAAAACTAAGAATCTCATGCTCCTCTAAGGAAGCCATATCATCTTCCCGGTCATGGCGACATAGAATTCCCGCAAATATCCGGGGATGAAGCGTTTTCACACGACCGTCCATCATTTCTGGAAAACCTGTGTATTCCGCAACGTCGAGGACTTCAATTCCGCTTTGCTCCAAATGGCGACGTGTCCCACCAGTGCTATAAATTTCGGCACCGGCTGCTGCCAGACCTTGAGCAAAGTCGACAAGGCCAAGTTTATCACTAACACTGATCAAAGCGCGTTTAATGGGAGGAGAAGACATTGATGACAGGTTCCATGCATGTAATTTGATAATTCAAACTAGTACTAAGCTGCTCAATGTAATATAGCAACTCAATGCATGAGTGTGGTTTCTTACGAGCAATCGGTCAAGTAGCCGTTTACTGAAACCAACAGTCTTCCCGAAGTGTCAGGCATCACAAGAACTTTAGTTTTGAAAGGGATTCTTAGGCGGAGCATTTCCGCCCCCGTTATTGCCTGGAGCAAACGGGTTATTGGCAGGTGGATTGTTTGCCCCCCCATTATTACCCGGAGCAAACGGATTGTTGGCTGGAGGCTTGTTCCCGCCAAACGGATTATTCGGGGGAACAACGGGTGGCATTGGATTCCCTGCTGGTGCCACAGGACCGTTGGCCGGTTTATCGACGTTTTGGTCTTCCTGTTCATCTTCTGCAACAGCCAGTGCTGTTTCATCGATATGTAACAGCGGATATTTCTGATGAATTTCACGAACACATTGAAGCAGTCCTGTTCGAGTGCCCATATAAATTCGATCCGTCAGTGGGTTACTTACGACAAAATCCACTTTTCCTGCCGCAACAGTTTTGGTCCGACCACCGGAATCCAAATTAAGAATCATCAAATTTCCCAATCGGTCGAGTGCATACAGGCGTTTACCACTAGCAGCAACGATCCGTTGCATATTTGGTTGCGACCAGACGATATCACCATTTCGCATATCTAAGCAGTAGCAATTTTTATCGCGAGAGACGATATAGGCACGATTCTTCACAAGCACAGGTTCATTAGTCAGCACTTCTCCCAAACTCTGACGCCACACCATGTCTCCTGTCAATTCGTCAACACAGTAAACAAACCCATCAATGCAATTGGCAACATAGCGACCAGGTGCCTGATAGGCAATCGGTGCGATGACTTTACCGAGTGTATTCACGCGATACCACATGGAAGCCTTGGCTGTACCGGCTACGTAGACATTTCCCCGATCTGTCGACCAGGCAATACTACGCTGGCCTAACACAGGTTGTGATAAAACTCGACCGTTGGATGGAAGCAGCTCTGGTTTCCAGTTGAATACATCGAGATTGTATACCTCGACACGATTTTCGATTGAAGGGACAAAAATACGTTTGCCTAAAGAAACAGGGCCGGCACCCGGAATTGCCTGAAGCTTTCGAGACTCGATAACCGCGCCATCTGTATTTCTCAAAATGAAGATTGAGATACCTGTAATCACAACGGTATGTTCATCATTTGTGCATACACCTGACGTGGGATGCTTCGGATCGCCTACCTGAGCGGTCCATAGCACTTCTCCTGTCTCTGCGTTTAACAACTGGACGTCACCTCTATCGGAAACAACCGACATATAAATCTTAGGGATCGTATGTTCGTTGATTTCACTTTCGCCACCATTTTGGCGAATTAAGGCCGATTGCTCTGTTGCCCGTTTCCTAGCCTCTTCTCGCCCCAATGGTCGTCCAAAATTATCCAGATCCTTATCCCGTATAAAGTAAGACTTATCTCCATCGGTAACCTCGAAACTCCAGTCTGCTTCTGTCGAACTAACATGGAGATAGACGTCGGCAATCTCGCTGGCAAAGGGATTTTTAGCGGCTTGCATATACCATGAGCGTTCCAGCCCAAGAGTTCGCGCAGTGTTATTAGTTATCAATCCTGTCGATGCGAGCTGTCCAAAACTGACAGAACTCAATACGAATAGGAACAGCAGTGCTAGCGGGGAATGAGCGTAATTCTTACGCATGGTATAGACACCTAAAAAACAATAAATCGACCAGCAAAATATCTAGTTCTAGAAACGCCTCACAATGTAATCATACAACGTGAAACCCCAAAGAATAGAGATTTTCCTTCTCATCTTATATCGTCGGCCCATTTGGCCCGTTCTGTACTGAAATCCATGATTTTTGGATTCGACATAGAAATCAAGTCACACCAATCGCTACAGCTCAAATCCTGCTAATTCACCGAACAGTTGCTACAACCGATTCAATCAAACCTCAGGTCTAGAGCCAACGTCCATATTTTCCTCCTCAACAAACGTTTACCCCCATAGACCGAGTACCTTTAGCCTCCTAAATTGAAAGAATACGGTAAGAACCCTTTTAGCGTGCTAACTAGTCGTACGGAACAACTATCACCTAGGAGAACCTCTTGGTGTCCAAAGTATCAAATCTGAATTCAGAAGAATTTGATGCTTTGGAGCAACTGCTGGGTTACCTTAATTTCTCTTCGGGATCTCCTGATCCCCAATTCCTCAAAAACCTCAATGTCGTCTGGCGTTATCTGGCTCAGCAATATCCTGACGACACATGGACGCATCTTTACGACTTTCTGACCGATGCCATTTCTCATTTCACCGAGGAAAAGGAAGCATTTGCAAGAGTTGAACAAGCCAAGTTGGTTCTGGAAATCACTTTTGACCAATTACTGCGTTCCTACTTTTTATTTCATCAGGACCTCCTTTTTCACTCCAGTGAAATCCAAGTGTTTAATGCGTTTTTTATAGGCCGCGCATTTGAAGTTGTCCTAAAAAACGGTCCTCGGTTTGAATCTTTGGATACTGAGACCCTGATGGATCAATTCAACGACTTCGTCGGTTTTCGGCCTGTCGCGACATTAGAAACACAAAAGCATGAACCTTACCTCAACGAGTGGTTACGTCCGGTACCACTTTACATTCAGGGAGCGGGTGTCTGCGAAGGTCCCTACAAAGATGTAATCGAGCTTACCATCAAATTACTGGAGAAAACCGATGAGTCGATTTTGCGACAAGCCGGTTTTCACCCAGAGAAGCTATCCGAGCTAGCCATTGATCCTCGGGCCTACGATTTTGATCATCCCGTTAATAAGAGACCCAATCATCATTTTGGTATGTGGGATCCTCATCATATTGACCGGGAAGGGTATTATGATCGCTATATCATTCAAACGGTTACCCTCGATTCACTGATGACACGGTTCACGGATCGTAACGACCTTCCTGCGGATGAACTATTGTTTGAAGCATCTGCAGTGCTTGCCGGCACCATTCTGATGGCTTCAGGAATCAGTGGATGGGGGCCTGCCTGCCACGACTCTTCCACTAATCTCTCAAAGCTAATGCCTCGTATCGCAACTTATCGCGATGAATTCTACCGCCAACTTCTGGGGAAAATAGATCGTGAGCATCGAGACCGTCTCGCCGAAGAAGCATTGATTCGGCATCAGCCATTTGGCTCTGCTCGGCAGCATCTCAATGCTCAATTAACTGAGACGCGAGCGAGCCAACTTGAACATATTCATTTGGGACAGGTCTTTGCTTTTATGGGACACCACGATGCTGCTCGTGATAAGGTCAGTAAAGTCCCTGTTCCATCAGCCCGATTCCGTTGCCGTATAGCCTGCCAGCTGGATCAATCTCTTCAGGCTCTGGATAATAATGACCTGGAACAAGCCGTTGATATTACCTCGTCAATCTTCTACTTAATACAGCGATCTATCCAGTGTGGAGCCTTTGTGGATCCCTGGAATATCCTCGGGTTTGATTGTCAATTCAGTCTGTTTCCTGCCATGGAAAACAGTGTGCATGACCATCGTATTGACGAACTGATAATCATTATCGAACAATTCTTTGCCTTGCTGGCCAAAGCCTGGAGCGAAGCCGCAGCCGGAGATAATCAGGAACTCTGTAGTCGAATTGATAAGAATTTTCATGAAGCGGCAGTATGGTGGTACAAGTATGCAGCACATGAGGTCAACAGTGTACACGCAGCTAATCCCTTTGAACTTTATCATGCAGCCAAGCGAGTCGCCGAAGCTTTAAATCTGTGGTACAAGGACAACACAAGTGCGGGTAGTGTAAAATTCTGGGCACCATACGTACAGCTCTTCGACTCACCCAAAGCTTATTCACTGGTCGTTCACTCCCTATTGGAACAAGGTGACCAAATTGCTTCCCGAGCTCTACTTATCAACTGGCTTAGCGAAGCAGATAATGTTCCGCTTGAGCAGAATGATTCGTCCTATTACATCCTTTCGCGTCGCTGGTTACTTGATGTTCTGAGTCAATCCTCGGCACAACTCCTAACAGCCAATGAAAAGAAGACTCAGGATTCTCCTCGTGAGACCTGGGATAAGATTCGGAAGTACTTTGATTACCTTGAGGTCAATTCAGAGTCATATTGGGATGTACCTTCCTTTGATCTAGGAGCCAAGAGTAGCGGGCCTGTTGCAGAGACCGAGTCCGAGATACCTGATGAAGAGGAAGAACATGATATCTTCAGTGCCGCTTATGAAGATGTCTCTTACGTTGATACCACCGATGACGGCATTGAAGGTAATATCTTTGACAACTCGAATTCCAGTCAGGATGAATTACTTCATGCCGGGGAAGAAATCGATCGCCGACTTGCTTTTCATGACAGTCTGGCACAACAGTGGAAGATTGCTGGGCTGGGGCATGCAATTGTCATGCGACAGAGTTGCGAAGAACCGGAACAGGAATTTGTCCAGACCAGTCGTGACACTATTGCAGCCTGGTCAGATCGTCTCCGCCAAAACCGTCAACAACTTGAACAATTACTCGAGTCGATAGGCAGCTACGTCATTGTGGCGTCTGGTGGTGATTTTGAATCTATGACAGAGTACGACCGTCAACGCGTGACTCTGGAATCACTCATGGAACGTGTCATTTCAACGATCATTGAAGTGACTGACACTCGAAGAATTCTTGACTCCGTTGTTCTCTTTCTGGAAAACACCCTTGAACCAGAACGTCAGGAACCTACCATTGTTGAATTTCATCAACTGACACTTTCCATTTTTGCTGCATTGATTCAGGGAGATCACGACACTGTCAGAAAACACTGGCAGCAACTTCTGGATGGTTTAGCACAGTTGCCACTGCTGTATATCCCACTATCAAAAGGTGGGGATCCACAGGAAATTGTTTTACGCAGAGTAAGGCAACGTACGATTTCCGACCTCTTGCTATGGCTTCCCCGCATGGGGTTGGTGGTGGAAACATGCCAGTTAGTGGAAACAGCTCGTCATATGGAACTACAGCATCCAGCAGGCCTTGGCGCTGTTACTGAATTTGATGAACTATTTCATATCGGCTATGAAGCGATTATCGAGTGTCTGATCAGCTCAGCTCCCCACTGGTCATCAACTAATGAAACCTCGACAGAACTGATGGATAAGGATGAGCAAACGACTGAACCTACTCACACTAGCGAGGAAGAACAATTAGTACAGACATTGGAACAGGTCACCGAAGCCTTGCTAAGCAGTTGGCTTGAACACAGTCAGACTCTAAGGTTGTCTATTCTGGAACGAGTAACCCATCGCAATACCTGGGAAAACGTCGTTCAATTCATAGAAAAATTTGGTGGAGAGATTTTCACACAACAATTTCTGGCTATGGGAAACATTCGTGGTATCCTGTTGCAGGGAGTGGATGCCTGGTTGCAGGCTATAGGTGATGAACCTCACCTGGAACTTAGGTTACTCGATGCACTAGACCGGGATATCCCCTTTAAAGAGGCCGCCAATATTCTCTCACTCATTCTTGAGTCTATCGTAGAGAACTACTCGGAATACCGTGATTACAACAGCACCACGACTCAAAGTGACCGCGGCGAATTACTGTATACGCTTTTAGATTTCCTTCGCTTACGCGTCCGATATGACCGCATCTGCTGGAATCTGCGACCAGTGATCCTCGCTCATAAACTACTGGTATCTCATGACAACGATGTGGCTGCACACATCTGGCGTGAAAGTCTGGCCGATCGTATTCAGGAAGAAGCCGATATATTCGTCACTCGTCTCAAAAAACTACAGTCTCAATATTCCATCCGCATGAGGACTGTTGCAGATAGAGTTGAAGAACGATTTGTGCGGCCAATGGAAGTGGATCACCTCCGTTCACTCGTAAAACCCAGTCTGGAAGAAAGTAAAGATATCCGCGCCGGTCGTCCTAGTTTTGATGAATTGCTAAGGATCACCGAGGAACTTTTGGAAAATCCTTCAGGAGCTGGTTTGGAAGTTCCGTCCTGGTTAATCGCATTAGAAGAAGAGATCGAATTATTGCGTTATCCGGACTACATTAAGCATGATGAAAAGCGATTGCGGGAAGTCATTCCACAAACCCAATTATCGTTTCACGAGCTTCAGCAACAGCTTACCTGGTGGCTAGAGCAACAATAGCCCGCGGAATTACAGCAGGTGAGGCCAGAGACTGTCGCTTACAAGCAATCCTTGTTCGGTAAGGCTCAGCCGACCATTCTGCCGCTGCATGAAACCCTGCTCTATAAACATATCAATTTCTTTCCCAGCCAACTCCATTGGTTTCACTCCGGTTTTTTGCTGGAACCACTCATCAGTTATACCGTCGAGTCGACGCAACGCAAAAATCAAAATCTCCCGATGCAGATCCTCGCCAGTCACTCGTTCTGATTCGGCAACGACTGATTGACCATTCAAGGCCTTACGTATGTAAGCCGTTGTACTTTGATGATTGACTTCTCGATATCCATTAACAAATCGAGCTGCTCCGGGTCCGGCGGCGTAATATTGTTCTCCAAACCAATAAGCTTCGTTGTGTCGACATTCATATCCGGGCCGGGCGTAGTTTGACACTTCGTAATGATGATACCCCTTTGCTCTTAGTATTCGGCGGGCTGTTAGATAAAACTCACGTTGCTCATCGTCACTCAACTCCTGCAATTCACCCTTTTCGAATCGACTCCAGAAAGGAGTCCCCTTTTCAATCGTCAATCCATAGGTGGAAAGATGCGTTGGATTAAATTCCAATAGTGAGTTTAGATCAACAATCCACTGATCCAGCGATTCTCCAGGGACTCCGAAAATCAAATCCATCGAAACCGATGAGATCGAAGCCAGCATTTCAAAGCACGCTCTCAGTTGCTCCGAATTATGATTGCGTTCAAGCGTTTCCAATTTCTCTGAATTAAAAGACTGGCCGCCCAAACTCACCCTATTAATTCCAGCTTTTTGAAATATTTCCACATAGTCAGAGGTGATGTCTTCTGGATTTGCTTCTGTTGTAAATTCTCCGTTGTCAGCCAGAGGAAACCAGTAATGCAATAGTTCCACTAATTCCCCAAACTCGGATAGCCGCAATTCAGTTGGAGTACCTCCGCCGAGGAACAATGTATCTACTTCCTTAGGTTCGCCAAGTAGTTCCAATTCCGCTTGGAGAGCTTGGAGATAGGAGCGATGGAGATCCTGTCGGTCAGCGATCACGGTGAAATTACAGTAGCCACAGCGATGGCGACAGAAAGGCACGTGAATATAGGCGGACCGAGGAGCGTGCATAGCCAACTCGAACTGCCTTTCTACAACCACAAATGGAGACGCTCTGCCAATGAATCAGGTAACGCGTCCTGAACGAGCTTCTTCACTTGATGATAGTTGTACCGAGTACTGAAATGTGAGGCGATAATCAATTCGTTCTCAAATTGGTCAGCACGATCTACAAAATCTGAAAGATGCATATGCCCGTTTTTACGGATTTTTTCCTGACTATGGTCCTCGGCAACGAACGTCATCTCTGTAATCAGGATTTTTGCCTGATATAAAGCTGGCGTCAGGTCCAAACCTTCAACACGAGTGTCACCGGTATACCCCAGCAATGGGATACGAATTTCCCGGGATACCTGCTCGCCGGACTGCCGCAAATCTCGGATCGCATCTCCTGGTAACGCGGCATACTCAGGTTTCAGCTTGTTTCGTCGATGCCAGACCAAAAAACTCAATGCCGGAACCGTATGACGGGTTTCACCCACCGTCACAATGTACTCCCGATTCAATTCAATCTCATCGCCAGGCTCGACCCCGATTAGTTGGCAAGGTAACCGTCCGCGATCCAGCTTTGTATAAGCTTTCAGAATTTCATGGACTGTATCAACTGCATGGGATGGCAGATAGATATTGGGAGGATCCATCTTCATCATCCGTCGCCGTGCCACATAGACCGGTAATGCGACAATGTGGTCCATATGGCAGTGTGTGATAAACCAATTGGGAGTCCCCATGAATTCCCAGGGGTGTGCTCCTAAATCAAAACCCAACTTGAGTTCAGGGACCCGCCAATACGTCTGGACTGCAGCGCGCGAGAACCCTTCGATCGTAAGATCGCCATGAGTCATCGATTTGACAGGTAAATTTTTCACGTTCAGACTTTGAAAACAGATCGTATCAGGAACGACTTGAATTATGAATTGGAAAAGAGATTCTATCCAGACGAAATCAACCCAGGCTCAGATAGATTACATGAAGTAGCCCTATCGCATTTTCGTGGGCATGTCATCAAGTACAGGCTTTTTGTGGTCGTACTCTTCCACATTGGATACATCAATATCTGCATTAAATCCATCACCTGCTGTAACCCAGATGTCGCCGCCCACATTGTCCTGAATTGCCTCCACACCATGATGTCGCACCAATTCCAAAATTGATAAAAACATCCCAATAATGGCAGTCTTGTGCATTCCCATCTGAAAGAATTGTGAGAGTGCAACACGGCCCTCCTTCACAATTCGGCGATGAATCTGACGCATATAAACATGAATCGGTGTATCATCCAGAATCACGGTTTCCTGAGGAGCAATTTGAATATCCTTCAGAATACGTCCCATTGCACTAACCAAATCCCACAACTCCACGTCCTGGATGGGTTGTTCCGCCATATTAATCTTACGGGGGGGTAGATCGTTGGTTTGACGGACGTGCCGCTGGCCCCATCCACGTGCCCGGGTTTCCAGCATCATCGCTGCATCTCTATATTGTTTGTACTCCAGTAACCGCTGTACCAACTCATCTCGAGGATCCTCGATCTCTTCTTCAACTTCTTCAACTCGAGGTAGAACCAAACGGGATTTTATCTCCGTTAATGTGCTGGCAACTTCAAGGAAATCACCGACCTCATCAATGTTTAGATGTTCGATAATCTCCAGAAACTCCAAATACTGATCTAATACCTCAGCAATCGGAATGTCTGTCACATCGACCTCATGCTTACGCACTAGATAAAGTAATAAATCGAGAGGCCCTCGAAATATACTCAGCTCAACTCGAAAGTCTTCAACTGCATGAGACACGCTTTTAGCTCTTTACCTGAAGTTATCAGTTCATTGGGAGTTCTAATTGTCTGGAATCGTAATCCCTGTGGCACCGTTTCTCCTAGATCAATTCCCTTGTTGATTACCGAAAAAAACTATCAATTAATGTTGCCTTATCTTTTCTAAAGACGTACCGTGCAATTAAGAGCACAACAAATCCCTCCGTTAAACTCACTCGAACCACGTGCTCTCCCACCACGAGTACTCCTCACCCCCTTTCCCTTTGTGGGGAAAACCTGTCAAACGATGTGGCTTTATCGCCACTTTTTCATAAAGAATCCCCAAAAAAGCACTGCCCCAAAAAGCACTGTGAGCTTCCCTATGATTAAGGCCCTGCTCGCAGGTGTTTGAGTTGTAACTTCGTTAAAAGCGTAGTGGAGAAAGTTTGATGATTGAAATTAAACATGCGACAACGCGTGATGTCTTGTATCGACTTGAATACAATTCGTTTCAGGAAGCTCACCTCGATAATGCAAAGATTGCCGGAGCGGATCTTTCCAATCTGGATCTTCGCGGCGTTACGTTTCGAAATGCTGATTTGCGCGAAGTAAATTTCAGCGGAGCTAATCTTCAGGGGGCGATTCTAAAAAATGCGAACCTTAGTAGAGCGAATTTTGAGTCAGCAAATTTGCAGCAAGTTGATTTAACCAATGCATTTCTTGATGACGCATGTTTTGTCGAGGCCGACTTGTCTCACGCAATTCTGCGGTATAGCAAAATGTCCAATGCTGATTGCAAGGGAACTATCTTCCTGCGAGCTGACATCAGTCTGGCTGACTTGAATCAGGTGAACTGTAATGACGCCAACATGGCACATTGTGATCTACGTGGTACCAATCTGGCTGGTGCCAACCTTAATGGCGCTAATCTGACCGGCGCCAACATGCTCGATGCCAAAATGATTGATGTTCGGATGACTGGCGTCCATATGGAGAATGCCATTGGCCCCCATGGACAAATGGTTCCCACACATCGTATCGAAAAGAAGTATTCACGATGGTGGGAATTTTGGAAACGTTAATTGATCAACTCAGGAATCACATACGGACCGCGGGGAATTACCGCGATTGATGCATTTTCACCATGCACGCTCAGTGCATGGTGCACCGCTGCCTCGACGCTTTCAGAGGATTTAACATAGAGGCTATCTATCGTTTCTGCAGACAACCCATCTGTCACAACCCTGACGTCAGCTTTGCGCAATACTTTAGCCAGCATTTCTAACTGCCATTGATCCATAACAAAGTAATCAGGAGACATGATCGCTTCCATAAAGTCGTCAATGCTCGGATGACGCTGAAAAAGACTGGCAAATTCAGGACTTCCTATTCCTTCACTCATACTTGCGGCTACGATAATCGTGCCCCCCTGTTTCACAATCGGCACTGCGGCCATCATTCCCTTTACGCTTTGGTAAAAGGTAGTATCCAGTGGATAACCTGCCGAAGATGTAACGACTATGTCAAAGGGATGTTCCACTTGATCCACAACGATGTTCCGACAGAAATCAGCGCCTTGCTGAAAAGCACTTTGTTGATCACCAGCGACAAATTTAAGCGGCCGACGATGAGCATCAATAATGACATTGACGATAAAATTACAACCAGCTCTATTCGCTATCCAGGAGTTTTCACTATGGACAGGATTGCCTTCCAATTGCCCGGTGGTAGCCAGTGGATGTTCCAGGAATTTAGGACTATGCCAGGCTCGGATCGTTTCCACTCCTGCGATACCAGGGCAAATTAACTTACGGCCTCCAGAGAACCCTGCCATGAAATGCGGCTCGATCAATCCCACAGTGATCTTCATTTCCGCTTCCATGTAATGAGTATTTATCCACATCGGAATTCCACGTGGCGACTTACCCAGAAAAACGAGTTGCCGTCTATCCTGTGCATCATGATTGATGATCGTATATTTTTGGGCAATTTCCTCCCCTACCATTTCGACGATTTCATTCGGGTGACTAGGGCGATGCAATCCTGTGGCAATCAGAATCTTAACCTTCTCAGGCTCTATTCCACCCGCATGTAATACTTCAAGTAGTGGCTCGAGTATAAGCTGGTTTGGGACGGGACGGGTAATATCACAAATAACGATGCAGGCAGAAGAACGCCCCTGAACTATTTCACTCAGGGGCGGGGCATTCGTCGGATTATTTAAGACTTCCTGCAGAGCTTCTCTATCGGTTCGATTCGGTTGATCTGCTATTGGCGTAGCTGACTGGTAGGTTAACGTCCTGACATTCAGGTGATCCGGCAGACGAACCAGAAGGCCTGATTTACCATAGTCCAGATGTATGTCCATCAGCTAGGGAACTATTCTGCCGCAGTCTCGACCGAAGTATCGTCTTCATCGACTTGCTTCACCTTTTTCTTACGTTTCAAAGAAACTTTGGCGACGCGAACCTTTGGCAGGCCGTATGGAGAATCTCCCTTATTCCAGCGTTCTTCTTCCGTAAGCTGCTTTAATCGCTCAACACGAGTCAGCACATTACGGCTCTGAATAGAGCCACGAGAAATCTTCAAACTTTTATCGATAGTCATTATTTAAGCTCCAAGGTCTAACTGGAGAGAACAATTTCGGTGTCAGAATCCCTAAGTATAGAACCCCAAAATCGTATCATCAACCGCTAAAAAAGCGTTGACTAGGCGATTCTCGGCAGTTTTAAGCCCCGACTTAACAATGAATACAGTTTTGGGGTCTTTATCTAAACATTTACCGTTTCAACACTATTGATCATCTGGAGGAACTTATCTGTTGTTTTAGGCCGATCATTAGGATCGACGGACATACATAACATTATTGCCTCTGCCAGCTTGGGATGTAGTTTCGGTTTGTACTCCAGAATAGAAGTAGGCTTGAGCGTATCATGACTTAACGCTGCTAGTCCTGAGGCATCATTGGAAGGCCACGGAAGTTCAAAGGTTAACAGTTGGTAAAAGGAGACGCCCATCGCAAAGATATCCACCCGATGATCCGTTTTTCGCCGACGAACAATTTCAGGAGCCATATAAAAAGGTGTCCCGGTTCTATTACCAGGCTGATGGAATGGTGGTTCATCCGGAAGCGAAAGCCCAAAATCAAATAGTTTGACAGCAGAACAATCCGGAGTCGCGATAAAGTTCCTTGGACACACATCCCGATGTATAAACCCTGCTTTGTGAACGGCACCAAGCGCTTCCGCAAATTGCCTAATCAAGTTCAGACGCTTACCTTCAAGCATTGAATCCCGATCATAGATCATGGCATGTAAGCCCGCGCCTTTGAGATACTCCATCACCAGATAGTTTTGTTTCGTTGACGAGGTACCGTATTCATAGGTCTTCACGACATTCGGGTGCACGACTTTACTGGCAATCAATCCTTCCGGAGGTTTTTTCAAGGCCTTGAAGCGTTGCTCAAAAAGAGCCGTTTTTTCAGAGTCTGCAATCTTCAAACCGACAATTCGATCGGTTTCCCGATCACGGGCCATGAAAAAATTAGACATCGTACCTGAGACCGCTGTACGAACAAATTCGAAACGTTTTTCTATATTGACGTTTTTACGGTAAACCGTCTTTTGATTACCATCGGACTTCCGTTTTCCACCGAAGAGAGTTTTGACGTTGTCGAACAACCCCATAGATCATCCCTATTCATATAGCTTGATAAGCTATGGCTCTAATTGTCTCTAATGCTCTGACCCGCTCATTGCCTATAAGCACGTCTCAACAAGTTATTTCCCAACGTAGTCGATCGTGCGAGCGATTTCGCTCTTCAATTTGCGACGTGAAACAATACGGTCAACATAACCGTGCTCTAAAAGGAATTCGCTCGTTTGAAACCCTTCCGGCAGCTCAATGCGAATCGTCGCCTTAATTGTTCGGGGACCTGCAAAACCAATAAGCGCTTTAGGCTCGGCAAAACATATATCACCCAAGGCAGCAAAGCTGGCAGCAACACCTCCCATAGTGGGATTGGTTAATACGGAAATAAAGAACCCACCCCGTTGGTCATAACGAGCAAGGGCCGCAGACACTTTAGCCATCTGCATCAGGGAAAGAATCCCTTCATGCATACGAGCACCGCCGCCCGATCCGCTAATAATAATCAGAGGCAGATTTTGCTCAGTCGCTCGTTCGATCAGGCGAGTCAGTCGTTCACCGACAACCGACCCCATACTTCCCATGATAAAAGCGGAATCCGTGACCCCAATGGCAACACGTCTGGCTCGAATCATACCACAACCGGTCAATGCTGCATCACTTAGCCCAGTACGTTTCTGCTCAGCAACTATTCGATCGGCATAAGACTTACGATCTTTGAATTCCAGCGGATCGGTGGGCATCAGTTCTGCATCCCACTCTTCAAATGTCCCTTCGTCTAGTACCTGACGAATTCTTTCCTGCCCAGACACGTAGAAGTGATAACCACACTCTGGACAAGTACCCAGCAATTCATCAGCTGTCTTCTTATAGATCGTTTGCTGACAACCCGGGCATTTGACCCAAAGGCCTTCGGGAACACCGCGTTTTGTTCGTTTTTCTGTTTCGGTTGAGGTAGCCATTTAGTTATCAAGGTCCCGACATCTCATTTCTTTAATAAGCTGCCAGTTATTATGGTCTAAATACGGACAATTTCGACCTCAAAAAGGTAATGAAAAACTGCCCCGGAACACAAGGGGAAAGATGTATTCTTCTCGTTTTATGCTGGAATCTTCAACTCTACAACCCAAAACCTACCCTTAACAGTAGATTCAGCCGGTTGCGGCCGCCGTTAAATCTGACACAGCGAGTTGATAACATGGCTGTCTAAAGATCGAAGAACCAGCAACAAACCAAGTAGCACCAGCATCATAACAATCCTGAATGGTGTCCACATTAACTCCACCATCCACTTCCAAAATAAATTCCAGTCGCTGTTGTTCCCGTATCTGCACCAGTTGATTAAGTTTCTCAATTGCGACAGGGTTGAAACTCTGACCACCGAATCCGGCGTTGACACTCATACAAAGCACCAAATCACAGAGTTCCAAATGAGGAAGAATCGTCTCCAGCGGAGTATCCGGATTCAACGCCACTCCACTGGCTACTCCCAAATCACGAATCTGCTCTAATGTACCTTTGAGATCAGAACAGGCCTCAACATGGACCGTAATTAAATCTGATCCGGCTGCCGCAAATTGCTCTACATACCTCGATGGATCCTCGATCATGAGATGAACATCCAGCGGCATGGAAGTGTGGCGTGATAAGCCTTCCACGATTGGCATTCCGTAGGTCATATTAGGAACAAACATTCCATCCATAACATCCAGATGTAATGCCCTCACGCCGGCCTTCTCCAACAGTGCAATTTCGCTTTGAAGGTCACCAAAATCACATAACAATAACGACGGCAAAATAAGCGGAGAATTACCCCGCAACTGTAATATTTTTTCTCGTGGCGTCATAGCACTCTCGAACTACCTGCGTTTTCAGCTTTGCTACCTTCTCTTACCACTGATGATCAAGAATCATCGCCTGGGGGAGATCTTCAATATTGTCCAATCCGAACACGTTCAGAAATCGTTCCGTTGTAAAGTAAATTGTCTTACGTGGTTTTTCATCGGTGCGTTCGAGTCGAAGCATTTGACGACGTACTAATTGAGAGAGAACAGACCCGCTGGCCTGATCCCTCATCGCATCAATTTCCTGTCTACTTATACCCTGATTGTAAGCAACAACCGCTAGCACATCGATCGCTACCTGAGACAATTTAGTTTCGCGGACGCGACCATAAAACCGTTCACGCAGTTGATCGTGTTCCGGACGCAAGCCCATGACGTAGCCGGCATTTTCCCGACGGACTTCGAAAACCGACCGAGCTCTATCGTAAATCCGATTCAAATCCGACACCAAGCCATCAATTTCCTGAACAGAAACACCTCGCATCATAGAAGCGACTTTCGCTGCCTCCAAAGGTTGGCCGGTAGGGTCACCCACGAACAACATCGCCTCGAGGATGGATCGAGGTGACAATTCTGCTTCCTCTTCGGCAGTCACTGCCACTGAGACGGGGCGGGCTTTCACATGATTTTCGGCTTCGGGTGGCAGTACTACACTTTCTGCCCCTTCCGCCATAACAGCGTTCTCAAGATCGTCCACCGCCTCATAAGGATCTTCGCCTGAATTCATTAATTCGGCATAAGCCCCACTTAGGTCTGTCAGCGATGTTCCTTCGTCCTCATCGGGGCGATAAAACTCACTCAAACCCATCTGCTGGGGATCCATAGGGACTGCCCTGGGGCGGTTAGCAGGCTTCTCAGATGATTCTTGCGCGTCAGACATGCCCGTAACTATACGAATAAATGTCGTACGGCGTCAATTTGAGCCTGACAAGCCACTTTTAAGACCAGCTCAAAGGCAGCATTTGCGATCGCTCAACCTCGTCAGGTTTGTGGCCGAAGTCACGCCTTCGTCCAGCATTTCAATAGCCCAATAAAAAGCCCGCCACAGAACTAACCATGGCGGGCTGTTATGCATAATAGCAGAGCCTAACCCCATCGCTTAGCAACCTGCTCTTTCATAAAGGACAATGCATCACTAGCAAGCTGTTCTTCACTTTCGTACATACGTCGCCAAATTTTCGTGGCAGCCACCAATTCCGGCAAAGCAAGTCCGAAGGCTTCCACAACCATCCAGCCGTCATAGCCAACTTCTTTCAATGTGTCGAAGTTAGTATCCCAGTCAACATTACCGCTTCCGGGAGTTGAGCGATCATTTTCTGAGATATGAACCAGAGCACAAACGTCATGGCAATCTCGAATAGCCTGAGCAATGTCCTTTTCTTCAATATTGGCATGAAATGTGTCATACATCATCCGGGCATTTTGATGATCCACTTCGCGAACGAAACGCGCAGAGTCGGCATGGGTATTGAGAAGGTAAGTCTCGAAACGATTGAGAGCTTCGACGCCAAGGGTGATCCCTACCGTCTCCGCATGCTCAGCAACCTGGCGCATACTATCGACACCCCATTTCCATTCATCTTCAGAAGGGCCCTGACCGGAAAAGACTCCCAGAGCCGAATGATAAGGGCCAACTAATCGCACAGCGCCTGCTGCGGCAGCATTATCCAAAGCTCGCTTATTGTTTTCGACTCCCAACGCACGAACAGCCGGATCTGAACTGATAGGATTGTCTTCCTCACCACGAACCGTCACAGCAGTACACTCGAGACCCATTTCCTGAAGGCGAGCCCCCCATTTTGTATAAAGCTCAAGATTGTCTTCGAAAACGGGAATTTCGACACCGTCGTATCCCATTTCTTTGAGGGAAGCGACAACGGGAATCATGTCGTCATTCATCGCGCCGGTCCACAGCAGTAAGTTCATTCCAAATTTCATAGTGTTGTATCCTCTACAGTCATGTATCAGGTCTTCATCTGTCAGTCAGTTTCCACTTCGGCCGTCAGCAGCTCGTCATGGCAATCATATACACGACGTCGTATCGACGGAAAAAGTTTCATTAACGAGTCACCAAACACCGGTAAGCCAACTCGTTTCATCACCTGGTTTAACCGATAGGCTAATCGCTCGTCATCCAGATAATCATATAAAAATCGTTCCCGGCAAAACGCCTGAAAAAACCTAATAAACTGGTCAGTCTTACAGGCGGATGCCTTATTGATTACCAGCTGAATCTTTTCAGCATCGACTTGCTCGAGCACTTCGTAGTAGCAATCAAGCAGTCCCGGGTGCAACTCTGCTAATCGGGCATCCAACAGGAGCTCGATAATAATGTGGCCCAAAAACCGCGGTCGCAAGGAGGAATCTTCAGGATCAGCTTCCCGCATCGCCCGAGCGAATTCGAGGTTGAGCTGATTGAAGATTTTCGTTGCATGAAACCAGCGATCATCATCCAGATGCTGTTGAATTCCTGCCGCAATTTCGGCAACTTCCAACTCTGAACTCTCTATCAAAGGTTTCAGATTTCGCGAGCGAACTCGCACTTTTCTATCCACCACACTCAGCATATCAGGCACTCCCGTGCCCGACATGAAAAGAGGTTTATTTAGATATTGGTAGGCATGAGCTAAATAATTCATGCAGGATTTCTCCCGCCCTTAGCCCACGTTTTGCCAAGCACCACTGTTTGCCGAAGCCAAAACAGCGTCACAGACTTTCTGAGTTTCCAGAGCGTCCCTGAAGGTCGGACCGGCTGGTTCCCCCGTCTCTAAACTCTTTAGGAAATCTGCTACTTGATGTACGAACGTATGCTCATACCCAATCTGCAGTCCCGGAACCCACCAGTTACCCATGTAAGGGTGCTCACCATCAGTCACGTGAATACTTTTCCATCCACGAACTGTGCCCTCATCAGCATGGTCGAAGTACTCAAGACGATGCAAGTCATGCAGATCCCATCGTAAGGAACCCTTTTCACCGTTTATTTCCAGAGTGTATAACGCCTTGTGCCCGCGGGCATAACGAGTTGATTCAAACAAGGCCAGTGAACCGTTACTAAAGCGCCCCATAAAAGTACAGGCGTCATCAATTGTGACAGGCATCACTTCACCCGTATCTTGATGAACACGTTCTTTAATAAATGTCTCAGTCATTGCGGATACCGAATCAATCGAGCCATTAAGCCAGATCGCCGTATCGATACAATGCGCCAAAAGGTCGCCTGTCACGCCGGAACCTGCAACAGAAGCATCCAGTCGCCATAAAGCCTCACCTCCCTGAGGTAAGTCAGTAGAAATTGTCCAGTCCTGTAAAAACTGAGCTCTGTAATGGAAGATTCGCCCCAGCTTCCCTTCATCAATCAATTGCTTGGCGAGAGTAACAGCAGGAACACGACGATAGTTGTACCATACAATGTTAGCAACGCCTGCTGCTTCGACTGCGGCACACATTTCCTCACCTTCGGCAGCGTCCATCGACAGTGGCTTTTCACAAAGGATCATTTTCCCTGCCTCGGCACACGCCAGAGCGATTTCCTTGTGCAGGTTATTCGGAGTACAGATATCGACCGCATCGATATCATCTCTGGCAATCAATGCCCTCCAGTCGGTTTCAACCGATTCATATCCCCAGGTATCCGCGAATGCCTGAACACGTTCCGCGTTACGAGCACACGCCGCTTTAAGGACTGGCTTGTATTCCAGATCAAAAAAATTGTTGACTTTACAATATGCATTGGAATGCGTACGACCCATAAAGCCGTAGCCAATCATGCCGATATTTAGTGGTTTTTTAGCCATTATTTTTCTCTTCGTTTCCAACCAGCCTTCAAGCAGCCGGCATTTCAAGTGTTGTAATTAAGTTAATTCCAGCCGTGAGCATTACGAACATCGACCATTGCTTTCAGAATGACATTCCAAGTATCCGGACTCTCCAGTACGTCATTCGAGAACATACAGCCATCCCAGCATATATGCTGAATGCCACGTGAAGCAGCGTCCTGGAGCCAGTATCCTGCTGTCCGAGTGATATCCAGTTTTCCGTTGGGATCGTCCGCACGACAGTGCTTACCGGTTTTATCATGTGACCCGGCACCGTGAACTGTGCCATCGTTCTGAGCCACATGGAAGTCTATCGTCCATGGCCGCAGTTTCTCTGTCATCACTTCGTAGGCAGCATAGAATTCTTCTTCAGAATATCCTTCCTGCAACAAAGCATGCTCGGCAGCATTGTATCCCATTAAATACAAATAGGTGTGAGCCTGGTCAGACTGGAATCCAAAGCTCTCCGGTTTGCCAACTGCTTCCAGAACATCGAGCATATCTTTCCAACTGTGCATCCCGGCCCAGCAAATTTCACCTTCACAAGCCAAACGCTCTCCATGAGCCTCAGCAATTTCGGCTGCTTTCGTAAATGTATCAACGATTCTTGCTGTATTTGCCACCGGGTCCTTGCGCCATTGTTCAACTCCGAATTCTGCGGAATCGATACGAATCACTCCGTATTCCCGAATGCCATGCTCATTAAACACACCAGCAATTCGACAGGCCTTTTTAATCGCATCCAGAAACTTAGCCTGTTGGTCATCATCCCCCATGGCTGAATCACCAACAGTTCCCGGCCAAACCGGGGCCACCACCGAACCTACTTTTAGGTTATAGCTTCCAATTAAGTCAGCAATTTCCTTCAATTCATCTTCGCTGGCGTCAGGATCAGTATGAGGATGGAAAAGGAAATAATCCACTCCTTCAAACTTTTGTCCGTCCACTTCAGCCGCTGCCGTCAGTTCAAGCATGCGTTCTAGACTGATTGGTGGCTCCTGACCTTCTTCGTCACCTTTGCCAACCAGACCCGGCCACATGGCGTTATGTAATTTTGGAAATAGATTTGTCATCTATCATTCACTCCTGTTATTAATTGGATGAACGTCGTGTTTTATAAAAAACGGAAGCTCCAAAAAAGGAGCGTCCGTCGTGTTAGCTTATATGATCTGTTTCGATTGGATGTGTCGGTTTGAAACAGGGAACATTGTCGAATTTTAAACCACTCTGGCCCAGCTCGAAAGGATAGCGATTGCTCTTCACTTCTAAATCCTAAGGAGCACACCATCCTTTTCGAGGTTTACTGTGAATAGTCGGCTCACTTCCGGACTGTAACTCAGCAACCCTCTTCTCCACTTCAGCAACCTGTTTATCGGAAACTAGAAATTGCATCGTTAACCCCAGATTAGCTGAGCCACCGGGCTCCAGTTTAATGACTCGCCCTTGTTCGCCTTCATAAGTACGAGGGTTAGGGTAGTTGGTTCCTGGTTCAATCCCGGTGACAAATCCGTCCTCTAAAGCCGTCGTATTCTTCCAAACACTAAAGCATGGTAAAGCATTTATGTTGTAACTCAGGCTAACCCCCTGAGTACTATGCGCATTTTTCAATAACACTTCTGTATTTCCGTCGTTATCCCCCAGACATTTGAGGAAATACACCTGTTCTTCGAATCCTGGCTGGGCTGCCTGATAACTATCCCATGCTTCAATTCCACTGGCAGCGTGGTCATTGCGAGGAACAAGTTCATCAATCGGTGCCACTACTTTGGAGCCTGCATCCAGCAAAGGATCACCGAAGTTTGCATGATAAAGCATTTGAGCTTCCGCGGGACTAGCCGAAAGATTCTTCACTGTGTCATTTAGCACGATCGCATTATCACCAAATCCAGTGGTAATAGTTGTTTCCAAACACAACTTGAAGAAGTGAAAGCGAGTTTCAACGACCACCCCCGAAACAGAGATCGTACCGGCGTCCGCGTCGATGGTAATTGCCGCTTTTTGAGCCGGCTTGTTCCCGATACGACCGTGTAAAGGGTACTGTAGATTATGGGTCTCTGCATCAAATTCAGGAGCACCATTACTCTCCAGGCCACACCGAACCATCATTTCGTCAAAGCCATCGAGCCAGCCAAGCCCACTTGGCTCATTCAACGGTACATACTTTGGATGCACTGGCCCCTGTACAGGAGATTTCCAACCAAAAGACTGCTTCCCGATAGTCGCGGTGGTCAAACTCATTCCACGAGTCAGCAGCACTCCAAATGATAATTTGCCATTGTTGATTTCAACAATTTCAACGCCGTCACTAAGTCCACCACGCATTGTCTTCTTTATTACACTCCACCCTTCCGGGGTGTCTGTAACGTCTCGGGAAGACAATTCTAAATGTTCGACAAACGTACCATTGCTTACCTCAGTAAGCTGCCAGGTCTTAGCCGCCATCACATACTCCAGTCATACAGGGGGGTCATCATATCCTGTCGATTATAGACGTGTTTTTACCGGAATTAAAGAAACCGTCCGGTAGAAGAAGGCGAATGTTAGAGCCTATGGCTCTTCCGGTAGGGAGATGTTGCAATCTAATGTGGCAATATCAGTGCGCTATTTAGCACTGCGACCATCAATGTGATAAATCGCCAGATGGTTACCATCCGGTCCCTTAAATTCACTTACCTTGAAAACACCTTCAACCGCGATCGGGCGAACAGTGAATTCGGCCGAAGAAGTGCCCTTCATTTCAATGATGACGCAGTCATATAACGCTGCTCCCGGGCCAAAACAGCACTCCATATTATCTCGAACCAATACAAACTTCTTGATACCTGATTGCTGAAAACTAGGCAGCATATATCCCCGAATACGCACTAACTGACCTTCTAACGCATTGATTTCTTTGGTCAGCATCTCCGGTTTAAAGGGAGCATCTTTTTCGATATCGAATTTGATGGTATCAAACGAAATATCTTTGATACGGTTCTTATCAGGATTCTGAGCCTGGACATGTACCCCAAAAATCAGAAGCAATACAAAGCTAATGTATGATTTAAATTGAGTCATTTAAAACTCCCGCATCACACCCAGCGGGGCAATCGTTTTTATTGAATACCATCCGCTTCCAGATGGTAATATCCGCCCTGCATCTGCCTGTCTCCTGTTGCTTCTTTTGTCGATCCTACAGCCAGATGCGGGGTCACATCTATCGATATTGTACCCCAAAGTCGGTGAAGTTTCATATCATAAGTTAATTCATCACCGGGCTTAAGATCGACTTCCACCATATCCCAAGGCTTGGGTTGGCCGCCAAAACAGCACGCACTGAGGTCACCCACGAGTACAAAACGGGAGATGTTTCCCAGGCCATTGACTCCCGGATGAACATACCCTTTGATGAAGACCGATTTCCCGTGGTACTTAGCCGCATCCTCGGAAATAGGTGAGCCGGCAGTCGCTCCTTCGCTATCCAGCGTGTAAAAACTAATACGTTCGTATCCTTCGGGAACTTCTGTCATATACACGAAAGCCGCCCAGGAACCCCCTACAACAAAACAAACAGCGCTCAATGCAACACCTGCTTTAGCTACCTTCTCACCAGTCAACTCAAAGTTGTTACGTCGAATTTTATACAGGCCTAACAACCCAATCATGAACCCAACGACTTGAATAGGTGCATACAATACAAACCCATCAGACCCCAGCAACAATAATAGCGCGACCCCAACCAATGCCAAGACCAGAGAACCGACAGCCCAACTGCTAAATGATCGATATTCACTAACGTCAATTTCTCTGGAATTACTAGAAAAAAGCTGGTAATCGCGATCTGAGCGATCGTCGCTAAATAAACTATCTTCTGTCATGGGTTTCCCGTAAGTGAAAGAGCACAATACTACAAATTCAATATCGTCTCGCTCGTCGACTGCGATTGCAGAAGAAACGGCAGGGTTGGCAAGACCTTAAAAAAACAGGTATTAAGAACCAATTAACCCATAAAATCGAAACTGAATAATCCGGTTACTCAGGCTGACTTCCAACTAGCTACTAGAACCACTCATAATGCGCCACTGCACAAATAGCAAACCCAAACCGGCTAGAAGTGGTACGCCCAAAGCATACCAAAGGTTCGCTTCCTGTGGATGAGATTCTACTGCCTCTTCACTTGTGGTTGGCAGTAGAGCTTGTTCCAATCGTGAAGACGACTCTAATTCCAGTGTCGAGGGAATAGCTGTATCCTGAACCGTATCGGTTGAACTTGTACCACCGGACACTTGCTCATCTTTAGCGACCTCCTTCAGGGCGGGTGATTCAATCGTATCCGAGGAAACAAAGGTTGTCTTACCAGGCTTTTCAATAGATGAACTCTTTGGAGTTCTGGTATCGCCACGTCCACTATTGGTGGGACCGAACGGGAAGAACGTGTTGGCTCGTTTAACCGCCGCCGGGTCAATTTTCTCTAATGCTTTTATTTGGTCTTTGGCCTTTGGCAATGGGCACTGACGCAGGTAATTAATCACGGGCACGCGAACCCAACTTGTTTCCTCATCAGCATCCTTAAACAGTTTTACCATACGTTCAACCTGACTCCAGTCTTCCCAGCGAGCCAGGTCGGGGATGACAAGATCTGCCAACTGAGGGCGATCCAGCATGTATCGCATCGAAACTAAAATACGGTCCCTGGGAATAATATCGGCTTCAGTACCGTGGAATCGCAAAGCCATCACGGCTGCATAAGTATCAGCGTATTCCGACTTTTTATTTCTAATAAAGAGATCCTCAATCAGTTTTAATCCATCGGGCCCCTTGAGGGTTAAGTAGCAGCCGATCATCGCATCCAAACCTGCTTTTTTCTTGCGATCAGATGAACTCAGTAAGGACTCCAGCATCGGAAGATCTTTCTCAGAACCACAGACGCCTAGCATGGTTAGATACAAACGACGACGGCTCGCCGGAACCTCGGAATCCTTAATCCAGGCAACCAGCTGTGTATGATTCATTTTTGGTTTAAGAGCTTTCACAGCATCATAAGGACTTTTGGCAAATTCATCGTAAGCATCACGAGCCAATTCTTCATCTTCGTTCTCAAGATATCGCTGAAAGAATTCGAGTCGGCCTGAAGGATCTTTAGGAAGTGAATCTAGTTTGAGGATGTAATCCTGAGTTGTTTTAGCGACCTCAAGCGGCGTCGACCACATGAGCTTTGGAGGATCTACAGCCATGACCAGGAAAGTGGTGCCAACCTTGGCTTCACCAAAGTAAATTGCTTCAATCGACTGATCTGGCTTTACCAGTTCTTTTCCCTTCACAATCGTTGCTACCTGGAATTTAGCCCGTGGAATCTCTTCACCTTCGGCTAGCTGAGTCCCAGGTCTAATCGGCGGTGGCAGTTTTACCAATTTGGCAAAAACCACGGCATCCATCGAAGCTATTTCTTCCGTAAACGTTTGCGTTGTTGCGACACAAAAAGGACATGCCACTGCCTGAGAAACATATGTCAACATAATCGCGAAAAATGAGAGTACCGATGTATAGAATGTCAAACGTTTCATAAATTCACTCAGGAAGTCCTAGGGGAATGCTTTCATCAATTTGTGCCGGCACCGCATCGGACGATGTTCTTACAATAATACCTTAGAATCAGCGCGTTTTTCAATGACTTTCCCGACTGGAAATTAGTACTAGCTGCTACCGCATTGTATAGATTTTGAGGGCATGCAAAACGACTAGGAATGCGACTGAAGAAGAAGCCCCCTGCTATTTACCCAAAGCTTTAGATACATCCGTCTTATATGCACTGGTTGCGGGTATAAATCCAACAACAATGGCTAACAGAATTAACCCCGGGATTATCAGAAATTCCGAAGAAACGGAATTCAACAGCGGTATGGGAACAGGCAAAGGTGGGGCGAGATCAAAAAATCCAATCTGTACACCAGTTTGAGCCTCGATAACCCCACTAAATGCTGCGATTAATCCGTGTCCTCCAAGGATTCCCGTAAGTCCGCCAACTAATGAAAGAACCATTGATTCCAGAAGCACGATGTTGTAAACCGTTCCACGACGTGCTCCTAATGCACGAAAGACAGCTATTTCACTACGACGGTCACTCATCGAGTTGTAAATACTAACCAAAATGCTCACACCGGACATAAAACAAATCAGGACCGTCAGAACTAACAACAATGTCTGTACCGGGCTAACAAAATAATCCAGTAGGCGCCGAATTTCAGTGATCGGGAATACTGCCTGGGCTGTATTTCCCTCGTTCACTTGGTTTTCGATACCAATCGAATACAACGGATCCATGCGGACTAACATCGCAGTGATTTCACGTTTTTCCACCGGAAGCACGTAGTCTTTGTCGGTAATTTTATGAGCAATTTGATTTGTTCCATAAATATCTTCTTCATTCTCCAAAGGCTTTGCATGATCACTCATACGATAAAAACCTTCCATGTTAATAAAGACGGCTCTGTCATTAGGTGTGCCTGTTGGCTCAAGAATACCTACCACAACGAAGTTTGTTGCGTGCGCATCACCCTCAGCCGAACCATGTGACGGATTGATAGTATCACCAACCTTCAACTCTCGGTCCTCTGCCACCACCGATCCTACCAAGGCTTCGAAAAAACCATTCTCCTCATCAAATTGTTCAATGTTGCGGCCACCTTTATTCATTTCGTAGGGCTGATCTCCCTGCGGACCGTATTTCAACAGCGAGAACATTTCTGGTGTCGTCCCCACGGCGCGGTACGGACCTACGTAATCGCCAAGACACAAGGGTATGGCAAAATCTGTGAACGCTGAGTACTTGCCCTCCCGTTTCCACGGATAGAGTTGTTCATGCTGCTGTTCCACAATCCTATCAGTGGCAACAGCTGCCAGAATGCCGACCGGAGAATTTAGTGCCAAACCTGAAGCCTGTAACGCAGTGCGTGCCGCCTGTTGATGCTGCACCGCTTTGAAAGAGTATGACCCACTATACTCGAGCTCCCGCACTTCTTGATTCTGAAATTCCAGATAGTAGTCATACGGAATATTCTCAATGGGCTCACTAAGATAATAAACCGAATTTAAGACCAACTGCAATTTACCTCCCTTGGCTCCGATCACCATGTTGTAGCCAAGGGTTGCATTCGCATTGAATGACTTCTGGACAATCCCAAAGATGGCGAGCACGGCCACCACCAGCCCGACTCCCAGCGCCATTGAGATCATCGTCAGTGATGATGACAGCAAGCGTTGCTTAATACTGCGCACAGCAATCGTTAGTAAATTCACTACTTGTCTCTCCCTGCATCAGCCTCAGCAGCAATCAGATTGATATCCTCAAGATTATCAATTCGATCAAACTGTCCAGCCACTTCCATAGTGTGCGTCACCAGAATTAGTCCGACGCTGAACTCCGAACAGGTCTCTTTGATTAGATCTACGATACCCTGTTGATTCGCCGGGTCGATATTTGCAGTTGGCTCATCAGCTAACAGGAGGCGAGGCCGATTGGCCAATGCACGGGCTACAGCCACTCGCTGTTGTTCCCCAACACTCATTTGATCCGGTTTATGCTCCAGGCGATGCCCAAGCCCTACTCGTTCTAAAAGCCAACTGGCGTATTCCTGATCAGGTACATCTTTGGCAAAACTCATTCCCAACAAAACGTTTTCAAGAGCAGTGAAGGCTGGCAGCAAGTTGAACGTCTGAAAAACATACCCAATATTAGATGCTCGAAACCGATCCCACATTGGTTCAGAAAACTGGGTGAGTTCCTGATCCAGAAAATAAATTTTACCGGAGTCTATGCTGGCAATACCGGAAATACAATGAAGTAAAGTTGTTTTACCGCCTCCGCTTCTTCCAAGCAACACAACCTGCTCGCCACGATCCACCTGAAAACTGGGGATGTCGAGTATTTCCAAACGGCCACCGTCTGGTTGTGCAAACGACTTTTTTAAGTCTGAGATCTTTAACATAGAAAAGTTTTTTCATTGAGCGACGAAACTATTACGTATATTTCGTTTAATCAGTTCATATAAATGTAGCACATGTTTGAAAAAACGAGCAGCAATCTACGGGACAATTCAGCAATTGCCTACACGTCCTCTTCGGCCATATCACGAGCATGATAGCTACTGCGTACAAAGGGGCCGCTTGCTACCTTTTTAAAACCCATCTTTTTAGCAACATCACCAAGCAGGATAAATTCTGCGGGGGGTATGTAACGCTCAACGGGTAGATAGCGTTCACCAGGCTGCAGGTACTGCCCCAGTGTCAGAAAGTCGACGTCATGCTGGCGTAAATCTGCAAAGACTTCGAATAACTCTTCATGGGTTTCCCCTAATCCAAGCATCAATCCACTTTTGGTTTTGATCTCAGGATTGATTTGCTTAATTCGGCTGAGCATCTTGAGTGTCCAACTATAGCGAGACTTGGGTCCCCGAACTTTTCGATACAGTCTCGGTACGGTTTCGACATTGTGATTGAATACTTCAGGGGCCGACTCAATGACACGATCTAAAGCTTCATAGTTGTCGACAAAATCTGGAGTAAGGACTTCAATAGTGGCTCCAGTACGAGCGCGGGTCTCTGTCACACAATGATAATAATGCTCCGCACCACCATCGGGTAAATCATCGCGTGTGACTGACGTGATGACGACGTGCCTGAGCCCCAGGCGATGAGCCGCCTCGGCGACGCGTTGAGGTTCGTCAGGTTCCAATTCATCTGGTTTACCACGACCTACAGCGCAGAATCCACAGGGGCGAGTACAAACATTACCCAAAATCATAAATGTGGCTGTTAGCTGGGAATAACACTCCATTCGATTGGGGCACTTGGCGTTATCACAAACAGTCTCCAGCCCAAGTTCTTCCATCAGCCCCTGGGTAAAATGATTTGCATTCCCCTTGGGCACTTCACGCCTCAGCCAGTCAGGTAGTCTCCGGCGGGGTGGTGTCTCAGACGGAGCTTCAATAATGGGAAGTTCCGGAAAGGATGTTTGTGTGTCCAACTGTTAATTCCAGTATCCAGTTAGTAACTTAAGAAAGCTTTCGAAGTTCAGGATGGCCTGTATGCATATGATAGTCTCGACATTCAAATACATCAGCAAATGATTGTACCATGGCCGCACGAACTTCAGCCATTCTAACAACCTGCCTGCGTTCGGCCAGCAGGCTACTCATCGTTGCCCGAGATTGATCTGTTGGTATGTTAATGGCGGAATCAACATACCCATAATCACGCATTTCAGGTTCGACATTAAGGTAACTACCAAAACAACTAACTCCACGCTGTATCGCCATGGCTGTAACTGCCAACAGTCCCGTCCGTCCCCAAATGTTGAAGTCTAGCTCGCTGGATAGAGGTGTGTAAGACAACTCTTCCAGTGCTCCCATCACGGCCTGACGAACTAACTTCAGGACCTTTCCGGCTGATAACTGATACGAATTCATCGGAATAAGTGGATACACTGCCAATTGACCTGGACGATGAAGAATACATCCGCCACCTCGCGAAACCCAGACTGATTTCAGCCCGTCTGTGTTCCTGTGATTCGAACTCAGGCGAATATGAGCGTGAGACCCCCTCCGCCCAACAGAAATCACTGGGTCATGTTCACAAAGCAGCACTTGAATCCGGTCGGATGCATAGCTCTGAATTTCCACTAACTGACGCTGTAGTCTCAGGAACCTGTTCAATTCCACTCGTCCAAGCATGTAAAACGCCATTTTGGAATCTTCGCGACTAAACATGATCTTTACGGCGTCCTCAGTTTCTGGGCATCTACAAACAGTTAGGCCGCTGGATAGTTTCCCAATGGCCGACTATGCTTAGTAAAACACATCGTATCAGGTTGCCTATTGTATCCTCTTTTATACTGATGACCCGAATGGGGAAAAAAAAGAACAAGCAAAACTCCGAGTCGGAACAGAAAACCAGTCATATTGCGGAGAATCGCAAGGCTCGGCATCAGTATCATGTTGTCGACACACTCGAATGCGGCATTGTTCTGAAAGGCAGTGAAGTCAAGAGCCTGCGTCTCGGCCATGTCTCGCTGGACGAAGCCTACGGCCGAGTCATAGGGAAGGATGTTTTTCTGGTCGGATGCGATATTCCCGAATATAAACAAGCCTCTCACCTCAATCATCACCCGCGTCGTGAACGCAAGCTATTAATGCACAAGATCGAGCGTCGTAAGTTTGCCGAGAAGGCAACGCAGTCCGGTCACACACTAGTACCTTTAAAGATGTATTTCAACCATCGTGGTATTTGCAAAGTTTTGCTTGGTCTGTGTAAAGGTAAGCAAGTTCACGATAAGCGGCAATCGATGAAAAAACGTGACACTCAACGCGGGCTGGATCGTGCGATGAGAGGCCGTTAACGAACAGGTGCCGCTTCAACTTCGATCGTACCGATGACCATTCCCGTCAACAATTCATCGTCCAATTCGACTACAGCATGATGAAAAGTTCCACTTCGTACTGCATCAATTTCGATCAAAATGTCTCCAGCACAAATTTCACAAAGTGGATCCCCTGCCTCAACCACCGCACCTGACCCAGTTAGCCACCCGGTCAAGATGAGTCTGGCATTGGGCAAATCAAAATCAGGAACATGTACACTATAGAACTGAGACATTGAAATCCCCCCTCCAGTTCCATGGTTCCCCACAGAGTTGGGTCTTCCTGAATTGGATATTCCGGGCCAACAGAAAACGTTTGCCAACCCAATTCCCTGTCAACGACAGCATAACTGAAACCCAGTCGGGGATAATCTGCTGGATCAAATCCAGTCAAACAGTCGGCTGGAATCATACCACGCAACAGATAACCGCCTTTTTTAGTTTGCGCATAAGTTCGCAGTCGACTGGCTTGGACGAGTGTTGGATTTTCGCGAGCTCGATTTATCTCTAGGTGGGCAGCCAAAGGTTCAGCCCGACGAGCACCCGCACCTTCCGGCATAAAAGTAAACCAATGGCAAAAACGGTTAGCCCGGTGAATGGTATGGGTATCTCTTGTGTCAATAAATAAGTGAATCCCGTCACTGTCTTCAACACGCGAATCACGACACCACAACGCCTGCTCTTTCCCTTTGACCTCCGCCTGAATGTATATTCCTTCAGGATTCCAACCAATCCGCAAATCTGCATATTCTGTACGGCCACTTAGCTCCTGCAGAGATGGCAATTTGTAACGAGGAGTCAAAGGTATCCCTGTCGCACCCCAGGCTTTATTGACGCGAAGGCAGGGAACTGAAAAACGGAAGAGCATCGTAGGATCGATCAGTGTCATTATTCCAGCTCCTGCATGTCAGCTAGCAGACTTCGCAAATAACCTTCCAGATCACTAGTGTAGATATCTTCTGATTTATTGAAATAGATGTGAGCAACATCTTTCTTGGCCGCACTCGAATCAAAATCTCGGCGATTGCCAAATTCAGCAATCCGTCCTGCCGTCATGAGCCCTTTAGGGCAATTAATACTCAGACGCAAGGCTTCGGCTTTCTTAGTTGTGACCGTTAACCATGGAACGCGTCCACCGGGAAGATATAAATGAACAAGTACTTTGTTATTCCAAAGAAAATTTCCATCTGGAAGAACGTCCTGCATCAATTGATATAAATCTTCCCAGACTTCGATTTTCCACTTCCGTTTATTCCCGGGCATGAATCCCTGGGTAGAGAAATGCCACTTTTGACCATTTGACTTCCAAGGTGACTTTTCAATTTTTTTTGTCCCAGTTCCACCGGTGAACTCTTCAAATGCCTGAACAGCCTTTTCCAGAAAATCCCAGTAAGCTGGTGTATTTATTTCTTCGTAGCTATGAGCTCGAATCTCGACTTCCTGCCATTGAGAACGTTTCTTTACTTTGACGCGAGGCTCATTTCCATACACCGGTAGATCATCCATTTCGTTAAGCGTCTTGAGACCAATCGCCTGTTGAAGCTCTTCACGTTGAAAGGTTCCCGGTGCTGTACGGAATTTCATTTTGAGCATCCAGGTTTCCGCAGTGATCGCATGGAAGAACCAACCCAAGCTCTTTTTCCCCGCTGCTATTTCCACCACCGTTCTGGAACCATAATCGGTGTCATTCAAACTAATGCTTAACTGCTCGATCCTGTCGATCGTCTCAGCAAGAATCTGACCATCCCACTTGACTTCTCCTCCATCACGTCCAACTCGCAATTGTGTATGCCAGGCCTGACCGTCGGTTTTCCAGGGCATGGAAATTTCCTGGCCTATTTCTGAAATCTCAATGTCATCTTCCTTGGCAAGTTCAGCATGAGGGTCAAATGCCTGACGTTGTTCATAAGGTCCGGCCTCAAGTACTGGAATTAACGCTAAGCCGGTATGACTGGGCAACGCTGTCTGATCGCGACTACCTGTCCGCGCATAGGTAGCAATTGATTCAGGGGTACCCGCCTGCACAATAACTCCGCCACCAAATCCGGCTTCGGGCCCCATATCAACCACCCAGTCAGCCGTCTTGATAAGATCGAGATTGTGCTCTATCACCACCACCGTATTTCCCAGGTCAACCAAACGGTGGAGTACATCCAGTAACTTGGCAATATCATCAAAATGAAGGCCTGTCGTCGGCTCGTCAAGTAAATACAAAGTTTGTCCTGTATCAGGGCGTGATAGTTCTGCCGCCAGTTTCACCCGTTGAGCCTCGCCACCGGAAAGTGTTGGAGCGGGTTGTCCTAAAGCAACGTAATCGAGGCCAACATCGCATAACATTTGCAGGATTCGACGAATTTTGGGGATGTTATCAAATAACTCCACGGCTTCGGCTGCTGTCATCTCTAAAACATCGGCAATCGAACGCCCTCTAAATTGAACCGCCAAAGTGTCAGGATTGTATCGTTTCCCCTCACATGTTTCACATTGCACCCATACATCTGGCAGAAAATGCATTTCAATACATTTTTGACCATACCCATCACAGGCATCACAACGCCCCCCGGGTACGTTGAAACTAAAACGACGCGCTGTATAGCCCCGTAGTTTTGCATCGGGTAACTGAGAATATAAAGTTCGAATAAGGTCAAACAATCCTGTGTAAGTTGCCGGATTGGAGCTGGGTGAATTCCCAATTGGATTTTGATCAACCCGGATCACCTTATTGATGTATTCAATCCCTAAAATACGATCATGAGCTCCAGGAATGCCCGAAGCACGATGCAGTTTCCGAGCTAATGAGGTGTAAAGAATTCCATCGATTAGCGAACTTTTTCCACTGCCGCTGGGCCCGGTAACTGCCGTCAATGTGCCTAATGGAATCTCCAGATCAATATTTTTTAAATTGTGATGTCGAGCTCCGTTCACCCTGAGTATCTGTTGCTTTTTCGATTCCAATTTGACTGGACGACGATTTTCAGGAATGGCGATCGACTTGGCACCTGAAAGGTAAGGGCCGGTCAACGACGTTTTACGTTTCGCTAGCTGTTTGGGAGTTCCATAGGCAACAATATTCCCACCATGCTTGCCTGATCCGGGACCAAAATCACAGAGATAATCGCTGCCTTCAATAATCTCTCGGTCATGCTCCACCACTAACAGCGTGTTACCAAGATCACGCAGTTTATGCAGTGCTCTCAATAATCGGGTGTTATCTCGTGGATGAAGCCCTATCGTTGGTTCATCCAACACATACAATACCCCACATAACCCACTACCGAGCTGACTGGCCAGCCGAATGCGTTGAGCCTCACCATTGGATAGCGAGGCACTGGGACGATGAAGCGTCAGATAATGCAATCCGATTTCATTAAGAAACTCCAGCCGCTCACGCACTTCACGAAGCAGCTCACCAGCAATCGTGCGCTCGCGACGGGAAAGCTTCCAGTGGTTGATCAAATCCAGGAGTTCGTCGAGTGCGGTACTGCAAAGCTGATCGATCGTAACTCCGTGTAATTGATAGGCTGCTGCATCTTCCCGCAGCCGGCTGCCACCACAGGTGGAACATTCCACTTCGTCGACTAAATGTTCTAACTTGGTCCTAAGGGAAGGAGATACTCGGGATGCTTCCGCCAATGCCGGATATAATCCCTTAAACTGGAATTTGAATCGTGGCCCTGTGGTTTTACCTTTCCCTGACAACTGCACCTCAAACCATTGATCAGCCGTACCATGCAAGATCTTTCTCCGCGTCGTCGCGGGTAAATCCACAAACCGCTGGCCTTCACCAATTTGCAAACCGTCCAGCAGCGACATCATCATCGAACGGGCGATGTCATTAGACAGGTCGGGCCACAAGGCAATCGCTCCATCGAGCAACGTCGCATGGGTATCATTCAACAATGCGGCGGGATTTGCTCCCCGTTGCGTTCCCAACCCTTCACAGGAGCCACACCACCCCAGTTGACTGTTAAAGGAGAAGTGATGGGGTGTTAATTGTTCAAACGATCGACCACATGCCTCACAAGCCAAATGCTGGCTATGCTTTCGAACAGGCCATTGAGCCTCCTCTGTCTTTTTCTGAGCATAGGCGACATTGAGGACTCCCTTACCAATCTGCAATGCCGATTCAACGCTTTCAGCGATTCGGCTGCGGTCTTTATCCCTGACGGTAATGCGATCGACAACCACTTCGATATCATGCGTTACACGACGATCCAGCTCAGGGATGTTTTCGATTGCGTAGGTTACTCCATCCACACGGACGCGGATAAATCCACTGGACCTGATTTCATCCCACAAGGAGGAATACTGTTGACCGGTATCCCGATCCAGCGGAGCCAGTATGTACAGTCGAGTCCCATCTTCTTCCTGAAGGATCTTGTCAACAATTTGATCTGACGTTTGGGTCCCGACCGGAATTTGGCAATCAGGGCAGTGTGGCGTCCCCAGACGTGCCATCAGTATTCGCAGATAATCATATATTTCTGTAACGGTGCCGACCGTACTACGAGGAGTATGCCCCAGATTCTTCTGTTCAATCGCAACGGCGGGAGACAAACCGTCTATGTAATCGAGCCGGGGCTTCTGAGTTTGACCGATAAACTGACGAGCATAGGAACTTAGACTCTCAACGTACCGTCGCTGACCTTCGGCATAGATGGTATCCATCGCAAGCGACGTTTTACCACTTCCCGACGGGCCGGAAAAGACCGTCATTTTGTCTCGGCTTATATCGGCATCGACAAGCTTAAGATTATGCTGTTTGGCACCGCGTACGCGGATACTGGTTATCTCTTCAGCAACTGCCCGATGCTGACTATCAATAATCTGGTCATTAGGAAGTTTATTCAACGCCCGATATAACGCCGCTCCGGTTTCTGAATCCTGACAGGCTGCCACATCTTCCGGCGTACCAGCAACTACAAGCTGTCCGCCTCCTTCACCTCCGTCAGGCCCTAAATCGATCACCCAATCAGCCGTCTTAATAACATCCATATTATGTTCAACAACGACGACCGTATTACCGCGTTCGACGAAGTCATGGAGTACTTTAAGTAGCAATTCAATATCGGCGAAGTGCAGTCCAGTTGTGGGCTCGTCCAGAATATAAATCGTACTGCCGGTACTTTTACGTACTAATTCTCGAGCTAATTTAATTCGCTGAGCTTCACCTCCAGACAAAGTAGGAGACGCCTGTCCAAGCTTGAGATACTCCAATCCGACATCAGCCAGTGTTTTTAGCTTGTCATGGATTTTGGGAATGTTCTCAAACAAATCCATCGCCTGCCGCACATCAAGTTCAAGGACATCTGAAATGGAATGCTCCTTAAACCGAATCTGTAACGTCTCGCGATTAAAGCGTTTTCCGTCACAGACCGGACACTGCACCCAGATATCTGCCAGAAAGTCCATTTCCAGTTTATTCTTGCCATTGCCTTCACACGCTTCGCACCGACCACCTTTAACATTGAAGCTAAAGCGTCCGGGTTTATACCCACGCCTTTTCGCATCGGGAAGCTGCACAAACAACTTGCGAATGTCATCAAATACTTTGATATAGGTTACTGGATTGGACCGGGGAGTCCGGCCGATGGGTGACTGATCAATCGCAATCATTTTGTCCAAATGACTGGTGCCAAGCATGTCCATATGAATGCCCGGAATCGATTCGCCACCATTTAATTCCCTTCGCAAGCCATCGGCCAAAATGTCGTTGATCAGCGAACTCTTACCAGAACCTGAAACCCCAGTGACACAGATGAAGTTTGCGAGTGGGATTTCAACGTCGATATCTTTTAAGTTGTTGTGCCTGGCTCCGACAATCGTCAGTACTTGCTCCGTCTGTGGACGTCGATTCTCCGGGATTCCGATTTCCCGTGTGCCAGCCAAAAACTGACCAGTCACGCTACGTGGCTGATTGCAGATGTCGTCAAGTTTGCCTCGAGCTACGATTTCTCCACCTTCAATGCCGGCACCGGGGCCAAAATCAACTATATAGTCTGCAGCATGCATGGTATCTTCATCATGCTCAACAACGACGACTGTATTACCCACGTCTCGAAGCTTAAGAAGCGTATTGATAAGTCGATCGTTATCCCGTGCATGCAGGCCAATCGAAGGCTCGTCTAAAATATAGGTCACGCCAACCAACCCTGAACCAATTTGAGCCGCCAGACGAATACGCTGAGCTTCACCGCCGGACAATGTTGGTGCAGTTCGATCCAACGTCAGGTATCCCAGTCCTACATTGACCAAAAAGCCAAGGCGGGCTCGAATTTCCTTCAACGCGTCTTCTGCGACAAGTGCTGAGTTTTTATCCAGTACCAGATCAGAAAAGAACTCTACAGCCTGTTTGACGCTCAATTGACAAACCTGAGGCAGCGACAATTCGGGAGACTCTGCAAATCGTGAGTGCTTCGACTGCAATCGCATGTACCGGGCCTGATCCACTAATCGTTGTCCATCACACTGCGGACAATGAATCGTGTTCATATAGCGTTCAAGCTTGCGCTGATGAGGCTTACTACGACTTGATGCATATTTCTCTTTTTGTTCCGGGATAATGCCGTCATAGGTGCCGCCGTACTTAAGTGGAGATCGCCCACCCCGCCATGTGTAGGTAATGTGGAGATCACCTGTCCCCCAGAGTAAGGCATCCTTTGCGTCCTGACAAAGTTCTTTCCAGGGGGTGTCCAGCATATAGCCTTCTTCCCATTCGTTTTTCCGCTCCAATGTATCTGCCACGCCCCGATAAATATGTCGTCGCCATCGTCCCATTTTCTTATGGTTCCCGATGACTTCGATTGCGCCTTGCATAAATGATTTTTCGGGGTTTGGAACTAACAATTCCGGATCAAAAGAAAACATTTTCCCCAAGCCGTTACATCCGCCACACATGCCCTGAGGGCTATTAAAACTAAACAGCTGAGGTGAGGGAGCAGCAAAGCTGATCTGACAATCGGTACAGGCGTAATCACTGGAGTACACTTTATCTTTTGTACTCTCACCCGCCGGAACAACTATCAGTGATCCTTCGCCAAGCTTTAATGCTTGCTCAACCGCTTCCCCCAGACGCGGTCGAATCTTCTCAGAAATCTTAAGGCGATCCACTACAACTTCAATGTTGTGACGATAGTTACGCTGCAATGTCGGTGGATTCGTCAGGTCACATATCTGCCCGTCAACCCGCGCGCGGATGAATCCCCTTTTAAGCAGGTCTTCAAACAGATCACGATACTCACCCTTTTGGCCCCGTATGATTGGGGAAAGGACTGTGATCGATGATCCCTTCCCCAATTGCATGATGTGAGAAATGATCTGCTCACGCGTTTGAGCGGTGATCGGATTACCACATTGCGGGCAATATCCTTTGGCGACTCGCGCATAGAGGATACGCAAAAAGTCATAAACCTCAGTAATCGTGCCAACCGTACTGCGAGGGTTACGTCCGGCCGTTTTCTGTGAAATTGAAATCGATGGACTTAACCCGGAGATATGTTCAACATCAGGCTTGGGCATCTGACCAAGAAACTGACGGGCAAAACTTGAAAGGCTCTCGACATACCGCCGCTGGCCTTCCGCGAATAAAGTGTCGAACGCGAGCGAACTTTTTCCACTTCCACTAACCCCCGTTAAACAGATCAGTTGATTGCGTGGCAATACGACATCAACCTCCCGGAGATTGTGTTCACGTGCTCCCTGAATCGTGATGTCTGATGCCTGCATATCTCTCTGTCATCTGGCGATAACTGGCAACATTTCTAAATCCGTTTGTTGTTGCCAAACTTCCATTTTAAACTTTTTGTCGTTGATCCGGGAGTACGGAAGAATCGCGAAGTAATGTGCCTGAAAGGGCTGTATTTACCCAGTCTCTAAATACCGAAACACCCCAAATCGAGCCAGCCCCAAACTGACTGCGTAAGATATCCGTAGGGGCGACAACACCTTGAGTTGCGAACCAGTAGCCTACGAACTGAGTTTGGTGCTAATTGGAGCAAAGAAACAAGGAGGAAGTGATGTTATCTTCGTCAACTGTTGTTCAGGATTACCATTCCACTAGTTGGCCAGCCACTCCGTTAAGTATCGGAGAATACCTGATTGAGCGGCTTCAGGACTACGGGATTGCTGATATCTTTGGCATTCCGGGCGACTACGTTTTATCTTTTTACAGTCTGCTCGAAGAAAGTGATATTAACGTCGTTGGCTGTACTCGTGAAGACAATGCTGGCTTTGCGGCTGATGCCTACGCTCGGGTAAATGGCATGGGAGCCGTCTGTGTTACCTACTGTGTTGGAGGCCTGAGCATCTGCAATTCCATTGCCGGAGCCTTCGCCGAAAAATCACCTATCGTTGTACTGGCAGGATCACCAGGTCTTAATGAACGACATAATAATCCACTGTTGCATCACAAAGTTCGTGACTTTCGTACGCAAGTTGATGTCTTTGACAAGCTGTGTATCACCGGGACTGAATTGGTTGATTCGGCCACCGCATTTCAGGAAATCGATCGGGTTTTGGAAATGGCCTATCGATATAAGCGACCGGTCTATATCGATATACCGCGGGATATGGTCAATGTGGTACCGCAATCAACCAACCGTCATACATTCCAGCCGATGGTAACAGACGAACGAGCTTTGCAAGAATCTTGCAACGAAATCACTGCACTGCTCAACAAGTCTGACAATCCCATCATCATTGCCGGAGTCGAAATCCACCGCTTCGACCTGCAGGACGATCTCATTCACTTCGCTGAAAAAAACAATATTCCGATTGTCTCGACTCTTTTGGGTAAGAGTGTTGTAAGAGAGAATCACCCGTTGTATGTCGGATTATATGAAGGTGCGATCGGACGTGAAGAAGTCGCAGAATATGTCGAATCAAGTGACTGCATACTGCTGCTCGGCACCTTGATGACAGATTTGAACCTCGGCATCTACACGGCAAATCTCGATCCCCGCAAGTGTGTTAACGCCACGAGTGAAACTCTGAAAATCCATCATCATCATTACGAGAATGTCCCCTTGGAGGAATTGATTCCCGAGTTAATTCTACGGAATATCAAATGTTGCGATCGCTTTATCGATCCCACTATTCGGGAACCGGTTTCTCAATATGTCATCGACTATTCAGCTCACATCACCATCCGTAGAATGATCGACCGCCTCAATCAATCGCTGAATGAGAATACCATTGTGATAGCAGATATCGGAGATTCACTATTTGCATCGACTCGTTTACAAACGCAGGGCAGGACTGAATTTCTCAGCCCTGCCTACTATACTTCGATGGGTTTTAGTGTTCCGGCAACACTCGGCGCACAAACTGCATTGCCAGATCACCGGGTAATTACCATTTGTGGCGACGGCGCCTTTCAAATGACTTGTCTCGAATTATCAACCATCGTACGCCGGGGTCTGAACCCTATCGTGATCGTGCTTGACAATGGGGGTTACGGAACCGAACGGGCACTCCATCCCGGTGAGTGGGACTATAACGAAATCCATCGTTGGTCCTATGGCGAGTTGACCAGAGTCATCGGGGGAGGCGTAGCGCATCGCATTCGTACCGAGGAAGCATTTGATAAAGCACTCAAGTCTGCATTCACGGATGAGTCGAATATGCATCTCATACATGTAGAGCTCGACCGTCGTGATGCCAGTGAAACCCTGACGAGATTGGCTGACAAAATGAGTTCCCGAGTATAGTGTGTGGCAGGACAATGTGAGCGAACTAACGTTGCTAACACCTCTGCATGTCTTGATTACTGTCAGTGGATAATACTATCCGCTGCCGTTATCGGGCATACGCAGGTCGATTTTGGACTTTGGGTGGGCTGGTGATCATTTGGATATTTCCACCCCCCAGCAATTCATCGAGACGATTGCGAAGTTCATTATTAATGTCAACTCCCTGAGCCTGAGAGTCCAATGTAACACTAGTGCCATCAGATAGCTGTATGACCAACTGAAGTTTTCGCCGACCGGGGTAAGCTCGTGTCACTTCCCGCAATTTGGGAATCATCTGCAAACCGTGCGCTGCTTCCTGAATACGCACAATCATTCCGGTTGTATAACGATCTTCAATCTGAGATAAGGGCACCAATTCATTGATGATGATATTACATTCATCACCTCCTCCTCGTCGGTCCACGATCCCTTTGATGATCACAATGTCATCGGGGACAATCAGATGACCGAATTCGGCATATTGTCGTGGCCACATAATACATCGCACCGAACCATCCACATCTTCCAAATCGAAGTTAGCATACTTCGATGGCTGACCGGGTTTAGGATTCCTTGTATGTGCTTCCTTAATACTCGAAATCATGCCTCCGAGGATGACTTCGCCGCGATCCGGAATATCAATCAGTTTGACGGTGGTATGGGATGTAAATTGATTGAGTTTTGACATGTGTTCATCGAGTGGATGAGCTGTCAGATAATACCCCAACACTTCCTTTTCCATCATTAGTTTTTCCCGTTCCGGGAATTCATCAATTTGGGGTAAATCTGCAGTCGGGTTCAATTCCTGCTGATCTTCAGATTCCTCAAACGCTCCGAACAGATTTTGCTGACCACTTCGATTGTCCGCCTGCATAGCCTGACCGGCCTGAATTGCACGCTCCAACACTTCCATCAATTGTCGTCGATTGGCTCCGAAGCAATCCATCGCTCCTGCTTTAATCAGGTTTTCAAGTGAACTGCGATTGCAAACGGATGTTTCAACTCGTTCACACAGTTCAAAAATATCCTTAAATGGCCCGTCTGCCTGCCGAGCTCGGACAAGTGCTTCTGCTGCGGAACCACCGCAACCCTTGATTGCAGACATCCCAAAAAAGACTTTGCCATCATCAACAGTGAACTCAACTCCCGATGTATTTACGCTCGGCGCCACCAGTTCAATCTCCATCCGGGCACAATCTTCGATATGCTCGATTAGAGAGTCTTTCCTCATGAAGTTACGCCCGGGGATGTCACCTGTAAGGAGAGCTCCCATGTATTCGACACTGTAGTGTGCCTTCAGATAAGCAGTCTGATAAGCAATCAGAGCATAAGCCGTTGAATGACTTTTGTTAAAACCATACCCCGCAAATTTGACAATCATATTCCAGAAATTGTCAGCCTCAGCCTGAGACAATCCTTTCTCCACAGCCCCTCTGAGGAAGTCTTCCCGATTGGCTTGGATAATTGCTTCTTTCTTTTTGCTGATTGCCTTAATACAGGTATATGCACTGGCCAATTCGATTCCACCAAGTCGATTCAGGATTCTCATCACCTGTTCCTGATAAACCATCACTCCATGGGTTTCCTCAAGAATTTCTTTGAGGACAGGATGTGCATATTGAGCTTCTTTTTGACCGTGCTTGACAGCGATATAGTCGTCGACCATTCCCCCTTCAAGTGGGCCTGGTCGATACAACGCGTTGGTGGCTACGATATCCAGGAAATGGTCTGGTTTCATCCGCTGCAATAAGTCACGAATCCCTCCTGACTCCAGCTGGAACACACCTTTCGTTTCTCCACGGCATAGCAGATCAAAAGTCTTTTGATCGTCAAGTGGAAACTTCAGCGGATCGATTCGTTGTCCGGTCGTTTGTTCGATCAGATCGACAGCGATCCTCAGGATCGTCAGGTTTTTGAGGCCCAGAAAGTCCATTTTGAGAAGACCGGCGTCCTCGACATCATTCATTGACCACTGTGTGATCACATCTTCCTTGCCGGAAACACGACAGAGTGGTACATATTCAGTCAGGGGTTCATCGGCAATCACCACCGCAGCGGCATGCGTACCGACATTTCGAGCGAGACCTTCAATTCGTTGAGCCAAATCCAACAATTCACGAATTTCAGGATCGGACTCATACACCATCTTCATATCAGCACTTTTTTCCAGTGCTGAGCTGATCGTGATTTTCAGTTCATCCGGGACCATCCCGGTAATTTGATTCACCCGATGCAGGGGAATCCCAAGAGCCCGACCAACATCTTTGATAGCTGCTTTACACGCCAGCGTTCCAAAGGTTCCAATCTGAGCAACATTCGCTTCGCCATACTCATCCTTCACATACTGAATCACTTCCCCTCGACGATCTTTACAGAAGTCAATATCGATATCCGGTGCTTCCAACCGGTTTTCATCCAGAAATCGTTCAAAAAGTAAATCGTACTTAATGGGACAGACGTGACTGAGATAAAGGGCGAAACAGACGATCGCACCTACGCCACTGCCACGAGCGGTTGCCGGGATTCCCCGTTCACGAGCCACGACGACAAAATCCCAACAAATCAGAAAGTAATCATCAAATCCGAGTTTTTCGATGACGGCAAGTTCACGGTCGAGTCGCTGTTGAACCACCTCAGCTAAAACGCCGTCCTCGTTTACCATCTCAGCATCACCTTCGTAGCGTTCCCGCAATCCCTGCTCACAAAGATCTCGCAGATATTGGGGACTTGTTCGCTCGTCCGGCAGCTTAAAGGATGGGAAATAGCGATTTCCTAACTCAAGGTCGATATCAACAGTGTTAGCGATTTCCTGAGTTCTGGATACAGCGTCTTCCATCCCCGGAAATGCCTCATACATTTGCTCAGCACTTTTAAGATAGTACTCATTGCCATCCATCTTCATTCGTGATGTGTCGGTACGAAACCGTCCGGTGTTAATACAGAGCATCACATCCTGGGCTTCTGCATCCTGAGGATCCACGTAGTGACAGTCGCTGGTTGCCACCACAGGAGTCCCAATTTGCTTGGCTACAGCAACGGCTCCTTCTAAAGCCATACGCTGAATTTCTATTCCGTTGTTCATTACTTCGATAAAGTAACGATCGCCAAAAATCGACTCAAACCACTTCGATGCTTCAATCGCTTTGTCTAAGTCCGGAATGTCTCCATAGCCCTTAAGAATCGCCTGATTGAATTCGCTCGAAACACAACCACTTAAACAGATTATCCCTTCACTGTGATCTTCAAGAAGCTGCTTATCAATTCTGGGTTTGTAATAAAATCCTTCGAGATATGCATGGGACGCCATCTTGACCAGGTTTTTAAATCCGGTGCGGTTTTGTGCCAGTAATGTAAGGTGATAATTTGACTCTCGCATGGAGCCAGACTTTTCAAACCGACTTCCCGGCGCAATATAAGCTTCGTAGCCGATGATCGGATTGATATCGTTCTTTTTACATTCTTTGTAAAACTGCAGAGCTCCATGCAGGTTTCCGTGATCGGTAATCGCAAGCGAATTAAACCCGTGATCTTTAGCCCGTCCAACAAGCTTTGGAATACTCGATGCGCCATCGAGCAGGCTGTAATGTGTGTGACAATGAAGATGAGTAAACGGCCGAGTACTCATGGGCATCCTATCCCTTTGATTCTGAGTCAGAAATAAAACCGATCCGGTCGACTCCAATTCTAAAAAAGAATTCTTTCGAGGACAATTAATGCGACTGACAAATTACCGGCGTTATTACACTTTGAGTGGTACAACCTCGTATCCGAATTGTTTGGCAAATCAGAATTTTGCGTTGTGCACAATAAAAGATTCTTTAGCCACAAAGAGTAGAGTGACTATTTGAAAATTAGAACCCATGCCATTCCTCCAACTCAATCCTGAGGGTCTCCGATGCGACGAATATATTCAGCGACCCGAGATTGTAAATCTAGGAGACTCTGCCATTTCCGAAAACTTAAAGCCATCGTATCGGCATCTACTTTGGTTGCTGAATTCATAAGTGACCGAAGGCGTGCATGAATGAATTCCATGATTTCTGCCATCTGAGCCGCCTGACCGGGTGATAAACGACTTGGCATTTCAGGTGGATCGAGAATATGAAGAGCCGCCTGAATCTCACGTTCGTCATCAAAATCCAACTCAAAACCCAGGTCGGGATTTGATGCCAATGACTCATCCGTAAGATCTCCGGAGTGCGAACCCGATTCACCTGTTCGGATTTGCTGTAAACGCCCGGCAATCTGTTCTCGCGACCCAAATAGTAAAACACTGCGCCCCAATGAAACTAAATCTCCAAATCGCAGGATCCTGATTTGAACCTCTTCACCATTAACTTTCGTTCCATTTGTACTTCCCAGATCAGTTAAGACTATCTGGCCGTGATCCAGCTGTAGTTTGGCATGAAACCGACTTATTCGTTCATCGTTTAATTGGATTTGGCTCCCTTCTTCCCGACCAATGGTAATTGGGAGCTCCAGATCGTTGTACACACGGCCACGGTCTGCACCGTCAAGCACACGCAATGTGATCGAATCAGAGTTAGAGGGAAATTGGTTCAATGAATTATTCTCAGTGAGTGGTCAGTGAACTCCAATGGTATACCTGAATATAGATTTTGGGAATCTATAAATTCAAACAGGTCAACTGCATTTCGCCTGACCTGTTTGAAATCAGCGCATGAAAAACGGAGCCGTGAAAAGCTCCGTCTTCCAATCAGACTATGAGCTTTGATTAATATTCTTTAGCATCAATCCAAGTCATTAGCTTACGGAGGCGTCGACCAACCAACTCCAACTCATGGTCTTTATCGATTCGGCGGCGACTCTTGAAATTCGCTGCCCCACCTTTATTTTCAAGGATCCAGTTTTTCGCAAAAACGCCTTCCTGAATTTCACGCAATACCTGTCGCATTACCTGACGAGTGTCTTCTGTAATGATACGAGGACCGGTCATGTAGTCTCCGTACTCTGCAGTATTGGAAACACTGTAACGCATGTAGCTGATTCCGCCTTCGTAGAATAGATCCACGATCAGCTTCAATTCATGGAGGCATTCGAAGTAAGCCATCTCAGGCTGGTAGCCAGCTTCCACCAATGTCTCGAAAGCCATCTTTACGAGTTCACTAACACCACCACAAAGAACAACTTGTTCACCGAACAAATCCGTTTCGGTTTCTTCAGCAAATGAAGTTTGAATCACGCCACCGCGTGTACCGCCGATACCCTTGGCATAAGCTAATCCAAGCGCTTTGGTTTCTTCACTGGCACCATCGCTTAAAGCAATCAGGCTGGGAACTCCACCACCTTTTTCATATTCCGCACGAACAAGGTGACCGGGACCTTTCGGAGCAACAAGTAAAGCATCTACTCCAGCAGGAGGACTCACCTGACCGAAGTGAATATTAAATCCATGAGAACACATCAGGATATTACCTTCGCTCAGATTATCACGAATCTGCTCACGGTATATATCACCCTGAACTTCATCTGGAAGCAGGACATTCACCAAATCTCCCTGCTGGGTAGCTTCGGCAAGAGAAACCGGCTCAAAACCATGACTAACGGCAAGGTCATAATTTGCACTTCCAGGCCTTTGACCAATAACCACGTTACATCCGCTATCACGCAGGTTTTGGGCCTGAGCATGTCCCTGCGAACCATAACCAAGAATTGCGATGGTTTTGTCTTTCAACAGAGAAAGGTCAGCATCGTTGTCATAATAAATCTGGGCTGCCATTGAAGATTACCTTCTTTCACAAACAAATAATTTGGGATCTTGTTTTTATTCTTCTGAGCCTTAGCGAGCGGTTCACGCACAATCTGCAGTCGGACTCAGTTACTAGTCTTTGTTTTCACCTGACTCCAGCGAATCGCTACGGATCAGAGCAATACGACCTGTACGGGACAACGCCGAAATTCCAAAGGGGCGAACTCGTTCGATAAAAGCTTCCAGTTTCGATTCGCGGCCCGAAATTTCGATCATCAATTCTGACTGACCAACATCCACTATCTTTCCGCGAAAAATATCAACCAATTCACGAATTTCAGACCGCTGAATACCTGTCTCAGCTTTGACTTTAATGAGCATTAAATCACGCTCAACATGATAATAGGCACTGATATCAGTCACCTGAACCACGGTCACAATCTTCTCTAACTGTTTCGCAACTTGCTCCAGCACACTGTTGTCTCCCACAACCACAAATGTCATTCGTGAAAGTGTAGGGTCTTCAGTAGCACCGACTGCAAGTGAGTCGATATTGAAGCCTCGGGACGCCAGCATACCTGACACGTGTGCAAGCACTCCGGGTACGTTCTGAACCAAGGCTGAGATGACGTGACGCATAGTTGAATTCACTAATACTTTACAGCTTTTGTAAATGGGTAAACATGCATCCTAGACTGACTCATTCACATCGGCAAGTGGGAGAATGTCCCCTAATAGAACCAGAAAATCGCTTCCGCGGGCCAATTCTTCAAGTCACTGTTAATGCGTAAGGAACATGAGGATTGGGCGAGTTCCTTAGATGAATGAAGGGTATTCATCTACCGTATGTCTTTAACGCTTAGCAGTAGCCCCAATGATCGACGCTATCTCACCGGCAAGCCGATTCACACTGCCGTTGCCATCGGGATGCAAACGATTACTGAGGAAAATAAATACCCGGTCTATTTCAGGATCAATCCACATAACAGTCCCTGTGAACCCCCCGTGTCCGAAGGCGGAATCAGAGAATTGATCACCGCGATTACTAGAATAGGGAGAGCGATGATCCCAGCCATAAGTTCTAGTACCAATGACTTTTGAGTCACGCTCTACATTGCGGGGGCGAGTCATCAGTTTAAAGGTTGACTGGGAAAAGGGGATAAGCCGGTTGCCCATGGCAAGCCCCAGCATTTGCTGACCATATCGAGTCAGGTCATCTGCAGTTGAAAACAGGCCAGCGTGTCCTGCTACCCCGCGTAAAAGGTGAGCCCGTGGATCATGAACTTCACCCTTAATCCATTTCCCATCACGTTGTTCTGTTGGAGCAGCTCGTTTTCGTAGCTCCGCTATTGGATTAAATGTTGTCTCATTCATCCCCAGAGGTTGGAATACATTGGCTTGTGAAAACGTATCTAGTGTTTGCCCACTTATTTTCTCAACAAGCTTACCCAGAACAATAAAACCAACATCGGTGTAAGTAAATCTGGTTCCCCGCTCAGTAACAAGCTTCAGTTCACATATATTCTCCCAGGACATCTCAACCCCGTCATGGTAGTCATTCAGAGAGTTGTCCGGAATTAAGCCACCAACGTGTAACAGGAGATCCTCAACCGTAATCAAATCTTTCCCGTGTTTCCCAAATGCCGGCAGGTATTCCGAAACTTTCGCCCGCGGGGAAAGCTTACCTTCATCTATGAGTTTCATAATCGATGTCGTCGTGGCAATTGGCTTAGTTAGCGATGCAAGATCGAACACCGTATCTAGAGTCATGGGCTCGGCTACAGGCTCAATCTGTCGGTTCCCAAAGGCTCGGCGATAAAGCACGTTGTCATGGTCCGCGATAACCACCACAGCACCGGGCATCTTCCCGTCTTTAATCCCTTGCTTGACAATCTCTTCAATAAGCTCAAACGATGGCGCCTGAGGTTGCTCTGCTTGCACTAGCGCATCGGAACAATCTTCTCCAGCAACTACGAAGTATGTCAGTAACACCCAAAAAACCACAGGATGGGCTAATGGGACCTTCGGCTCGAAAGGAAGCATGGTAATTCTATTGCCTTAGATTAAATAGATCTTTCCTATTGGCACTCACAAATCTACTTTGGGCCGCTAGGGTTTTTTGGGTGTTACTGACATACTTCGTAGTT
>PBCP01000102.1 GCA_002717145.1 Planctomycetaceae bacterium | reverse complement strand
TCAGGCAACGCTCCGTATGACCAGTTCAAAGCCGGTGATGAATCGGCGTTGTCACCTGCCGCTAAGCGTGGCATGGATTTGTTTTTTAACAAAGCCAAGTGTAGCGCCTGTCACAAAGGGCACAGCTTTACGGACCTCGCCTTTCACAATTTGGGAGTGGGTTTCGATAAGGACAATCCCGATATGGGAAGGTTTGCTGTTACCAAGCAAGAGGGGGATAAAGGAAGGTTTAAAACACCACCTTTACGTGACATACACACTTCAGCTCCTTATATGCATGATGGAAGCCTCAAGACCTTGAAAGAGGTGGTTGATTTTTACAATAAAGGTGGAGTGAAGAATGCTCAGCTAGATGAGGAAATGAAGCCACTGAAGCTTACCGAAGAGGAAGTTGCAGATCTTGTGATTTTCATGAAAGAAGGCCTCAAAAGCGCTGAGTATCCACACGTGGATCCTCCCGAGTTACCTTAACGGTTCCGGTAAGACGGTTAGGAATGCCTCTAAAGATATAATAGATAAAAACATCCGACTCACCTTTTACCAGGTGGCAAGAGAATAATTCTAGGAGATAAAAAATGAAGCGATTTACGGCGATGACAACAGCTATGCTGTTTTGGGCAATGTCCGGTATGCTGCTGGCTGAGCCAACAGTTGAGACTGTAGTAGAGGGCTTGAATGTACCTTGTGGCGTAGCCATTCAACCTGGCACCGGACACGTCTTCGTGGCGGACAGTGCTGCTGGCCGGGTGGTCCGAATTGTAGACGGCAAGATTGAGAATGTTGTCGTTGATTTCCCCATCGATAAGTATGGAAAAGGCCCCACTTACCCAATCGGTCCTCTCGGTTTGACTTTCATCGACCAAAACGTTTTGGTCGTTGGTGGTGGCGGGTACCCAGATGCCAAGGACAAGTTACGAGTTTACAATGTTCCTGCTGCAGGTGAGGCTGCTTTGAAAGCAGATGGCGACGACGTAGCAGCACTGGAGTTACCTGCGACTGAGAAACTTGCGGGTGAAGGTAATTTTTATGGTGTTGCGTTCACCGGAGATGCAGTTTTTGACACCTGTAATGGTGACGACACCAAAGGCTGGATCTCACGAGCTGGAGTTAAAGGTGCAAAAGTCGGTCCGTTTATGCGAGCAATCGCAACTAAAGAATTGACCGAAGTTGATGCACCAGTGGCTATTACTGTTGCTCCGGACGGATCACTGGCTGTCGGGCAAATGGGAGAAATCTCACTGCCGGGTGATGGCTTACTGACATTCTACGATCCTAAAGATGGTGCTAAACTAGCCAACTTTGAAACTGGGCTGAGTGATATTACAGGACTGGCATACGCCCCGAAAGGAAAGCTTCTAGCCACTGATTTTGCTTGGTCGGATACATCGGAAGGTGGATTATTCCAGCTTGCAGCTAAATACACCAAGAAAAAGCAAACCATAGAAGTCACGAAAATCATCGGATTGGATAAGCCAACGGCAATCGCTGTTGATTCGGACGGCAACGTGTACGTAACTGTTGTCGGATCAGGTGAGGGAGCTTCCGGCAAATTGCTGAAGATCACCGATCTATAATCAAACGAACTAGTTAGAACTCAATAAAAAACCTCGCAGCCAAAATCTGTTGCGAGGTTTTTTTGGGTTAATTAAAACTGAAGTCAGTCAATGTTACGTGTGACTTCGAAGCCGAGCTCTTCGATCATTTTGTAGTCTTCATCCGGGGCTTGCCCTTCTGTGGTCAGGTAGTCGCCGACAAATAGAGAGTTTGCTGCATATAGTCCAAGTGGTTGTAGACTACCCAAGTGGATTTCGCGTCCTCCGGCAATTCGTAATTCTTTGTCCGGATTCACGAAGCGATACATGGCAAGTGCTTTGAGACAGTACTGAGGTGTCAATGTGTTAATACCTTCCAGTGGAGTTCCGTCGATGGCATTGAGGAAGTTGAGGGGGATTGATTCTGCTTCGACTTCCCGGAGAGATAATGCCATGTCGACGACATCTTTATCCTCTTCGCCCATGCCGATGATACCTCCGCTGCAAATCTCCATTCCTGCTTTGCGTACCGAGTGCAAGGTATCCATGCGATCTTTGTATGTGTGGGTTGAACAAATTTCTCCGTAATGTGATTCGCTGGTGTTCAGGTTGTGATTGACCCGGTCTACTCCCGCTGCTTTCAGGCGTGCTGCTTGTTGGTCATCAAGTAAGCCCAAGCAGGCACATATCTTTAAGTCATGTTCAGATTTAATCTCAGGGACGATGGTCTCGACCGCTTTAAGTTCACGTTCACTAGGGCCTCGGGCTGAAATCACAATGCAATAAGTCTTTGCATTTCGTTCTGCGGCAATTCTTGCCCCTTCAAGTAGGTTCGCACGGCTGAGAATGTTGTATTTAGGTATTTCCGCATCCGAAACTTTCGATTGAGAGCAATAGGAGCAATCCTCTGGACACAAACCGCTTTTTGCATTCATCAAAAAGTAAAGTTGGACCGTCTTTCCGAAATACTTCTTGCGAATCTTAAATGCTGCCGCCATTAGCTCGAGCAATTGGTCATTATCACTGCGAAGTATTGCCACCGCTTCTTCTCGGGTGACCCGATGACCGGCGAGTACCGAGTCTGCCAGATTGTTCCAAGATGTGATATTAACAGATTGAGGAATGTCAGTAGTTGCCATATTTTAAAGTCGTCGCTGAATGATGTTGGGGTATCGTTGAAATAATGATGGTTTCCATCAAATGTCGCAAGGCCATGGTGGCTTAAATCGCTGCAGGATTCACCAACACGAGTGGATAATGCTATTATAAGATAATCAAACCACAACTTCATGGGCTATCAGAAACGTAGATGTCTCCTTTTCCGCAATACTTGATTCGCATTGGTGCGATGGGCAATGTTGGCAGGTTTGCTGCTGTTGAGCCGGTTGTCTTTCAGCGTCATAGTCGTGTTGTCTGCCGGACAGTACGAGGTTTGGAGGTCGGAGAAGTGCTGGCCAGCGTGGAATCGGTTGCTAATCAACAATGTGACGGTGACGTTTTACGCCTGGTAACGGTGGAAGATGACCTGCTTTTGGCTCGTTTGGATCAAAACAGGAATGAGGCCTTTGAAGCGTGCTGCGAATTGCTGGAGTCAAAGCAGATCAGCAACGTCCTGCTGGATGTTGAGCAATTACTCGATGGTAGCTCTCTTTACTTCTACTTCCTGGGCGAAGTGTCAGACGAGTTAGAACAGCTTACGTCCGAGTTGGCAGAGCGTCATGATTCAAAAGTCCAGTTTGCCCGTTTTGCTGAAGCTGTTGTTGCAGGTTGCGGTCCAGACTGTGGTACGGAAGAGGCTAGCGGGAATTGCGGCGAGGGCGGTTGTTCTACCTGTGCGTTGGCAAATGCCTGCCATTAGCAATTCAGGAGTGAGAGATGAAGGTTCCTAGTATTGCCGAACTGGCACTGCGAATTCGTTCCAATCAACTTACGATTCCTGATTTGGTGGGAATTTGTCTTAAACGGATTGATGAAGTTGACTCTGAAATCAAAGCTTGGGTTAATGTGGATAGCCAACATGCAATGCAGGAAGCTTATCGATTGCAGAACGAGCTTCATGCAGGCCAGGATCGTGGGCTCTTGCATGGTATACCCATGGGGATCAAGGATATTATCGATGTTGCCGGGTACCCGACTATGGCAGGAACAGATTGGCGCGTAGATGTCTGCACTCAGCACGCACCTCTGGTTCAAAATCTGGAGGGGGCAGGAGCCGTTATTCTGGGGAAAACAGTTACCACGCAATTTGCCGGGTTTGATCCATCCGTAACACGTAACCCCGCCGCTCCGGAGCGTACTCCGGGAGGATCCAGTAGTGGATCTGCTGCAGCGGTTGCGTCGGGAATGTGTATTGCTGCAATCGGGAGTCAGACGGGGGGATCAATCAACCGCCCCGCCAGTTTTTGTGGGGTTGTTGGTCTAAAGCCAGCCTTTGGCGAAGTCTCCACGTCTGGAGTCGTTCCGTTGAGTCCTCATTTGGATCATATGGGGCCTATTGCGAATACCGTGGACGATGCTGTAATCTGCTATCAGGCTCTAAGTGAACAAGCTGTAGGCAGGATGGAGTCAATTCAAGTCGATGTGCTAAGAATGGATGGTTTTTTTCGTCAAGCCGAAACAGAGTTGATTCAATTGATTGATGATCTTGCTGGACACCTGAAACCGCTTCCCTGCCCTGTGGATTTCGACGAATTGACCATGATGCATAATCGACTAATGGCAGGAGATGCAGCCCGGGTTCATCAGGATGAGTTTGCTATCTACAAGGATGGCTACGAAGTTCATATGACTGCACAAATTGAGGGTGGTCGCGGGCAGTCTCAGGAAGATTATCAGGAGGCGTTGGATTACCAGCTTCAGCAGCGTCAGGCCGTGGAGTCGTGGCTTGCTGAAGATCAGGTAATGATGATGCCGGCGACCACATCTCCTCCTCCTGGCATGGAAACAACCGGGAGCCCGAAATTCAATTCCCCTTGGAGTTTTCTGGGGCTACCGTCGCTGTCCGTCCCCAAGGGGACCTCGGACCAGGGTTTCCCTTTATGCGTACAGTTTGTTGGACGCAGTGTTCAGGCGGTCGTCTCAGCAGCTCGTCAGTTTTAGCCAGCGATTTATTCGTTGAGTGTCGCCAGGAATTCGGTCATTTCTCCTGCAGCGTGCAGATTGCTCTGTTGCTGAGCTTCAGTGATTCCACGGGCAAGCCAGTCCCGTGCTTCGGTCGTGCGATCGAGTCTGGCAAGCTGTTGACCGGCCATAAAGAAGGCGGGAACATAGGGTGGCGAATGTTGAGTGAGTTTTTTCAACCAGCCTAGACTCAGTTCATGCTCCCCTTCTTTATCTAATTCCATCGCAAGTGCATATTGCAAAAACGTGTCATTGGGTTCGTCCTGTAACATAGATTCAATTTGTTGCCGTCTCGTATTTTCGCTCATGTTTCTATTTTGCCTGTTTTATCAAATTATATTTTTTGCGGATTATGGCTGGTGAAGTTGTGTTGGTCGGACGATTGGACGTACCGATTCCCCGTGAATCAGTTAGCTGTCAAGGCTGACAAAAATCCCCACACTCAAAGATATTATAGGTGTTTATCATGACACGGAAAATCACGATTGCCGGCGCCTTCCTGCTAATGGCTGGTTTGTTGGCTACCTTTGGTAATGCAGACGACGTCCCCACTACATCCGATGCTGCACCGGCTGAGATTCAGCTTCCTCAGTCTGCCAGTCCTATCATTCTGGCTGAAAAAGATGCTCCGTTCTCTACGGAAGAGAGTCAGAGCACGACATCCGTATTAACGGTCACTCCTCCCGACACGGAGTTAACGCTTCCGGAACCGCAGCAGCCTGAGCTGACTTCAAGTGAGACGTCAATACAGGAACCCATGCTGTTTGACCCGCCTTCTGAATTAGAAGTTGGTACTTCAACAGAAACCCCGGACGCATTTATTGTGGACGAACCTGTTAGTACAGATGCTTTTCCCGTTTCTTCAGGGACTGATCTGCCCGACGCTGAACTGGAAACACCAGAACCTGGTGCACCCATTGTTACTCCGGAATCTGAGGGTCTGGAGTTTCAGGTGTTCTCAGATGAAGGGGAATCATTACCCGTTCCGCGATCGACCGTACCATTGTCTACCCCCGAAAGTACTCCTGTTAGTCTGAGTGATGGTATTCAAACGACCGTCGTTCAGGCTCCGGCGATTTCCATTTCGTCCAAGGGGCCCAATGTGATTCGGGCAGGAGAGATTGGAGAATTTGTCATCACAGCAATTAATACAGGTGAATCGCTGGCGGAAGATTTATTTCTGGTCACTCACATTCCGGAATGGGTGAAAATCGCATCCCTGACGAGCGATTTGGGAGAAGTAGATCAATTACCTACGGCAGACGGTGTTCAGCTGCAGTGGAGTTTAGGCACTATGCCGATAGGCAGGACAGCCCAGTGGAAGGTCAGACTGATTCCTGAGAAGAATCGACCGTTTGCAATGGATGTTAAATGGACGATTCAGCCCAAGACCATTGCAAATCAAATTGACGTGACTCAACCCGAATTACAGTTGTCGATTGATGGCCCTGAGGTCATGACCTACGGGGATACCGAAATCATTGTTGTCCGAGTTTCGAATACCGGCAACGGCGATGCCGAAAACGTCGTACTTAAGATTAATCCCGGTATTGAACGAGGCCAGAGTATTGGATCGTTACCGGTAGGGGCGAGTAAGGTTGTTGAATTAGAACTAACGGCCGAACAACCGGGATTGATGCCTATTCAGGCTGCCGTTTCAGCGGCGGGAGGAGAGCACGACGAACAGGAGTTGGAGATTCAGATACGTCGACCTGAATTAGCAGTGAAAGTGGATGGTCCGTCAAAGAAATTCGCCGGCAATCCGGTAACCTATCGCATTGAAATCGCGAATACAGGAGACACGACAGCCAAAGATGTTGTCGTGTCAGCCGTATTGCCCCCGGGGGCTAAGTACAAAGACGGTAGCGATCAATTGCAGTCAGGTCGCCGAAACCTGTCCTGGAAAATCGGAACTGTTGCTCCGGCTTCCACTAGGGCATTTGAATTCAGTTGTGTCCTGATGCAGGATGGAAAAAATCAAGTGGCAGTACGAGTGGAAGCTGCCGCTGCTGAAAGTCGAACAGGGTTGTTCAGCACGACAGTAACTGGCGTGGCTGATCTCAAGCTTATCGTCAACGATCCTCCAGGGCCTAAAATGTTGGAAGAGCTTGCTGTTTACGAGATCAAGATTGTAAACCGCGGGACTAAAGTGGCAACCAATATCGATGTCGTCGGGCAATTTGGCTACGGCGTTGAACCGGTCAGAACTGAAGGAGTTCGAGCGGAATTAATTCCGGGGCAAGCGGTCTTCAATCCTATCGATTCCTTAGGGCCCGGGGAAGAGATTGTGTTAAAAGTTTATGCCAAGGCCAGTAAGGCCGGACGGCATAAGTTCCGTGCTGTCGTCAAAAGTGCGAACCCGGAGACGGATCTAGTTCAGGAAGAAATGACGTGGTTTCATGAATCAGAACAAGCTGAGGATGACGGCCCCGTAATCCTGACAGCTGACGGTGTCGGTCAATAGTTCAAGGGTTAAGGTGATTCATAGAGAGAGCGTAGTACAATTTATGCGGAATGTCTGGTTGCCTGTGACGCATCTCTTTTAATTCTGAAAAATGTTCAATCATCAACAGTGCCAACGTCTTTAATTCGTGGGGGATGTTGTTACTGGGAGGATTTGTCGGGATTCGAAGAGAGGTCGATCGCTGAGTGGGGGACAAAAGACAACGGTTGATCTGACGTGGGGTTAGCAACGTGGGCTACCAGCTTTCCGCTTAATACATCTTCAACTAGTTGAAGGATAAACTCGCCTCGCCAGCCACTTGCCATGAGTGGCTGGCGTTTTTTATGGGCATAGGTCTTTTTGCTTCGTCGTCGACTGCCTAATTGCTGATCGAGGTATTCCCTGATGTCTGACATGGTTGCCACCAAATTGGGCGCCATATGATTGCGTTGGCAATAGTCAGAAATCGCAGTGTAAGTGAATTGAGCGAGCGTAGATCGCTGAGGTGGTTTTTTGTTTTTGTTTCTCTGAGGACAGTCAGAATCGGGAACATTAAGAGCATCAGCGATTACTTGCAGAATGTCATCTAAGTGTTTTTGGATGCGACGATGTTGCACTCCCCGAATCATCTTTACCTGATCTCTTTTAGCCGATTTACGTTGCGATAATTCACAAATGAGATCATCTCGGAGTATTCGACGAGGAGGGCGGTTTTCAGTTCGCGCCAAGTCATCTCGCCAGTGCCACAGTTGTCGGGCAATTTCAAGTTCCCGTGATTGTAGCGAACCAATTCCGGAAAGGTTTCGCCAGCGAGGTGTCGTCTCCTGTTCGATAATGTGGTTTTGTTGGCGTTGGATTTCTTCGATTGCCCAGTCGAATCTTCCAAGTGAGCTCAGGCGGTCACTGATTAGTCGGTAGATACTAAGAAGGAATTCGACATCCTGAGCAGCGTAACTGCACTGCCCCTCAGTTAGCGGGCGATGCCGCCAATTAGTGCGGGTCTCTCCTTTTTGAAGAGACACACCTGAAAGGCGATTTACCAAATTGCCGTAGCTGGCAGGATATTCGATTCCCAGAAAACCGGCGGCAATCTGGATATCAAATAAATCGTGAGGCACACGTTTGGTAGCCTGATAAATGAAACGCAATTCTTCTCGACAGGCATGTACAACCACAGTGCGATTGTCATCAACAAGCCAATTCCAAAACGGGCTCAGATCTTCAATAGAATATGGGTCTATCAATGCAATTTCGTCATCGGCGTTGATCTGGATTAGACTGAGTTCGGGGCGATAGGTATCTTCCGAGACAAACTCGGTATCAAAGCCCACTAATCGGCATTCGTGATGAGCAGTTAAGTATTGCTGCAAGGTCTCTGAGTTTTGGATCATGAGATGGGACACAAATGCACCTGCTACTGGAGTTCTTTAAGAGTTTTTTACAAGGTTTATTATTTGTCTGGATCGGGCGGCACTAACTCCCCCGTCCCGGCGCCCTTCGCAAATGGCGCCACGAACTCCAATGAATTCGGCCTGAAATTCCTGTGCCTGAGGGATGGTGTCTTCATTCAGGGAACCCGCGATAACAAATGCGGCATCAGGTGCCAGTGATTTTAGAGTTTGGAATTGATCGTAGGTTAAATAATCCAAAAGATGGGCGCCATTTTTCTCATAGGTGTCAATCAGAAATGTCTTACATCCCTCTGGGCTCAGTTGCTGAATGATTTCAACGGGGCTTGGGGCGTTACCTGCCCGGTGGTCTGCATAAATGACGCCAACCAGTTCCGTTGGTTCAGGGATTAAAACGCGGATTGCACGCCATTCCTCAATCCAAAGAATCCCCTGTTGATTGGCCAGGCCGACTTTAGCGTACCGTGCATTGACGGGAAGGTTGGCCAGTTGGTTGAGAGGAACTTCGTTTAAGTCGCCCAGAGCAATGCTCAATGAAGTGTCGTTGAGTGTGAGCGCGCCGATTTCCCGCCAGATTTGAGGGGTTGCTGCACCCAATGCTCCTGCTGCAGGCTCTTTAATATCCAGAATGTCCAGATTCGGGCAGGCCGATAACACAGTTTCAGCTTCATCTCTGTCGCGAACGCTGATTAGTAGTCCTGTCATTTGCCCAGCTCTTCTTTTTGCTGACGATGAGCAGCAACTAGACTTTTGTTGAGAAAACGAAGTGTTTCCTTGTCAATCGGTTCCGTCCAGGTGCCACGTACGACGATATAGCCTTCTTGCCAGGATCCAAAAATGGGTTTGACCTTGCGTTCGTGATAGTCTGTGGCTCGTTCGGCCAGTCGTATAACAATGTTTCGAGATTCCGAAAGTTCATCCGTACGATGAGAGATCGGGGTGGGCATAAAACTGTCGCTCTGCCCGGCAAAAAAAACTTCAACCAGATCAATGGGGACTTTAATCACGTGGGGTGGGTTTAAATAGACCAATAGGTTGCCGTTTTGGTATGCAAGTAAAGGTCTGAAAATCCAATACAGTAGAGAAATAATCACTACCAAGCTGAAACCGGCTACTATCGCAGCAACGATTCTCCATGCGATGTGGATCTCACTAACGGCTGGAGTCAGGAGAAAAGTTGCCGCCGCGAAACAAAGAAGCGAGGGGATCAGGACTGCACCGAATGCGCGGCGGTTTCCTCGGATCCAGATGTCTCGATTGCCGGAATTGGGATTAGACAATGATTAAGCCTTGCCATAATTGCGTGGTGTTGGAGCTGCTCAGACTCAATTTATCACACAACCAATACTTGAGATAGAGCTGGCCGCAGTCCGAAAAATATGGTCAGCTTAAGATCGACAAATTGATGGTGGTTGATGCATTTCAAAAAGTGAGAGTTATATTCAAAAAATAGAAATCGGATTGTTGACTTGCCTGACCGTCGGTCGGATATTGATTGAGTCCCCATCGTTTAGCGTGAGTCACGCTGGCAATGAGGAGTCTGCTAAAAGGTCGGTACGACGTCCCTTTGGAAGACATTAAATAGCCTTTTCTCAATACTTTTCTCACAATCTAACGCACTCATAGGAGTTCCCTCCGTGCCTAGTTCAATTCTTGATGCAATTAAAATGGGAATCTGGGATTTCGATCCTGAAAGTCAGGAAGTAAGTAACGATGAGCAATACCAGCCGACGAGTTCGCTGCCTGGCTCTGAAGAGAAACTTGCAATTTTGAGTGAACGAATTAATGCCGGATTGCCTCTGTGGCATCCGGAGGACAGGTATACTTATGACGACACAGCGAAAATCCCTGAGTGATTTCCTCGCTGTCTTATCTGCATGATCGGTTGACCAATCCAGCGATATCCTCTGGGAACCAAAGCAGATTTGATTAATTGTCGGCTACGTCAATCGAAAGGATTTTTCCTTCGATTGTAAACTTGAGCATTGCCTGCATTGTGACGTTGGTCAGTAACTGACTGAGGCTAAGTTGTTTTGCCTCCAGTGAAACTCGTTTAGTCCAGAGCTGTTGCGCTTTGGTACTAGCCTGTACCATTAGTTTTTCCTGCTGGGCGATTGCATTGATGATCGCCTGTACGGATTGGTTTTCAACCGTGAGTGTGTAAACCTGCATCCCTGCTGTTACAGGTTTGGTTGTGTTTGTCGTGCCGTTGCTGAGTAATCGTTCAATTTGATGAACTTCCTCCCACCGCCCCGCAACGGCAAGCCCACTATCATTGGGATTGATTTGTAACGTTGGGAACTGTTTGCGGAGCTGAGTTAGATTTTGCGAAGACACTTGGCGAGCAATAACCGTTTGATAGGTGGCCTGTTGTGGAAAATCGATGATGCTGATGGTTGATTTTTCGGTGAACTGAAAGGTCTTACCAAAACCTGCGAGTAGGATTGTGGTGCGGTAAGCAAATGGCAAAGCTGCGAGTTGACCCGTATCCCACTGATCAAAGGGAATGTCATCAGGATTTGTGATTGTTAAGCCTAGATTCGCAGCCTCCTCTTGCAGGATATTGCGGGGATTTGCTGGACGGTCCCAAGTGACCTTTGACGGTTTGAACAAGGCGGGTTGCATTGGAATAGCAGACTTGAGGCTTTGATTTTGGATGGCAGCAACCGTAGCTAATAAACCAGTTGTTTGAGAGGGCCCTAAATAGATGACGTCTCGAACAAAACTGAGATCTGCGTTGGCTGTGAAGGCCAGTCGACGTAATGTTTGCTCCAAGCTTAATTCTTCAACCTGAAGCTCGATGACTTGCTCTGGGTCGATTCGTCGGTCGGTGAAGATGCAGATAGAGAAATTATCACGTAGTGACTGCACGACATCGCGTAAGGGTTGCTTCCAGGTTGAAGTGATAGGAGCCTGCAGCCTGGCATCAAGCTGAGCACCAGACAGCCATTGAGAATCCTGTCCATAGGCAGCGCTAGTTAAACTGCTTATGACCAAAATGATGGCCGGGATTGATCGGTGCATGGCTGTGGATATGTTCATGCCAGGAGCTTTCGCAATTCATCACGCATTGTCTTTTCCATGCGACCCTTGAACATCACCATAGCAAAGGGGATACTGCCACCCACCAGAACCGCATCGTCCGTTACTTCGAGCACTCCTGTAACTTTCATATTCATAGCGATCAATTCAAAGTTTAGTTTGTTCTCATTCCATTCACCCGACCACGAGGAGACCATGTCCTGATATTGATTCTGGACCTGATCCAGAAAAGTGCTTACGCGTGACTGTGCTTCGGTTTGGCCGAGCGAATGATCAACTGCAGTTAAGAAGCCGGGCATGAAAGAGCGTCCTATTTCGGGAAAAGTATTCTAAGTTCACTTGGGATGGGGCGAAACCAATTCTGCTATTCCTTGTTTAACAGATAGGCTAATGATTTGCGACACTATCTTGTACATACGTATTGTAGAGGGCTCAACTTTGTTATTGGGAGTAAGCAGGAAAGTCGTTATTCTTTTATAGGATTTGCCGAGGTCGGAACGGATAGTCATTTTCGATGACCGTGCTGCTGTCATACACCAGAGAATCGTATCAGTATGTTGAAGAAAAAAAGTACTATCGTTGTGCTGGCAGTAGTCCTTTTGTCCTGCGTTGCCACGTTTGGCCAGTGGCGATGGTTTGTGGGGGCTTACCCGAGCGTCAGAGAGACGGAAACCGATAAACTTGCGTACTGGTTAGCATTGGTCGATCTTGATTCGCAATCCGTTTCTATTCGAAGGGATTTGGTTGATCGACTTCAAACGGAATTGAATCAGGGATGGAGCCCGCTGGCGGGTGAACAGGATAAGGCGACGGCTGATTTGGATCGGTATCAGCAGGTCATCTCGGAAAATATCGAAATTTTGACACGTGATTGGTTTTATTATCGTTGTGAGCAGTATGACGAGATAATCCAACCTCAGCAGCGTCTTGAATTTGTTGGCCCTCAGGTCGATACCGTTTTGTTGTGGGCTGACATTTATAGTCAGATTCAAAATCATGGGCAGCAGGCTTCAGAACAAAATGCATTTGAATTGTTTGACAAATTAGATGGATGGATTGCTGAAGCCGACAGTGGACAGCGGGATGTGTTAAGTCGTGGGATTCATCACAGTGTTCTTTACTGGCTGAGTACGAACAGCGTCGCTGAGTTGACGCTGGAAACCCGTCGTGAACTTGCAGAAAGGATCGCGACAGCACTTGGGGACGGTGTGGGGAGTAGTGCCGATACACTGGAGTTGGCAAGTCACCATTACGAGCAATTGCAAACCAATACGTTTTCCTTGGTGGAAGTTTGGTTATTAAACCGTGCGTTGGAATTCGTGGAGTTGTCAACGGCTCAACGTGAATCTTATCTGGAACAGCAGTTAGAAACCGTAAAGGGATGGGAACTTGAGAAAGTCTTGGCTGGAAATTCGCAAACTGGAGCAGTGGGTGGTCAGATGCAATTAGTTCAATTGATGGGGGATTTGGCAGTTTGGGCTGAACGGGCTCCGGAGCAATACCGTGATTCTTATAAGATTCTCACTTCTTCATTGCGACAATACGCACTAAAAAAACTATTAATGCTTCAGTAAGCGTTCGGACTGTTAACGTTTGCGGTTTGTCATAGTTTTTTTGTTTTGTTGGCCTGCCCATTCTAATGTGATCTTAGGGGAGGTTCCGCAGTTGTAGCGGTAGTAAACCTTAAGTTCTTCCATTGTTAATCGTGCGTTTGTTATATTACCTGTGGTTGTGGTGTCATAGCCGTCGAATTATCAACACCTCAGGAATGAAACGGTGGACAAAGAACGTAAAGCTTCGATGAAAGAAATCAGCGCGGAATTTCTTGGGACGCTGGTGCTGATGGTATTTGGACTTGGGGTTAACGCGCAGGTCACAGTTGGCAAGGCAACAACTTCAATGGGAGATGAGTCGTTTTCAACTTTCGCCTACGGTGACTATTTGACTCTTAACTTTGGCTGGGGCGTGGCGGTGATGCTGGGGGTCTATGTGGCTGGCGGCATTACCGGAGCTCATTTGAACCCTGCAGTGTCGGTCGCTATGGCCTTTAGGAAGAAACTGGTTTGGACGAAAGTGCCAGTGTATATCGCCGCGCAGGTCATAGCGGCTATCGTGGCATCCGGGATTGTATATCTGGTTTACTTTGAGCAGATTGAATACGTCGAACAATCAGCCCAGGCACAGGCCATCAAGAATGCTCAGGCACTGCCGGTTGTAACAGAAGGTGGGCTGGAGATTCAGGTTGAGATTAGAGATGGAAAAAGGACGATGGAAACTGCGGGGATATTTGCAACGTATCCTCGTGAATTCGACGACGACAATCGTGTGACCAATTGGACAGGCTTGCTGGATCAATTTGTCGGCACAGCGTTGTTGTTACTGGTGATCTGTGCGGTTGTGGATCAGAAAAATATTGGCCCTGACATTAGCCTCGCTCCGATCGCTATCGGAGCGATTGTTCTTATGATCGGCATGGCGTTTGGCGCAAATTGTGGTTATGCAATTAATCCAGCTCGTGACTTTGGTCCCCGACTATTCACCTTCCTGGCCGGATGGGGGTCAGTGGTATTTCTGGAACCGGATAACTTCTGGTATCTCGTTCCAATCATTGGGCCTGTGCTCGGTGGTGTTGCCGGGGTGGCCATTTACGATCAACTGATTACGCGATTTCATTCGAATGAAGAAGACGAGTGAAAACCGCCGTCTGGTTTAGCAGGAGGGACTTCGATGCCTGAATTTGTTTTAGCTCTCGATCAGGGGACAACCTCGTGTAGGTCAATCCTTTTCCGGCAGAATGGCTCCGTTCTGGCAACGGCTCAGCAGGAATTTGAACAGATTCTTCCTGAGCCGGGGCATGTGGAACACAATGCCAACGAAATCTGGGATACACAGCTTGCAACAGCCCGTAGAGTGATTGCCGAGTCAGGTGTGGCTATTGAGGATGTAAAAGCAATCGGGATTACAAACCAACGGGAAACGACGGTTATTTGGGATCGTCAAACGGGTGAGCCTGTTCAGAACGCGATCGTGTGGCAGAGTCGGATTACCAGTGGAATCTGTAAAGAAATCGAGCGTCAGGGGAGTGCTGATCTTATCCAGCAAAAGACCGGCTTAATATTGGATGCCTATTTTTCGGCAAGCAAAATCAAATTTATCCTCGATGGTGACCCTTCACTTCGTCAGCGTGCTGAAGCAGGAGAACTCTGTTTTGGAACAATTGATAGTTTCCTGATTTGGAAATTGACCGAAGGTCGTCAACACGTAACCGACTATTCAAATGCATCTCGCACCCTGCTCTTCAATATCCATGAATTACAATGGGATTCTGAGCTCCTCGAGTTGTTCGATGTACCCGCCTCAATCCTTCCCAAAGTGGTGGATTCCAGCGGTGTCGTTGGAATGACTGAAGTCGGTTTGTTAGGCGCAGAGATTCCAGTGGCTGGAATTGCCGGAGACCAACAGGCTGCCACGTTTGGGCAAGCCTGTTTTGAAGTCGGAGATGTGAAGAATACATATGGGACTGGCAGCTTTATTCTGATGAATACTGGTGCTCACGCGGTGCAAAGTCAGAATCGATTGCTTACGACAATTGGTTGGGGGATCGATGGCCAGGTGACCTACTGTCTGGAGGGAGCCGTCTTTATTGCTGGTGCGGTGGTGCAGTGGCTACGTGACGGTTTGGGAATCATCTCTGAGTCATCTGAAATTGAGGCATTGGCAGCAAAGGTGAGTGATTCAGGTGGCGTCGAGGTTGTTCCTGCATTCGTAGGATTGGGAGCTCCTCACTGGGATCCAGCGGCTCGTGGTGCGATTTTGGGAATTACTCGGGGAACCACTGATGCTCATATTGCTCAGGCTGCGCTTGATGCTATTGCGTTGCAAACCTGTGATGTTGTAGACGCCATGGTGTCCGACTTAGGTGAGAGATTGGGGGAATTGAAGGTGGACGGTGGAGCAAGTGTGAATGACGGTTTAATGCAATTTCAGGCAGATATGCTGGATGTTACTGTATGCAGACCTGTAGTCGCTGAGACTACGGCCTTAGGGGCAGCTTATTTGGCAGGCTTGGCAGTTGGGGTCTGGAATAGCCTGGAGGATATTGCTTCAAACTGGGTACTCGATAAACAGTTTACTGGCCAGAGTTCTACCGATCTGCGAAATCAACGCAGGATACGTTGGCAGAAGGCAGTAACCCGGACGCTGAATTGGGATGAATAATGATGGCAGAAAGTCCTATGGTGCCTACCGCTATCAACCGGCATGACCCGGAAAAGCTTCTGCAGGTAGTCTGGCCTGATGGCGTAGATAAATTCGTACCTTATCGAGAGGTGAGGCTGGCGTGCCACTGTGCACACTGTGTCGATGAATGGACCGGAAAGCCCTTGCTTGATCCTGAGTCCGTTCCGATGGATGTTTCCATTAAAAGTATGGAACTTAAGGGGAACTACGCGGTGAAAATTACGTGGACTGACGGCCACGATACCGGTTTATACAGCTGGACTCGATTGAGTTCTATTACCAGACCTGGCAAGGCTTAGAATTAACGAGTTCGTTGCATAGCAGCGTTGGCATTGGCTGCATAACGGTCTGGCGCAGTCCAGAATTGTTGTAAACTTTGTTTGCTTTGGAATAGATAGACCTGCCCTTTGTAAGAAACGCCCAGTTCACGAATGCCATCGATGAGTTGATGGTGATCTGTAAAAATAACCGGGTCATATCCTGAGATTACCGGAGCCAGGCGTTCCGGATATTTTTTGAATACTTCCAGTTGATGTTGCCCGGCAAACAGATACAGTCGACCGCGATGGATAATTCCATACTTGGGATCTCCCTTAATCCATTTGGCACCTGTGTTGTTAAGATCTGAAAGTGATACAGGACAGTAGCCATCCAGTCCGAGCTTCGATTGGGGGTTCATTGCAGGTGGGATGTGAACCACTGGCGGCTGAATTGTTCTTTCAGGGGATCGGTGGTGAATTTGTTGATGTGATTGAGGCGGTAACGATTGTGTTTGGCTTTGTGTCGATGGATAGGCAGGTGGAAGAGCCTGGCCTGTTTGAGGTAATGGGACCTGCTGAACAGTTGCGCGTTGATCGTATTGTTGCAGACTTTGTTGTTGCGGATAGTTAGCTTGAGGCAGAGGTTGCATCGGGACTTGATTGGGCCTCTGGTTCTGTTGGTAATGTTGATTCAGAGGATGATAATTAGGTTGAGTTTGCTGTACCTGGGGGTAGTTGGCAGGCGTGATCGTTTTGTTGCTTAAAGTTGGAGCCTTAAACTCGACAGTATCGACTTCAAATCCAACGTCAATGTCTAGTGTTTGTTCGGCATCGTTGCTAACTGCTGCAAAAGTGGCGAGTTTGGTGGCATAGCTTACCGCATTAGGTTCTGTGATACCGCTGTAGACGATTTTTCCTTCAATATCGAGAACGATATCTGTTGGAGTTTGTGTGATATTGAACTTTTTACCTAAGTCAGGTTTGGCCAGGACATTTATTCGGACGGGAACAAAGTGGTCATAAACCACCTGAACAAATTCCGGATGATTAAATGTAGTTTGGTGTGCGTATAAACTACCCTTACAGTTTGGTTGTTCAAAATGGATGAGAATGGGGCGACCTGTTTGCAATGAAAGTTCGGTGGCATGCTCCATATCACCAAGCCAGAGAATACGAGCAGGCTTAGCCTGAATGTCCGTGATCTGAGTTGGGCTGGCGAAGCTCGTGGGCTTCAATGTGGGCTTTATGGCCCTTTTATAGGTGGCATTTAGGACGGGTTCACTTGTTTGTGCAGACACGTTCACCGTGATTAAAAGCATCATTGCAATTGCAAAACATCTTTTAACTGACTTGGTCATTCTTCTAAGCTCTTTCTCAACTAACGGAGGTAATGACCGTACGTTGGGTACGGTTATTAAGAGCTATCGGAAAAAGTGAATGTTAAAGTGTATGAAAAATTCGGAATTTGCGGGCAAACTGCGTTTTGGAGTCATGGCGATATTCGCGAGTCAAAAACGCGGCGCCCATGTTGACATAGAAGGTGTTTTAGTTAAATTTAGCCCTAGTGCTAATGGTTTTTGATTTGGCTTTGATTAAAGCAAGCTTTAGTTGTCGCCTGGTCAATTAACCTCGAAATGTCCGCTAAGTGGCATTGCTTTAAGTGTTCGCCAGTGCTGTGGTCGCTTTCTTCCAAAAGCATCAGATAAATCATTTTGATTTAAGGCATGGCGCAGGCTGAAGGATCAGTTTAGTTCTACTTGGAAAAGTGTGAATTCCATTGATTTTTGACCCTGCCAACGGATACAAATTGTAGATGTTGTTTGCTTTGAGCAGATATTTCGAGCCTCCACGATAGAAGTGGATTTTCCCCGGGGCTTTTGCAACTTAATTCGCAAACACCCTTTCGACTCCGTCGTCGCCGACACGGCTTTGATGGTTTAACTGCTGTAACTGCAGTTGTTGGTCCTATTCACTCCGTATTTACGATGTCAATGCTTGCAGACATTAGAAACAACGGTGGCCGGGAATGAGGAACCAATGGTCGAATTGTAAAAAAATGACGAATGGATCCTGCTGACTTCACGCTAACTAAAGATGTGAATAAAGAATCGCCGGCGGCGTGGGGTTCTTTCCGGAATGTTGGTTTAACAAAGAAAAGATTTGCAGAGTAGAGAATGAGTAGAAACCGTTACAACCGCAATGAAGGTGGAGGCGGCGGAGGCCGTGGACGAGGTCGTCGTGGACGAGGGCGTCGGCGTGGTCGAGGGCGAGGTGGATATCGAAATCGACCATCGGACGCATCGATGCCGGATAGTGGAACGGGGTTAATTGAACCGGGCTATGGTTTGCTGGAGCTGCACCCCAATGGATATGGATTCTTGCGAAGCCCAAAATCCAATTATTCCCGTGAACGAAGCGATCCGTTTGTTCCGGGCACGATGATTGAAAAGTATGGCTTGCGCGAAGGCGTTATGGTGCGTGGGCTTGTGCAACATGCACGAAAATCTCAGGGCCCACGTATTAAGGAAATCGTCGATATAGACGGTTACGCACCAGAGGACTACTCTAAAATTGTTCCGTTTGACGAGTTGACCCCGATCAATCCCGAACAATGGCTTTCAATGGAAACCGGCTCCAAGCCGTTGACAACACGGGTGATGGATTTATTGACCCCACTGGGGAAAGGCCAACGTGCACTCATCGTCGCTCCACCTCGAAGTGGTAAGACAGTTATGCTTCAGCACATCAGTCAGGGAATTGCCGCAAATTATCCGGAATTAAAGTTAATCGTATTGCTTATCGATGAGCGTCCTGAAGAAGTTACCGATATGCGCCGAAATATTGATGGCGAAGTGGTAGCCAGTAGTCTGGATGAAGACGTCGAAAGTCATGTGCGACTCTCCCAGTTGATAGTAAAACGCTGCCGTCGCTTGGCTGAAATGGGGCAGGATGTCTTCCTGTTGATGGATTCGATTACCCGTTTAGCCCGAGCTTTCAATAAGTGGGTTGGTAACACGGGACGTACAATGTCTGGTGGTGTTGATATCAAAGCCATGGATATCCCTAAAAAGTTGTTTGCCACGGCTCGAGCATTCGATGAAGGTGGGTCTCTGACTGTGGTTGGCACGGCGTTGATTGACACCGGTAGTAGGATGGACGAATTGATTTTTCAGGAATTCAAGGGGACCGGCAACATGGAGCTGGTACTTGATCGTAAATTGGCAGACCGCCGTGTCTGGCCGGCGATCGATATCAATCAGTCCGGAACTCGACGTGAGGAGTTGTTGCTGCCTGAAGAGTCCTACGACGCGATTACCATGTTGCGAAGATCGTTGTCTTCGATGCATCATGTCGATGCTATGGAGCAGTTGACCCGCAAGTTGGGAGGGTTTCAATCCAACGGTGAATTTATTGATTTGATCACCAATGCTCGCGGCGGTGGAGTGGACTAAAGCCAGATTGGTTTTGCCGGTAAAGCGATAGTTGCTTCGCTGTTTTTAGGTTTTCTACTAGCTCACTACTTGAGCATGTCGATACTATGGTGTCAGCTATTGATTAGGACTGGAAGGTAAGCGAATTGGTTAGCAGCATCATTGGAAAT
>PBCP01000101.1 GCA_002717145.1 Planctomycetaceae bacterium | reverse complement strand
GGATTAAAGTAATCATAGGCTCCTGAATAATTTGGCCAGTCGGTACGAGACGCAATTTTGTCGAAAAACGCTCCCGGTTGAAACTGACCTGTCAACACGTGATGAGTCGACATCAAATGGTTGTTATCTTTATGAGTGAAACTGCGAATAACCGAGTACTTATCTGCAAGCTTCGCAAGTTCAGGCATATGCTCACATATCTGATAGCCCGGAATCTTGGTTTGCACGGAATTGAACTGTCCCCGAATTTCTGCCGGAGCATCAGGCTTCATGTCTAACGTGTCGTGATGACTCATTGCGCCGGTTGTCCAAACCAGAATCATCTTTTTGCCACTGGCCTGCCGACCTGCTCCGGATTCAGAATCAGTTGCGACCGCCTTTTGATTCAGCAGTGATGTAAGGCCCAGGCCCAGAGCACTAGAATAGCCAACCTGCATGGCTTCTCTGCGCGTCAATCCTGTCGTGTGCTTATGCATTTCAATCTAATTCGTTGATTAATATTTCTTTCAGCAATTGTTATTATATCGACAATCGACCATTCGTTCCTACGGTAATACCCTGAAATCCTGTTTGAGAATCTATATACTGTATAGACAATTATTACACCCATTTGGCTTCTCTTAACAGGTCCACTCCAGCTATGAATCGTTTGCTAATCTTCTTCGCGTTTTTGGCTACTTTAGTATTGAAGGTGAGTTTCATTCAGGCTCAGGACAATTTAGAGGGAGAAATCAAAGCTCATCTTGGAACGCCCAAACATAGTTTGCAACAGATTTTTGCGGGCGAGCGTTTTCCAAACATCGTGGTGACCCCCAAAGGGACGATCGTTGCGACCTGGGGTACCAGCTCATTAAAGTCCAGACGGAGCACCGATGGCGGGGAAACCTGGAGCGATGTCGTGGAAATTCAGAAGCCAGGATTTCAGAGTGGTGGACTTACGGTTAACGACAAGACCGGCGAGATCATTGTATTTACGGAAGAGCACCATCCACCAGCAAAAATTAGCGTCTACATCAGCCGTGACGAAGGGTCCACCTTTGAGCCTCTCGAGGCAAGTTTCGGCAAGGATAGTCGTGGTAATGGACCAGACCTCCATATGAATGACAATGGGGTCACGTTACGGCACAGCAAATATGCCGGTCGCCTGATCCGTCCGGCAAGATGCTATTCCGGCAAGAACGATCGTAGCTTATGGCCCAAACACTACACCAACGCCATCTTCAGTGATGACGGGGGCAAAACCTGGAATGTCAGTGAACCGTTCCCTGGATTTGGTTTTGGCGAAGCATGTATCGTTGAGCTTTCAGACGGGACTCTATATTACAACTCCAGACGCCACTGGGCACCCGAAGGTGAAAGCCCTTTACGTCGCTGGAGTGCGACAAGTAGCGACGGTGGTAAGACCTGGGACAACGTCAAGTTTGTCAAAGTGTTGCCAGATGGGCCACAAAACACGAACTATGGATGCATGGGGGGACTCACTAGGCTGCCAATCAAAGGCCACGACATCTTGATTTACAGTAATTGCGACAGTGATAACGGCAGAAACCGAGGGACGGTTTGGGCCTCTTTTGACGGAGGCAAGACCTGGCCATTGAAGCGACGCGTATTTGATGGATCTTTTGCTTACTCTGCCATGACCGTTGGTCGCCCGGGGACGGTTACCGAAGGCAATATCTACCTGAACTTTGAAGGTGGTCCAAAGGGTGGTTCAACCGTTGCTACTCTCAATCTGGCATGGCTGCTTGGCGGTGAAAAAACCGGCGATGGGAAAATCCCTGATTCACTGAAGTAAACGTAACGCAAGCGACGTCAACTTTAACACCGATTCACTTTGCCTCGACAGATTTTGGGCCAAAAACTTTTAACTCCGGCAACTTGCTGTTTACGCCGTCTGCCGGCACTTCAACTCCGGCAGTCCAGACAATTCCATTAAGGACAAATCTTCGGAGGTCTTCGTTGCTCCAATTTTTATAGAAGTGAGGCATAACAATTCCAAACCCCCGGCCATCATCGGCACTCTGCACACACCATGCCACTGCTTCTCGCTGGGGTTTTTCAGGAGGCTGCTGCGAAGTTGCCAGAATCGTAACATTGGGTGCAGGCTTATTATCACTAGGGCCAAAGTAATTATTACCGTAAGGTTCGTCTCGCACGACAAACTCTTTCCATCCACGTAAAACCGGGTGACTCGTTTTTGTGGGAGTAATTCGCGCCTCATCAAAGACGCGGGCGTACGAGACATGATGTGTGCTCCCCGGATTAGCGAAATATCCTCCCATCCAGCCCAGAAGAGGATGTTCACCGGTGGAACTAACATCCTCCTTTTTGAGGCCCGTTGCATAATGGATACAAACAATTCCGCAACCTCGCTTCATCATTCGATGAAGATCTGCAAGATTACGAGCGGGATCCTCAAAACGATTAGCGGGAAAGGTGTCGCCAAGAAACACTACCGTATCTGCCATCATTTGTTGCTTATGGGATGGCCATTGCGTTACAACTTCAGCTGTATGGCCGGCAGGGTTCTTAGCGGTTTCAACGCAATATTTAAGTAGACGTGCACCTGCAACTGGTTCATGAGAACCAGGGCCATGGTTATCGGGACCAACCACGATCAACACGTGATTGGCAAGACACGTTTGGCCCCCAAAACTCAAACCAATCAACAGAGCAATAAAAATTCGCTTCATCTCCAGGTTCCTCTAAACAGTGAGACGGAAATCTGCATTGCAACCGGTAGCCGGATGTTTTTTGGAAACAGCTACCCAATCAACTGCGAAATAGGTGAACCATCCACAATCAGGGACTCAACTTCTTTTGGAATCCCCGTCTGAACTCGCAATTCACCAACATCAAACAGATAGTGCATGATGGTCGCGAGAACATTAGAGCTTGAGATAGGGTCTGAGGTTGGCTCGCCCCCCTGTTTATCCGATTGTCCGATAACTTGTCCCATCGGCAATCCACCGCCAACAAATACGATCGGACAGAGGTTACCCCAGTGGTCTCTACCACCGTTTTTGTTAATTCTGGGTGTCCGTCCAAATTCTCCGGTGATGACCAGAAGAATCTTATCTTGCAATCCCCGTTGGTTGACGTCTTCAACGAAGGCCGAAACGGCGCGATCAACAGCCGGAGTCAGCGTATTCAGACCGTCGACCATAGTGAATTCTTTACCACCGCCGTGCATATCCCAACCACCGCAGCAAACCGTAACAAACCCACATCCGGCCTCACAAAGACGCCTTGCCATCAACATTTGCTTACCAAGAGCAATTGGTGTGAATTGTTTAGCGTACTCGTTGCGTGACATCACATCCGGTTTAGAGGCAAACGCAGCCGTATCATACCGAGCCACTAAACCGGGGTCTTCCTGCCCAAGATCGAATGCCTGTGATACCCCTTTCATAAGCACATCAAATGCCTGCTGTTGAAATTTGTCTGCACTTTTCAACAGTCCTCCTTTGTCTGCCCTACGCTTAAGACTATCAAGCTCAGCCAACAGGCCCCGACGATCATCAAGGCGAGAAGGGTCTAACGCCAGCTTCATGTTATCAACAAGTTCACCACCTCCACCGAGATTGAAGGGCTTATAACTCACTGGCAATGAACCCGTCTGAGAAACTCGATCTACCGAAGCATAGATCCCCTTGTAGTCCTGACCGACTCCTTCTGCCGTCACCACCATATTGCGTGGCATCCCGGTTGCAGGATTGGTAAGCCCGCCAGCCCGCGTATAAACCGATCCCATCTGAGCCCCGGTTGAGTTACCTCCGGCCATCACGTGATATGCTGCCGGTCCATGACTGGAGATGCCATGGCGATATGAACGAACGATGGTCATTCGATGAGCATGTGACGCGATTTTAGGGAACTGCGATCCAAAGAACACACCTGGCATCGAAGTCGGAATCTGACCAAAAATCGAACGTATTTCCGATGGGGCATCCATTTTAGGGTCAAAGGTTTCAAACTGTGTGGGCCCCCCCTGTAGATTTAGAACTACAATGCTACGGTCCTTCACAAATTCGGACTGATCAGCCATGGCCCGAGAGGCGAGCAGATTCGTCAATGACAATCCACCGATTCCGGCGGTCCCTATCTGCAATAGACTGCGACGATTAAGCTTTTTACGAGAGTTGATCTTCAGCATCTGCTTTTTCTTCGGATAGACGTAAACCCAGTTTTTACCGATAATATGGTTATACCCATATTATCAACAATTCGCTGTTTAACTCTACAACATTTGTTATGTCAAACGACCGCAAGTCACGTCGCAATTTCCTGCAGGCTGCCGGAGTCTCACTCGCTTTACCTATGCTGGAGTCCGTTCCCACCCTGGCAAGGGAACATGCGACACCGGTAGCACAGCGTCTCGTATGCATTGGCACCTATCTTGGCTTCCACCAGCAGGCCTTCTACCCGGCTTCAAGCGGTTTCGACTACGAAACCAGCGAATTGCTTAAACCAATCGACCATCTGCGTCAGGAATTTACTGTCTTTTCCGGCCTGGATCATCGTGCCGGCAATGGACACGGGAACTGGAGCACTTTTTTAGCCGGGCAGAAGAACAATAAGATTACGCTTGATCAAATCGCCGCTCCGCAAATTAGCCATAACTCCAGATTCGAGTCGCTACAGATTAGTGCTGGCAAAGTCAGTCGGCCCATGAATTTCACAAAGTCCGGTATCGCATTGCCGATGATCGAGCGCCCAAGCGTACTTTACAAAAAACTGTTCTCGTCACCTGACGACCGACAGCGATTGGATTATCTGCTGGATTCAGGGCAGAGTGCTCTCGACAGCGTTAAAGATCAGGCTAAACGCCTTCAACGTCGAGTCAGTAAGCAGGATCAACAGAAGCTTGAAGAATACTTTAGTGCTCTGAGAGATGTGGAGCAGCGAGTGCTCAAGCAGCGCGAAAACCTGGCCTCTCCGGTTGCCCGTGTGGATTACGAGCTTCCGGAATACGATCCGATCGCGCCAACACTGATGCTGGAATGCGAAAACATCATGTATGACTTAATGGCACTAGCACTGCAGACCGATTCGTCCCGCGTCATCACGATGAATATCGGCGGACTGGGACAGGTTTTCACACTTGACGGCCGAACTCTGCGTGCAGGTTACCACGCGCTGAGCCATCATGGGAACGACAAGGACAAAATTCGCGATCTTGTTCGAGTTGAACTCGAACATATCCGATCATTTGCAAGCTTCCTTGAACAACTGCAACAAAAAACCGATGCGAACAATCAACCATTGCTAGACTCCACGTTGGTACTGCTAGGTACTGGCATGGGCGATTCAAGTCGTCATTCGAATCGTAATCTACCAACGCTGGTTGCGGGTGGTGGGTTCAAGCATGGCCAACATTTGTCTTTTGATCCTAAAGATGATTCGGCATTACTAGGTGACCTATACATTACCATGCTGCAGCAACTGGGCCTGGAGACTGACACCTTCTCCAACGCGAAGAACAACCTGAACCAGCACCTGATTTAAGTGGGTAAGAAACGGGAATTCATTAGATCTATGCGATACCTTCATCTGGCAGGCATCTTCATCGCAGCATTGCTAACTGGCGGGCTGCAACTTAGAGCGAATGCAGCCGATAGTCTGGCTCGTTTTTTTCAAAACCACTGCACTTCGTGCCATCATGGAAAAGATGCGGCCAATGGCCTGGCGTTTGATGACATTGAACGGATCGAAACCACATCAAGGCTGAATCTGGAAGATTCCGACCGTATGCAAAGAGCGTTGAAGGCCGTCAAAACGGGTCTCATGCCACCAGACGACGCCGATCAGCCGACCCCACAGCAGCGGTTGGAGGCAACCAATACTCTACACCGTACACTGCTACAGAAAACCGGGTTCGGAGGCACATTATTACGACGTTTAAGTCGTACTGAATATGTAAGTTCCATCAAATCGGTCTTCGGATTTGAATACCAACTTCCAAACAGTTTTCCCAAAGATCGAATAGGCCATGGATTTGACAATTCTGCGGAAGGCCTCGTTGTCTCTGCGCCTCTGATGGAATCCTATTTCCACAGCGCCATTGAAATCGCCGACAGAGTCATCCCGCCTCTACCTAAGCCTGCTGTCAAAACAAAAACAGAGATTAACGCAAGCGATCTAGTCATCAGTTATTCCTCAGGTGCAGTTATTGATGGCACGATGCGTTTGGCCTTTGACTGGAATGTATTGTTCCGAAGCACGACCTGGCCGGAAAAATGGGAGGCCAAGCGTGCCGGCACGTACCGAATCCGGATCAGTGCCTCTCAGCTTTTATCAAAAAACATCGCCTTCGGCCAATTTGACGGGCCAATGAAGCTGGAAGTACGTGCAAGGAACCTTAATGGCAAAGACAGCGAACCTGTTTTAAGCCAACGATTATTAGCCACGCTTGATGTCAATCAGGACGAGCCTCAGGATTTTGAATTCATCGCCGAACTCTATCCGCAAGAAACGCCTGTTTTCTACTTTGCAAACGGACCGGTTTCTGGCGAAAAGAAATCACTGGAACAGCTTACCCTGCAAATGTTTAAGTCAGACCCTCGCTTGTACGCAGGCTGGAAAGAACAACCACAGACCAATGGAGGACGCGGCGGCCTTGGATGGGCCAGGGTGAAAGCGGTGCGAGACAGCAACGAATTGGATCTGGAGTCTGTCGATACTTCTGACATAGCCATGGCGAAACTCGCCAAGTCACTATCGAGCAATCCGGGTAATTATGGGGAGACAATGGTCTTTCAATTCTATGAAGAAGGCCCCGCTTTGGAACTTCATAAAATAAGTATTGAAGGCCCTTTTGAAGTCATACAAACACCAGAGGAATTAGCGCAGGAAAAACGAACAAAAGAATTCCTCGGTGAGCTTGCCACCCCGATGAGTGCTGATCGCGAAGAATTCAATCAGACCCTGAATACATTTTATGCCAGCTATTTAACTGACCTATTTCGTCGCCCGGTAACCGAACAGGACATAAAGTACTTTACCCAAGTGACAGCAAACGAGACACAAAAGAGTGGCAGCATTCTTGCCGGCGTACACTTAGGGATTCGCACATCGCTGATGTCTCCTCATTTTCTTTATCGGGGACATCGGGCAGGGGAGTTGGATAATCACGACCTGGCGACCAGACTCGCCTTTTTCCTAACAAACGCCCCGCCTGACGCTGCTTTAATTAAGGCGGCAAACGCATCTGAACTGGGACAACCTGAAGCACTAACCGAGCATACCGATCGTTTGTTGACAGAGGATAGTGTCAATCAGTTTGTCAGCCGGTTTGTTCGTCAATGGCTTGGGATTGATGAACTGGAAGACATCATGCCCGACACGCGACTTTTCGCCAGTTTTAATGAATCGGACCACGAAGCAATGGTGGTTGAGTCTGAAAGATTCTTTAAATACATACTCGACCAAAACCTGCCTATCGAAACATTCATCCTGGCGGACTTCACGTTTGCGAACGAAAGACTCGCTTCGACAATTTACGGGGTCAAAGATGTGAAGGGGGGCTTTAGAAAGATACAGTTTCCTGAAGGCTCTCCGTATGGAGGGATTTTAGGACAGGCCTCTGTTATGATGGCGACAGCCAATGGTGTGGATACGCTACCAGTAACCCGGGGGGTTTGGGTTCTGGAAAATATTCTGGGCGACGCTCCTCCCCCCCCGCCCGAAAATGTTCCCGCAATCACTCCAGACACAGCCAATGCCAATACAATTCGGGAAGTGTTGGCTGCCCATCGCAGGGATTCAGCTTGCGCATCCTGTCACCGAAGCATTGATCCGATCGGTTTTGTTCTGGAAAACTTTGACCCTATTGGAAGATGGCGAGAGAATTACCCGGTATTAACCGTAGACACCAACGGAGTGCCTACCGTGGAAGAAGGTCTGGCTATTGACCCTGTCGGAATCTACAAAGATGGCTCTCGTTTTCAAAACATCCATGATCTTAAACAGTATATCGCCGACAACATCGACATGTTTTCGCTTTGCCTAGCCAAAAAGCTAACCGAGTACGCAACGGGACGTCATCCGTCGTACTCCGAGATAGTTGAACTACAGCACCTGATCGAAGCCAACCATAAACGTGGTAATGGTTTCCGGGATTTAATATTAAGCATTGTGAATTCACGAACCTTTCGCACCAAATGATCGGCGATTCCAGCCCCGCATTCTTCACCCCCCGTCAAAACTAAGATTTTGAGCGGACGGTCAATTCGGCTCGACAGGTTCGATATACTCGTTCAACCGGTAGGAGACCTAGCTCGTTTCTCCTATAATCGAGAAATGGAACCTCGAATCAATGGACATCAAACTATGCGTTGCCTTTTCTCTCTCATCCTGATTTTTGTGTCGTCTATAACTTTCGGAGATGATTTATTATTAGACGCATCTCTTGAACGAGCAAAGGAGAATCGAGCTGAATTGGAATTAGCCCTTAAAAAGGTGCCTTCATCCCAACGGGAGGGAATGGAATTCCTGATAAGGCATATGCCAAACAGGGACTTAGCTTCATTGAAAGCCGAGTTCTTACTGAAGAATGTTCAACTTGCTTATCAGGCTTGGGAAACAAGTCCGTGGCATGGCCAAATTCCTAAAGATATCTTTCTGAATGACATCCTCCCCTATGCCAGTATTAGTGAGACCCGTGAAGACTGGCGTTCGGAATTCTTCAAACGATTCGCTTCTCTGGTCAAAGACGCCAAAACACCTGGTGAAGCTGCGGCCATCTTAAACAATAATGTGTTCAAACAACTAAATGTAAAGTACTCCACCAAACGTAAACGCCCGGACCAAAGTCCAAGCGAGTCGATTGAGCAGGGCGTCGCCTCGTGTTCCGGATTGAGCGTCGTGTTGATTGATGCCTGCCGAGCCGTTGGCATTCCGGCCAGATTCGTTGGCACGCCACTTTGGTCTAACCGATCCGGCAATCACAGCTGGGTTGAAATTTATGATGACGGGTGGCACTTCACCGGAGCTTGTGAAGCGACTGGCCCTGACCTTGATAAAGGCTGGTTTGTGGGACGCGCAGCGACTGCTGTTCGTGACAACCCTATCCATGCCATCTACGCAACTTCCTACAAAAAGACTCCTATTCACTTCCCTATGGTTTGGGACTGGGATGCTCGCTATGTCTACGCCGTCAATGTGACCGACCGCTATACCCGGCTAAAAGAAGAGTTGCCAGAAGGAATCGACCGGGTCATGTTCGTGGCCTTTAAAGAAGGTTCAAGCGACCGAATCAAACTGCCACTGGTTATCACAGATTCAAGTGGCACGGAAGTCTTTCGTGGCCAAACAAATGATGAAAGCTTTGATCGAAACGACCACGTCAGTGTGCCGTTAACGGTGGGAGCCACTTACACTGTAACGATTGGAGACCGTACCAAAACCAAGGTGAAGGCAGAAGGCAAAGATCAATTGATCACCTTTAACGTTGCCTCAGATCAAGCCACCGAACCGAGTGACTCTGACTGTTCAATCGCAGAAATCCAGAGCAACGAAGATTCGTTATCAGCCAAAGAGGCGAAAGCACACATCGAAACTCTTTGGAAATCATATTCTGAATCAGAAAAGAAAACTCGGCAAAAGGAACACGACGCAAGAGTGCTAAATGTCGGAGACCTGACGATGCCGTTTTGGTATAAGGTTAATGGTGAAAAACCCGCCGACGGTCGCAGCCTTTTCATCTCGATGCATGGCGGCGGCGGCGCTCCGGCAGCCGTAAACGACGGACAGTACGAGAACCAAAAACGACTATACAATCCCAAAGAGGGGGTTTACTTCGTCCCTCGGGCTCCTACCAACACCTGGAATCTCTGGCATCAGGGGCATATTGACGGCTTCTTTCAGCGAGTGATTGAGAACATGGTTCTCTTTGAAGGTGTCAATCCAAATCGTGTTTACATCATGGGCTATTCAGCCGGGGGCGATGGTGTTTACCAACTGGCACCACGGATGGCGGACCGTCTGGCAGCCGCCGCAATGATGGCTGGGCATCCCAATGAAACCCGACCGGACGGACTGCGCAATTTACCATTTACACTGCACATGGGAGCCTTAGACGGAGCATACAACCGCAATAAGAAGGCAGCCGAATGGCAAAAGATGCTTGCCGAGTTGCACGAAAACGATCCTGAAGGGTACATCAACTTTGTCAAACTCCACGAAGGGAAAGGCCATTGGATGAATCTGGAGGATAAGGTTGCCGTCCCCTGGATGGCCGAACACACTCGTAATCCGACCCCCGACCTGATTGTCTGGCGGCAGGACGATGTCACTCACAGCCGCTTCTACTGGCTGGCTGTTGGAAAAGAACACATCAAAGCCAGAGCACTCATTCGAGCGAGACATGATGGCCAAACATTCACGATTGAGCACAGTGACGTTGCGCAGCTATTGATCCGAGTTAATGATGACATGATTGATTTCAACAAGAAGGTCACGGTCGTATACAACGGGCAGGTGCTGTTCAAAGACAAACTTTCACGCAGTGCCTCGACGATTCAAAGAACATTCCAGGAACGCCATGATGTCCATTCCACGTTCAGTGCTGAAATCGAGATAAACATCCCTCAGTCTTAATCAACTACGACAGGTCTATTTATGACAAACGGTCTTTATAAAACTGCATTTTGCCTCACACTCATTTCTCAAGTGTTTTCCGCCGTTCAGGCTGACACTCGAGAAGACTGGGAAAAGATGCGGAAGATCACTCCACTGAATTACGTAGCTACTCAAGCTGCGGGCCGTATCAAAATCGACGGCAAGCTCGATGACCGAGCCTGGAAGCATAGGCGTTGGTCAGAACCTCATTCCGATATCGAAGGTGACGTAAAGCCCAAGCCGCGCTTCGATACTCGCTTCAAGCTGCTCTGGGATCACAAGTACCTTTACTTTGGCTGCCTGATGGAAGAGCCGCATGTATGGGGGACTCTCACCAAGCATGACAGCGTAATATTTCACGACAACGATATCGAAATTTTCATTGATCCTGACGGTGACAATCACGAATACTATGAATTCGAAATGAACGCTTTGAATACTGGCTGGGACTTGTTCCTCAAAAAGCCGTATAAAGACGGAGGACCTGCCGACAACAGCTGGGAAATCCCTGGTTTGAAAACGGCAGTCCACATCAACGGTACTCTTAACGACCCTTCCGACAGGGACAAATTTTGGAGCGTTGAAGTGGCAATACCATGGTCCGTACTGGATGAGTATGCCTATCAATCGTCCCCGCCCAAAGAAGGCGATCACTGGCGTATGAATTTCTCGCGTGTTGAATGGAAGCACGAAGTCGTGGACGGAAAGTACCAAAAGGTTAAAGACATACGAGAGGATAACTGGGTATGGTCCCCGCAGGGAATTATTGATATGCATCGACCGGAACGTTGGGGTTACGTCTGGTTCACCAAAGCAAAGCAATTCGACGGCGAAATGCCAACAGACCCAACTTTAAAGGTTCGTGATGCATTGATGACGATCTACCATACACAAAAGGCCTTGCATCGCAGCGAACAACGTCTGTATAAATCCCTCAAGGAAATGGGACTGCACGACGAAATTACTTCCATGTTTAAAAGTCACCATTTCCACATGACGACTAGAAACAACGATTCGTGGGATGCCACTCTGGAAGGGGACGGAGTGAAAATGAAAATTGACCATCAATCGAGACTATTACCTGATAAATAGTCGTCTTCAAACCACAACTTACAAATGCATTCGTCGCCGAAGGCCCATACTATGAGACTCCTGATTGTTTCACTGACAGTTCTAATTTGTTTTCCACTGCTAACGGCTCAAGGCAGCGAATCGTCCCGAGCAGACCTGCTTGGACGCCAAATACCAAATATTGTCTTGCCATCAATTACGGGCAGGGAAATTGCTCTGGCGGATTTCCCCGATGTCGATTTTATCGTTCTCGTATTTTTGGGAACGGAATGTCCCATCGGCAACAGCTACATTCCACAACTGAACGAATTAAGTAAAAAATATGCTCAGCATAACGTCAAGTTTACGGTAATCAATTCCAATCTGGCGGACTCACCTGACGAAATTAAGAAACACGCATTGGAGTACAAGCTGAGGATTCCTGTGCTCATCGATAAAGATCAGGTCGCTCTGGATATCCTTGGAGCAACGCGTACTCCCGAAGCATTTATTCTGGATCGTCGTCGCCAGATCAGATATGTCGGTCGAATTGACGATCGCATTGGTTATCGATTTAAGCGGGAAGAAGCCCGAAGGGCAGATCTGGAAGAAGCCTTAAAGCAATTGATCGACGGCAAGCAACCTGCAGTCGCGGTTACGGATCCTGAAGGCTGCCTAATCACTCGCAAATCCTCAACCGACAGTACGACGAAAGTCACTTACGCAAGTCACATTGCAAAAATCATTCAGTCTCGATGTCAAAACTGTCATCGAGATAATACAGCCGCCCCGTTTTCATTATTGACGTACGAGGATGCCCGGAACTGGTCTGAAATGATTAAAGAAACGGTTCTGACGCGACGCATGCCACCGTGGAACGCAGACCCCAGATTCGGTAAATTTGAAAACGCACTTCACATGAGCCCTAAAGAGATATCCATACTGACTAGCTGGATTGACGCAGGCATGCCCAAAGGTGATGAAGAACAAATACCCGCGAATCCTGAATACTCAGACGGCTGGCAAATTGGCGAACCGGACCACGTGTTCCAGATGCCTACTACCTATAAAGTCAAAGCAAGTGGGACGGTTGCATACCAGTACTTCGTGACCCCAACAAACTTTGACAAAGATGTTTGGATTCAGGCAGCTGAAGCGCGGCCAGGTAACTGGAAGGCTGTTCACCATATCATCGTCTACCATCGCCCCAAAGGTAGTACGCAAACACGCCGGCTTGAGAGTCTTGGAGGATTTGCCCCCGGAGAAGAACCTACGATGTTTCCTAAAGGAGTCGGTATTAAGTTACCAGCAGGAAATGAACTGGTCTGGCAACTCCATTACACTCCCACGGGCAAGCCGGAATTAGACCGAAGCGAATTTGCCGTGAAGTTCTGTCCGGAGCCCCCAAAACATGTTGCACGCCAGGATGCAGCCTTAAATTTTTCGTTCAGAATTCCTCCAGCTGCTTCCAGGCATCAGGTGGTTGCGAAACGAACGATCAAATCGGATTCGGAACTCCTTGCTTTAATGCCTCATATGCATGTGCGAGGAAAAGACTTTAAATATCAGGCGAAATTCCCTGATGGTACAGAGCGGACGCTGTTAAGTGTGCCATTCTATGACTTTAACTGGCAACACGAATACCGGTTTGCCGACCCCGTATACCTACCCAAGGGTACGGTAATCGAATGCACAGCTCACTTTGATAACTCGCAAGACAATCCCGCTAATCCCGAACCTACGAAATGGGTAACATGGGGCGATCAAACGTGGGAGGAAATGATGATCGGGTTTTACACACTTATTCCTGCCAGAAAATAAACCTCCCTGCAGCCGCTCTCTTTATCAAAGGGGTTCGATTTAGATGGGGCTGACCTGAGTTAGAGATTCAACCGAATCCGCATGCACCTCGAATTGAGGGCGAATGACAATCGGTGGTCGACTATAATGCTAGTTATGACTCATAGACTCTTTGCTATCGCCTGCGCCCTGTTTGCAACCACCAGCCTGACTGCCGAGGAACAGTTTAGTGCTGAAGATATCGCGTTCTTTGAGACTAAAATCCGTCCCGTACTGATTACAAATTGTCAGGATTGCCATTCAGGCGAAGATCCTGAAAGTCGCTTTAGCGTGGAATTTCGCGAGGCATTTCTCAAAGGCGGAGAATTCGGGCCCGCTGTAAAACCCGGCAAGCCAACAGAGAGTCTGCTAATCAGCGCCATCAAGCATGACGAATTTCTCAAAATGCCTCCGAAGGAGAAGTTAACGAGTGCACAAGTCATTGACTTCACTCGATGGGTTGAAATCGGGTTACCGTGGCCAAAGGAAGATGATGTTGTGGCCAATATTGGCCAGAGTTCTGATGCATTGAAAGCGGAATTCTCCCAAGAGCAACAGAATTACTGGGCCTATCAACCGCCAGTACGCCCGGAACTTCCGACAGTAGAGAACACGGCGTGGGCTCAAACGCCAATCGATTATTTCATTCTTGCCAGATTGGAGAAAGCAGGGTTGCCTCCTTCGTCTCAAGCGAACAAACGTATTCTTATACGGCGTGCAACCTTCGATCTTACAGGACTCCCACCAACGCCAACTGAAATCGCAGCCTTCCTTGCGGATGACCGTCCGGATGCTTATAGCAACCTCATAGATCGCCTGCTAAGTTCACCTCGGTATGGCGAACGCTGGGGCCGACATTGGCTGGATGTCGCACGTTATGCAGATTCCAACGGTTTAGACGAAAACCTTTCCTATGAATTTGCATACCAGTATCGGGATTATGTCATTCGCTCGATGAATCAAGACAAATCTTATGGGGAGTTTATTAAAGAACAGATAGCTGGGGACTTAATGCCTGTCCCGGCAGATCGACTAGCTGCCGAGGATCGATTGCGGGCAACTGGTTTTCTGGCGATTGGTCCCAAAATGCTGGCAGAAGATGATCCCGTTAAAATGCAAATGGACATCATCGATGAACAGGTAACTACACTTGGCCAGGCATTTATGGGGCTCACACTCGGGTGTGCTCGCTGCCATGACCACAAATTCGATCCGATCCCAACGGCGGACTACTATGCACTTGCTGGTATTTTCAAGAGCACGAAGTCGATGGAAAACTATAATGTCGTGGCAGACTGGTTCGAACAACCGCTGTTATCTCCGGATAAGAATGCGGAACTGGAAAAATTAAATAAAGAAATAGCCGCGGCAAAAGCTGAACAGAACAAGCTCGATGCCAGCGTCAAGGATCTGGTAAAACAGGAGTTGCACCACCGCGCTGACCGTTATCTTTTAGCGACGCACGCGATAGGCAGCCTCGACGATGCAATCGCCGCCAGCGGTATTACGGTCCACAAAAAACAGGACGCTCCGTTCGAACTAAAAAATGGCTATCTGGCAATTGAGGCTGAAGCGGCTCACCGAACGACCCTGAGTATTCTCAGTGCCAGCTATGGCAAGGAAATCGGCATCGTGGGTAGCGGAGGAGAAGGGGGCTTTGCGGACTATGAGATTATCGTGGAAACGCCCGGCACCTACAGCCTTGAGATTCGCTATGCTGCGAAGGACTCTCGCTCTATCGGTATCAAACTCGACGGCAGGATGATTGCTCAAAACGTTCTTGGCAAGGTTACCGGGTCGTGGTTCCCGGACACCCAAACGTGGGTCGCCGAAGTAGAAATGGAATTAGATGCCGGTAAACATGTACTCACGTTGGACTCGCCGAAGGTTTATCCTCATATTGACAAATTCGCTCTCGTCTTACAACCTGAGAATGGAGTGTGGCCGTTTGAAACTGATGCACCACCGAGTTTGACCACTTATGGACGAAGTTATAACATCAACAAAGCGTTCCTAAGCTCATGGCTTGCGTATTTACGCAGCCTCTCAGAACCCAAACTAAAAACGAATCCGCTGTTTGCAATATGGTTCGCTCTGGCAAGCCTTGACGACGCTGAATTTGCAAAAGAGGCAGCCCCGGTTCTCCAACAACTACAGACCGATCAGGGCATCGGCGCCAATGCTCCTCCCGTCCTTAAGGCAATTTTTGCGGAATCACCTCCAGCAACACTCGAAGAAGTCGCCGTATTGTACCGCCGTTTAATTGTGGACAGTCACCATGCAAATGAAAACCTGGACGACGAAGCTAAAGCCGTCTACAAAGAGGTTTTTGAAGAAATCTCGCGGACAGATTTTCCAACGTCTATTCCTAATCCGATACCGGTCACAGCGTATCCATCTGAATTGGCACAGCAACGCAAGGCACTCACTTCTCAAATAGGTTTACTCGATTCTCAAAAACCAGTCTTTGAAGTTGCCATGGGCGTGACCGAAGGAATGACAGAAGATATCAAAATCCACATTCGTGGCAGTCACATCACGCTTGGTCAAACCGTGCCACGACGCATGCTACAGATCATTGAAGGATCCGACCAGGAGGCAATCGCCGGAGGACAGAGTGGACGCCTGGAATTGGCAAACTGGCTTGCCAAACCAACCCACCCATTGGTGAATCGCGTCATGGTCAACCGGCTTTGGCGATGGCACTTCGGCCGGGGAATTGTTTCCAGCGTGGACAACTTTGGCACACTTGGCGACTTGCCCACTCATCCTGAATTGCTTGACTACCTAGCCCTCGAATTGGCTGACAATGGTGGTTCACTGAAACAACTTCATCGTCAGATCATGCTTTCTTCAACATACCAAATGAGCACGTCGTACAGCGAAGAGGGGAACGCCACCGACCCAGAAAACACGCTTTTATGGCGATTCAACCGCCGCAGATTAACCGGCGAGGAAGTGCGAGATAGTGTTCTTGCTTTGGGCCCTGGTCTCGACAACAGCATGGGTGGTACCTTACTGAAGGTTAAAAACAGAGCATACGTGACTGGCTCCAACACCAACATCACCGATGAATTTGATAATTATCGCAGAAGCGTTTATCTGCCTGTTGTCCGAAGCTCGGTCTACGAAGTCCTTCAGGCGTTGGATTTTCCTGACCCTGCCGTCTCAAACGGAGATCGCAATACAACCACAGTCGCGCCGCAAGCTCTCTTCATGATGAACAGCTCGTTGGTTGACGAAGCCACCTCTGAACTCGCCACTCGACTCACTGCCCTGAATGGCAGTGAAAGGATTAACCGAGCTTATTCAATCATCATGGGGCGTCAGCCAAATGAGCATGAAATTGCAAATGCGCAGGAATACACCCAACAAGTCACTGTTACAGCCACGGCTGCCGGTATGGCCACTGAGGATGCGGAACTGGCAGCCTGGCAAAGTTTATGCCGGGTTCTACTATCAACCAACGAATTCTTTTACGTCGAATAACTCGAAACCAAACAACAAGTCTCATGCAAACCAGAAGACAACTACTAAAAAATACCGCGGTGGGATTCGGTTCTCTGGCGCTGGCTGGACTGATGGAGCAAAGTATAAGGGCCGAGGAGCCGAATCTGATTGCCCGTCAACCTCATTTTCCAGCCCGAGCCAAACGCATCATCTTCCTGTTCATGCATGGAGGACCAAGCCAGATCGACACGTTTGACTACAAACCGCAGCTTGAGAAAGACGACGACAAGCCGGTTCCGTTTGCTAAACCAAGGGTTGTTTCCGGGGCGACTGGCAACCTCCTAAAGTCTCCCTTCAAATTCCAGCAACACGGTAAATCCGGCATGTGGGTCAGTGAGATTTTTCCTCATATTGCTCAACACGTCGATGACCTGACTTTCGTAAAATCCGTTCACGGGTCGAATTCTCGTCACGGTGCAGCCCTACTGGAGCTGCATACTGGCAGCGACACCTTTATTCGGCCAAGCATGGGTAGTTGGCTGGGTTACGGACTGGGCAACGAGAATCAGAATCTTCCCTGCTATATCACGGTCTGCCCTTCATTGACCCATGGCGGCGCAAATAATTGGGGAAGTGTCTTTCTACCTGCGCTTTATCAGGGAACTCCAATCGGGAACGCAGGAACAGCAAGTGAAAACGCAAAGATCCCTTTCATCCAGGGAGCAACCCCAACTGCAATCCAGCAATTAGAACAGAGGATGTTGAAAGACATCAACAGAAAGCATCTCGAAGCAACCGGCCCCGACTCGGAACTGGAATCTCGGATTAAGTCGTTTGAGCTGGCATTTAGACTGCAAACGCAGGCGCCGGAACTACAGGACATCTCCACAGAGACCGCCGAAACGCTGGAGATGTACGGAATCAACAACGGCCCCACGAAAGATTTCGGGTTACAGTGCCTGATGGCTCGTCGATTCGCCGAAGCAGGAGTTCGATTTATCCAGCTTTCCCATAGCTACAAATGGGATCAACATGGCGGTCTTAATGGTGGTCATCGAAACAATGCGATGGAAGTCGATCAACCGATAGCCGCTTTACTTACCGACTTAAAGCAACGAGGATTGCTTGAAGACACCATTGTTTGGTGGGGAGGTGAATTCGGGCGTACACCAGTTTCTCAAGGCGGGCGAGACGGCCGGGATCACAATCCGCATGCCTGTACAATGTTCTTCGCAGGAGGTGGCTTTAAGCCGGGTGTACAATATGGCGCCACCGATGAGTATGGATATTATGCTGTTGAAAACAAAGTACATTTCCATGACCTCCATGCAACGTTGCTACACCAACTCGGGCTGGACCACACAAAACTGACTTATCGCTATGCTGGTCGCGACTTCCGATTAACAGACATTCACGGCGAAGTCGTCCATGACATTCTCAGCTAATCCATCACGATTAACTCACGACTTCATTTAAAAAAGGACAACGCGGTGCTTTTTCGGCTACTTATCGTTTTGCTCATAACGCTTAGCACTTCACATTTATGGGCGAAACCTTTCCTACTTGTCTCGCTTCCGGACGAGAAACACATTGCAGTTTTCGAAATAAATTCGCGAACCGGCCAACTTACCCATGTTAGAAATCACAAAACTGAATCAGACCCCGGGCCAATGTCGGTTTCGCAGGATGGAGAAGTCCTCTTTCTGTCGCTACGCAATGCCGGAGGACTTGCTTCATTTGCAATCGACCACCAAACCGGCGAACTCAAGCATTTAAGCACCATCAACGTTGACCAGGACCCGGCATACCACTGGCAGGACTACTCCGGCAATTGGTTGATCACGGCCTACTACCATACAGGACGGGTCTCTGTTCATGCTGTTGACGGGCAGGGCCGCCTCAATTCCAAGGCAAGTTTCTTTGGTGAAACGGCACTAAACGCACATGGCGTAGCCGCTACACGAGACAATCGATTTGTTTATATTCCACATACGGGCCCGAACCTGATTGTTCAATTTGGATTCAATGATCAGACGGGACAGTTGACGACGCTGGAGAATGGTTCGTTGATTTCAGCAGAGAAGACAGGACCTCGCCATTTAGCAACTCATCCAACGAAACCCTGGCTTTATGGAGATTACGAACAGGGCAATAAGGCGGTCTTTTATGAAATCAGACCAGATGGTCTGTTAAACACGAAGCAAGTTATTTCCTCAGTGCCGGATGACTGGCCGAACGGAAAAGGGGCGACAGCTCGCATGACTCTTTCGGAAGACGGGCGATTTGTCTATGTCGCCAACCGCGGGCATAACAGCATCGCCACCTTCCGAATCACCCCCCGCACAGGTGAATTGAGCACCGTCGGCATCTACGCGACTGAACCTAATCCTCGCAGCTTTGCAATCAGTCCATCTGGAAAATGGCTTTATGCCGGCGGACAGGATTCTGGCAAAATAGCTGTGTTCAAACGCAACCGGCGAACCGGAGTGTTAACAAGAATAGACACGATCGATACCGGCCAACGTCCATGGTGGCTCCAAATCATCGAATAATCGCTGCTCTGGAGCTCTAGTTTGCACTATTCGATATCATCTGTCATAGCTATAGTCAGTAAGTCCTGCCGTATTCCCTCAATGCTTACAGAGCTAAACTAGCCGCTTATGGACTTCCAGCAAATCAACCTAATGGACCAATTGCAACGCGCGCTAGCGGATGCCGGATACGTTGAGCCAACTCCCATACAGATCCAGACGATTCCACCCGCGTTGGAAGGAAAAGATATCCTTGGTTGCGCTCAAACCGGAACAGGTAAAACAGCAGCATTCGCGTTACCAATCCTTAATGCCTTGGGACAAAAGAACCGCAAGGCCACGCCTTATCGTCCAAAAGCTTTGGTGCTAGCTCCAACTCGTGAGTTAGTGATTCAGATTGGTAAGAGTTTTGATACATACGGGACGCACTTATTTCTCCGACACACACTCATCTATGGTGGTGTTTCGGAAGTGCGTCAAATCAAAGCAATGAAACGAGGAGCGCATATCGTCATTGCAACTCCCGGACGTCTAATCGACTTGCTTCAACAGGACGCATTGCGTTTAGATGAACTGAAATACTTCGTTTTAGACGAGGCCGATCGCATGCTCGACATGGGCTTCCAGCCGGATCTAGAACGTATCATGGCAGAGCTTCCCGAGCAGCGACAATCGCTGTTTTTCTCGGCAACAATTGATAAAAAGGTCGCGAAACTGGCGGGCGGACTACTTCGGGACTCGGTTCGTGTCGATATCGCACCAGAATACCCGGCAGTTGAAACGGTATCACAGCATCTATGTTATGTAGAGAATTCAAAGAAAAGACCTTTACTACTCAGGCTCCTCCATGAATTGACGCCGGGGCAAACCATGGTTTTCGTCAACAAAAAGCATACGGCGGATAAGCTAACGGGATGGCTTAACAAAAAGGGATTCAAAACCGATACGATTCACGGTAATAAACGTCAAACCCAGCGTGAGCGTATCATGAATAAGTTCCGCAAAGAGAACGTCCAGATCTTAGTGGCTACGGATGTCGCTTCACGTGGAATCGACATCGACGGGATAACCCATGTTTTTAATTATGATCTACCGTTCGACATCGAGGACTACGTTCATCGAATCGGACGCACCGGGCGAGCCGGCGCCGAAGGCATTGCGATTTCCTTTTGTGCTACGCATGAGAAAGGCATTCTTGCCGAAATCGAGAAGCTAATTGGTTTCCCCATCGACGTCTTCGAAAATCGTGGCGACTCTTATCATCAAGCAATAACTGCTGTGAAAGGATCTCCCGCGCAGGCGTCTTTATCCTCCACTGAAGAAAACGTCGTCGAGGATAAAGAGGATATCGAAGACACGAGCCAGAATGGTTCCACCGACACCATGAACGAAGACGAGTCCGCGCCGGTCGAGTTAAGCGAAGACGAAATTACTCTGGAAGATAACGGGCTGGACCTAATTACGCCTGATGCCATTGATTCAATTCTAGAACCTGAACCCACCGACGAGTTGTCCGCACTACTGGAGATTCCAATGACCGAAGGTCAGAAAAACAAGCCCAAATCTCCGATCAAGCGATCTTTAAGAAGATCTGACAACCCACCTACGTCTGAAAACAATAACGAACCCCGCAAAATAAAGGTTCGCCCGACTCCGAAACGAGCCCGAATTTCTGAAGGAGAAATCGTTAAGCTATCTCCAAAGGGGTTTGGATTTATCAAAACGAAAACCGGCAAGGAACTCTATTTCCACATGACGAGCGTCTTTGGTCGATGGCGTTTTGACTCTCTCGGTGAAGGGCAAAGAGTTTCCTACAAACGAGTCAAGACGGACAAAGGACATATCGCCGAAGGCGTTAAGGGGCTGGAAGAGCCTCCCGAAAAGCCCAGACGTTTCGGAGGCAGAGACTCGCGTGGTGGTGAACGCGGGCGACGAAGCTTTGGAGACCGTCGTGATTCACGGGGTCGAGGAAATTCACGACGCGACGGTGGCCCCAGAGGACGCCGCCGAAGTGACGGGGACGGAGATTCACGAAGTGACGGTGGTTCCAGAGGACGCCGCCGTGACGGGGGCGCAGGCTCACGAGGTCGCAGCGGTTCGCGGCGGCCGAGTGGCTCGAGAAGCTCTGGAGGCCCTAGAAGCTCAGGACGCCCCGGAGGGCAGGGCAGGCGACCGAAACGAAGAGCCACTTAAGAGATTCTTACGACAATTACGTAACTCAGCGATTCATCATTCGCTCGTCTTTCATCGCTCGAGTTGGCTCCGTTCATCTCAGACGAATAGAAAAACGGCTTGTGATTTATTGTTGTCTAATTTGGACGCGAATCCTCTGACCGTTTCGCAAAAATTCCATCGGCACCAGATCTCCTGGCTTGTGCTTCGTAGTCAGGTAACCCAACAACTGGGTGGTTGTCCAATGATCATCTTTCTCATTACACGCCACGAGGACATCGCCGAGTTTAACTCCCGCCCGTTTGGCAACACTATGTGCTCCATACAAGCCGACGTACTTAACTCGTAGTGCCAGTTTGTCGGACGGAATTCCGAACTGAGTTTTCTGAATGGTGGTGACAGGCTCAAACACAAGTCCGCCAGTTCCCATTCGCCGAAGGTCCCAGGAGGTAACTCGCCATGATATATCATTTTTCTTCCGCCAAAGCGTATCCAGCTTGATCTCTAGTTTGAGGTACGAATTACCTCGTTCTACGGTTGCCGAAATCACACCGGAATTTGGAGCGTTATGAAGTGCCCACTGAATATCTGCCACTGAAAGAATCGCCTGATCGTCCAGAGCAACAAGAACGTCGCCCGGCTCTATTCCCGCTCCATCGGCTTCACTATTTGGAAGTACTGCCTTCACAGTGGCTCTCGTATCGACATCCATCCGAAGACCGATCGTCTGAGGCAACGGGTGTGGGTAGAGTAATTTTTCGGGAATCGGCTTCTTTTCGTTCCGATACACAAGACGCTCCGCTTCGATCATCTGATGGCAATGCAGGCAAGACTGAACTACTCTTTCTCCGTAATCAAGTTCGTAACCAAATTTACCTCGAAGGGACGGGAAGTCGTTAGGCGTTTTATATTTTGTCGGTGCGGCCTGCTTACCTGTTAAAACACCTTGATTATCGGGATACCCTTTATGCAGGGTCAATGCGCCTTCTAACGCAGCGACGAGTCCATCTAGAGACATATGGCTTTCGGCATCTTCGATAGATGACCGGGTTCCGTACCTACCATAAATCGTTTTATCTGCGTTCATGAAAAACATCGCAAACGACAGATCAAAATCGAATTGAAATAGAGTGAGATCTAGCATATTTGCTTTGATCAGTCGTACGCAGACAAATTGATCGAACAGCTTAGCTAACTCACCTTGACGACGAACAACCTGCTCGTCAAATGAATGGCAAGCCTCTCAGGGCAGGCACCTGAAGACAACCAGCATTGGCTTGCCGGTTTTCTCCGCCTCTTTCCTGCCTTTTTCAAAGTCGTCGTAAACCCAATAATCATCGAGATCCAACTGTTTCTTATCGTTCAAAACAGCATCCCGCCGCTTTTTCTGAACATCCTGAGCACTGATGGCCGGGGCTACGACGAACGCCATCAAAATGGCTGCGAGATACAATTTCATGGTAAACCTTTCCTGTTCCGACCTATTCCTAAATAAACTTAAAGCTATACAAATCCGCATCGCTGAGCGTGAATCGTAAGCGAATCGGTTTACCAGACAATTTCTTCACGCCTGACCAGCCTTCCCACGTTACCTTGCGAGCTAACGAATCGCCAAATGTTTCATCAGCTTGCTCGATACCAAACGCATCAATAGCTGTTCCTTCAGGCGTTAAACATTCCACCTTAACGTAGCCGATCGCCGACGTGCTTAGGTTTAATTCCAATTCGCTACCTGAAAAGGTCAATGGACGAGTCGTCAGCCTTCCACCCTTAAGGGTCGAATGCACAGATACAAATCCGTCCTGACGCAGCGTATGGCGAGTGAGAATCTTACCTGCCCCGTGCCAGCCTCCCGACTCTGCATAAAAGCTCAATTCATCTTCAGCGTTTTCAAACCGACTCGCTGTTAACGCCATATTCCAGGCTACATTGTTGTGGCCGTAGTACCACGAATCTTTACGCTCGACACCCGGGCGAAGAAAGGCTTCATCCCATCGCTTAAATTCCACACCATCACGGCTAGTCATAATCTGCGTCTCCGTTAACGCTGTGCCGTATCGCAAGTGGGCCTGCGAACGCAATTCCCGATTTTCCAAATCGGGCAAATCCTTCATCGTCGGACTCCAACCACGTTCCACATATCGCATTGGAAAGCCAATCAGAATATGAGGAGCACGGTGGTAGGAGATTACATTGTTGGTGTACATCTGCTGTGGAGGAGAATCGCCGTAGGTTAAATCCTGAAAACCTTCCCAATTCACTAAGTCATCCGAGACAGCTGTTCGTATGGCTCGAATTCCACCTGGCTTCCAAACTTTGGCGGTTGTCGTCCCGCCGGTAAAGATCCGATAGTAAGCTCGGTAACGGCCAATGGACTTATCCCAGAACGCAATATTCGCCGAATCAAATGCACCGACGGTGATCACCCCCTTGTCGCCTACCTGCTTCCAATTCGTCCCGTCCGCAGACTTAAACAATCGCATTCCACCATTGTGTGCGAGACCACCAATTGCTTTCAGGCGTTCGTCTTCCGGGCAATCCGGCCGCTCATCCACAAAAGGGCTGAAGTTATGACTACCTGGCCCCATCCAGACGATATTATTCTTCTTACTACCCTCAAATTCAAACAACCCTAATTGAGGTTTCTCCCAATGAATCCCATCCTTACTTTCGGCATAGCAGGTACATTCGCCGTGGGTAAACTTCAAGGTCCCGCCAGTCATGTCAAAGTCATGGCCTCGATAATACATGCGGTAGGTATCACCGTCTTTAAAAACCGTGTGATAACTACTTGCGTTACCTTCCCACGGTTTGTCCTGACGAATGACCTGTTCCTGGGGGTGAGGCGAATGTAGTCTATAGTTCAATTCACCTTCAATTGTGTCTACCAAGAAATCATCGACAAACAATTCACGGCGATTCCCCATGTCATAGACTTCAGTGGCCGGGACACTAAGATCACGGGTCGCGGAGTTTGCTGAAACCACTGTCCCGGCGGCTAATACGCCGGCACCGGCTCCTAAAAATTGCCTTCGCTTCATATCATTTACTCCCATAAACTGTGTCGACGACTGGAACCAAAAGATGCGAAGGGTAGGTTCCAGTATGATAAATCGCGTTGATCGCACTGACTGCATCCTCAGGGAATTCAATCGTCTCGGGCTTGCCGTTCTGCGGATTTGGTTCGTATAAAGGTGCTCCCGTACTTGCCACTGTCACTCTCAGTTTATGCCCCGTGTTGAAGACCTGACTAAGATGCCCAACATCGAACCCAACTTCATGAACGATCTCGGGTTGCAAAAAGACCTGCCTATCAAAGCCCTTGCGATATCGTGCTCGTTGAATGTAATCCACAATTAAAATGGAGCGGCCGTCCGGATAGACATCACTAACACGAACGATAAAGTCGGTATCCGGAGCCGTACTTGTCACGTAAAGCTTCACGGTAATTTCGCCGGTCAATTCGAGGGGCCCCTGTAAGACGGGAGTATCAAAAACCAAGACATTGTCCTGCTCTTCGAATGATCGCGCGTCCCTGGCCCCCGGAAAACTTCTCCCCGGAATCTCTGCCGGATTCCTTGGATCAGAAACATACTCGGAAACACCTTCTGGCTGACCATCCGGCAATTCCCACTGCAGTTTCCCTTTATCGGCTAGAAACAACGGCTCACGAGCCGTCGCTTCCGTCCTCGGCCAGTCGCTGGCTTCCCGCCACTGATTACCCGGAGCGTCATCTTCACCCGTCGCTCCCATAACATAGTATTTCACGGTTGGCCATTGCCCAACGCCGTTGTCTTTATCCTTAAGATAGTAATCAAACCATGACACCATATGCGCAACCATGTCGATACCTGCGTTCTCTGGATACGTCAGCTCTCCAACTTTATGTCCTTTGTTAAAACGTCCGTGCAGCCACGGGCCAATCAGTAATTTCTGGTTACCACGCGATTCCGGTCCGCCTTCATGCTGCCGGCCAATATAGCTGGCGATGGAGCCCTGGTTCATGAAGTCATACCAACTACCAATCGTCATGCAAGGCACATTCATCCGTCTAAAGTGACGGGACGTATCCTCTGCTTTCCAATAGCGATCATAGGTTGGGTGTGCAAACCATTCACGCATTAGTTCCTGGTTGTGTGCAGGCTCCCGGCACTGGCTATCCATCCCTTTGAATCGCTCCGGACGGGTTGTACCACCAATGCGATAACCTTCCTGATACAAACTTAGCCCGGTATCAATCATGTACTGCGCTACAAGACTGGGTGGTCGGCTTATGGCAGCAAAGTTCTGAGCATACCCGGCTTGACTACTACCAAAAGTGCCGACTTTGCCCGTTGCCCACTCCTGGCTGGCTAACCACTCGATGGCATCGTATCCATCTTTGTGGCGACCGAGACTTAGACTGCGATAACCGATCCAAACTCCCTCCGATTTCTGACTACCGCGAAAGTTTCCGCATACCACGACATACCCATGTTTGGCGATATCAGCAAAAGCAAGTTGATGACCGCGACTAGAGGCGTCTGCATAACGCTGTTCATACAAAACCGGCCACGGACCGTCACCTGCCGGGAAAAAGGCATGCGCACTGAGACGAATCCCGTCACGCATAGGAATCTTTAAATGTTCATACTTCACACCATCAGGTAACGGCTCCTGTGAATGTGCGAACACGGAAAAAAACAATACCGATGTGAAAATTAGGAATTTCATATCTGATATTTTAGCTGGTTTAAAACATTCACACCAAAACAATCTAAATGTCAAAGTAAGAATTCATTCACCTTCATACAAACCTCTATTTTCGAATGGCATCTTAAATCCACTCAGGATTACAGGTTTCCTAATTCCCTGACTGAAGATACTATTTAATCGTCCGGCGATAATCTCATTTTCAAAATTTGGACGCAATGTCATGAAACCAGTGTTTTTTTCTCTCTCGCTTTTCCTAAGCTCCATCTTTCTTCCAGCCGCCTTGGCACAAACCAATTTTGTCCAGGCGCAAAAACTATCACAGCAATCAGGAAAACCAATGTTCATCATGCTCGGTCGTGACGGCTGACCGAGTTGTAAAGTTTTAGAGCGACGTTTTGTAACCGAACCCGCTCTTAGACCGCTCGTGGTACAGTTCGTACCACTTAAACTTAATGTGGACACTGACGACGCGAACAAAGTTCGACGCCAATTTCCGATTCAAGGCAACAGATTGCCATTTGTCTATGTGATTCGTGCTGACAATAAGAAAATCTATGGCGCAAGCGGAGGACTTCCAGGAGACCAATTGCCCGCCATGATGCGGGAAGCATTACGCCAAGCAGGTCGAATTCTGTCGCCGGCACAAGAGAATAACTTAAGGGCCGCTACTGCTCTTGCTAAAACCGCTTTCGAAGCGGGAGATTTATATCGGACTTTCATAAACTTACAGCCTTCAATTAAGGCCGGGCTTCTTGGGCCCAACGCCGGCTTTTCAGAAGCCAGTACTCAGGCCACTGAACTGTTGTCGAATTTAAGCCAAAAGGGACTAGCAAACTTAGAATCTCTTCAATTCCAATTAGATTCTAACGAAATCCAGATGCAAAGTTTGTTCACGCTACTTCTGGGTCAAAGAATTTACCAGTTTGACGAGGCACTACTGAACAAATATCGAAACACCCTCAAAGAAGTCGAGAAAAATACAGAACTGATCTCGACAATCGAACAAGCACGTGAAATCGAAAAGGCATTCCTAGTCCAATATGCCCGTGGAGGAAAGAGCAAAGCTGTACATGCGCTTACGAGGCTAGCACTTCTCAGTCGCACGAATGCTAAAAGAGAATTGATCTTACAGGAGTTGCGTCGCCTCGAAGGCAGTGATTTCGAACTGCCTAATTTCGAACCATTCGCAATTAGAACATGGAAAGATGAGTCAGGGAACTTCTCAATTAGCGCAAAGGTTGTTTCAATTTCAGGATCTAGTGTAGTTCTAGAGACCGAAGGTAATGAACAAATCACTGTTCCAATCATTCGCTTGGGCAAAGAAGAGCGAGGACTACTGAAACTTATTCAGCCTTAGGGTTAACTGATAAATTCTCAAACTCCAGTCAGGGCCTCTGAACTATTCCCGAACGACTCACGTCCCAGATCCATTCGCTCCAGAATGGTCAGATAAAGAGAACTCATTTTGTCGTTATCTGCTTTATCAAAGTCCAGAGTACGTCCAGTTTCAAAATTGCCACCCATCGACCCGGCCATCATAAGAGGCACTTTAGCTCCGTTGTGGAAAGTCCACTGCTCATTGGCCGCCATCAAACAGCAATTATCCAGTACCGTACCATCACCCTCCTGCATGTTCGCCAACTTACGGACAAGGTAACCATACTGCTCAACCCAAAATCTGGTAATCTTTGCAAATTCCTCGCCATGACAACTATGCGAATAATTGTGATGATCCACATTCAATCCAAGAAACGGATAGATTTGGCCTGAAAGATTGTTCGTCAATACTAACGTGCTGACTCGAGTTCTGTCGGTCTGGAATGCCAGAGCAATGATGTCGCACATCAGTCGCGCGTGTTCGTCCAATTGATTGGGAATCCCATCATTCGGCCGATCCTCATTCGAAGAGGCTGTTTTGTCTGCTGTTTCCTCAACGTTGCGTTTTTGCATCTTTGCTAAACGCTGTTCAACTTCCCGAACACTCGTCGAATACTCTTCGATCTTCGCCCGGTCTGCAAAAGACACTTTACGAGCCACATCACCGAGTTGCTCTCGCACGTGGTCCAAGACACTAAGATGCGTTTTACTTCCCTTACTTTCAAACAGGCTGTCAAAAGCCAGAGCCGGATACAATTCACTTGGCACAGGAGAGACAGGGTTTCGCCATGACAAATGACTGGCGTACATCATGGAGTAACCGGATTCGTGAAACCCACTTACCGGCCTTTCACACGCCAATACTAAACTGGGTAAAACGGTTTCATCTTCCCAGGCATTAGCGAGCACCTGATCCAGACTGATTTCACCTTCGATGTCACGACCTCCCTGAGGCGCATGACCTGTCAGCATTCCGGCCGCCCCTTTGGCGTGCCCGCCGACAACGTTGCTCGGATGCTTGAGCCCATGAATAAAGTTAATCTCGTTCTTTATATCGGCCAGCGATTCAAAAACTGGCCCCAATTCCATTTGTTCGCCATTACCTTTAGTCCACCATTCGGCGGGATGAATACCATCGCCCCAAAACATGAAGCCAAAGCGTTTTGGTAACTCACGGGTTTGCTCGACCCCCAGCAACTTGCCGGACTCCAACCACGGTAATGCAACGCTGGCCCCCAGACCGGACAAAACCATTCGGCGAGTAATTTGAGATTGAACCATGTTGTTAATCCTTACGGAGAACTGTTATCAGAACCTGAAGATTGTTACTCTTAACTATAAGTAGCTCTATTCAATTTATCGACTCTTTTACCTTGCTGACGTTACAAAGTCTCGAGCGCGTTGATATCTAAATTGGCGGCTTTCAACAACGGTCATCACCAGAGCTGAGAACCTGTAATCATTCGCTTTCAATGCTTCTATCATTTCGTCAAGTAACTGTCTATCGGAGAGCTCGACACTTCGCCCAAGTGCATACCCGAGAAACTTACGACAAAACGTACGAATAAATTCCTGTTGGCGATGTTGCTCAATATACTTAATCAGGCCAGCGATGCCTTTAGCAATTTCACCGTCAGGCAAAGTAACCGCGTCGTCGATTGGACGTCCGGCAATATCCTGACCACGAAATCGCCCGATGGGATCGAAGCTCTCTTGCGCCAGGCCCAGGTAATCGAAATGTTTATGGCAGATCGAGCACGATGCATCGGATACATGAGCGTTGAGCAGTTCTCGCAACGAATGCTCACCATCCTTAACTGAGTCCGGCAATTCCGGCACGTCGGCCGGTGGTGGAGGAAAATGCTGACCTAACAGGTGATGTACCGTCCAAAACCCTCGTTTCACCGGACTTGTTCGCTCCCCGCTCGAATTTTTTGCCAGAATCACGGCCATCCCAAATAGTCCTCCGCGTCCCTCAGCCAGAAGACCATCAATCTCAAACCAAACGGCATCAAGCTCTTTCTTCGTTAGTGCCGTCTGCCCGGTTACATCGAGATGATTCTGCAATTGCTTACGAGCTTCCTCCCATTGCCGTTGAATCTCTCCACCGTAATGACGAGCAAGAACTCCGTTTACATGTGTCGAGTCGCCGTTGATCAGCGTCGTGATTGGAAGGTCATTACGAATAATACTCTCACCTAGCTCGATGGGTTCACGCCACATCGCGGCACGTAATTCGTGTGTGTATTCTGGAAACGCATCGGGATTGATCGGATCTTTATCCAGGTAGTCCCGAAAGCGAAGCCATTGCCCAAAAAACTCCCGGGCTAATGCCTCCACACGATCATCCTGCAACATTCGACCAGCGTGTAATTGCAGATTTCCGTCATCAGTCAATTCCTGACGATTGGCGGCCAGAAGCAACTCGTCATCAGGCACAGAAGACCACAAAAAATAACTCAGACGATTTGCCAAATCTCTGTCATCTAACGGAATGACACCTTTGCCTGCGCGGTTGCCGTTATATCTAAAAATGAATTCCGGTGACATCAAAACAGCTGTCACCAAACCTCGCAAACTCGACTCTACCGACTGCCCATCATCCCGCAACGATTGATAGAGCCCGCGGAGCCCTGCCAATTCCTGATCCGTCAGCGATCGCTTGTATGCGCGAGCTGCGAATATCAGGACATCAGCCAACCCTTTCGGCTCGGCCGCTGCCAAAACTACCTGTTGCTTCTTCAATCCAGCTCGGATGCTTTCAAAAAAACCGTGCACCATATCGAATTTTTCACTCGGATTCTCCGGTTCAATGACACGCCGTGAGGCTTCCTCCGTACCCTCTTTCGACGGCGTTCCCATTTTTTTCAGGTACTGGACTTCAAAACGATCGAGCAATTCTGCGGTGACAAGAGCAGGGTCTTCAGCTCGCAAATAATCCCAATCACGTCCATGAAGCACATGGCGTTCTGACCGTTCAAACCATACAAACCCGCGTAGTAGAGTCTCTGTACGGTTGGTGACAAAATCCAATTCCTCCCACATCTTATTCAGGTCGGCGACTTCTGTATCACTTAAGACTTTATCAACAAGAGGCTTATCATCACGAAAGAATCCTTCCACCAGATGGAACCCGGCAGCTAACCCACGTTTATCATCGACATAGAAGAATCGATTCGGGAAAGTACTGCAAAATCTAGCCGCCGACAAACTCAATGCCTCAGCTGCCTGTGATTCCCGGTAAATGAGGTGATGAGCGGATGGACTAAATGTGTTAAGCGGAGCAGTCTTGAGGTTAGCCTGAACAAAAACACTTGTTGACTTACTAAACTGTCCATCAAGCTTAAAGGGCAGCAGCAGAAACTGGCCCCGAAGCCTTTGCTGAGCTTCCTGGTCGAGGCGTATTTCAATTCGAGCTCCAGTTTTAAGGACCAATGAATCTTCGGCGATTTCCACAACAGACTCTGAGTTCATAGGATGAACACCAAACTGCAATTGCTGCGCTAATTCCGGCTGATGCTTCCCCAGTACATCTTGAAGTGAAATCACATTGTGCTTTTCAAATTCGTCATCATTCTTAGGCAAATTGCGATTGTCACTGAAAACCGGCCGCTCGATCAGGACGAATCCATTGCCATCCACAAACCCTTCATCAATGTGAATAAATATGGAGATGTCACCTTCCTGCTCACTAAATTCCGGCACACGACCGACAACAACCAACTGATCCGGCTTTAGCTGTTCCGTTGAGAACTGATCTCTAACCGAAGCTGTTTTTGCTCGAAAGTCGAGCCAATGAATCGGCCAATTACCTGCATTGGATTTAATAAGTCCCTTTAATTCAGGCGTTAGACTCTTACGGGAAAACTCAATGAAGCTCATCAACTCGTTGAATTCAGCAGGTATATGCGTTTGGTTCTCCGGCATAGGGACCACATCCCAGAATTTACCTAACCGTCGCATAAATCCATCACCGCCGGATGAACTAACAAGCGTTTCAAAAACCAAGTTCAAATATTTGGGACTAAGTCCATTGTCAGTTGCGTAACTGGACAAGCCGATATCCGCTTCCAGATAACGATATCGCCAGGCCGCTTCAACATATTGGCGGATATCCACTTTACGATTGTTGTAGAAGTCTATAATTGCCAGCTCAGTCAGCTTACGACGTTCGTTGTAAGAGACTGCCGGAGTTTTTACGAAGGTGGCGCCGTCAGTCTTCAACAGGAGATGGCTTGCCACCTCTTCTGCTGCTGACAAGTATTTCTTTAACAAGTTCGGCGACATGCTTAGAGCTTCACCGGTATTATCAAACCCTTCGCCACCCGCTGGGTCGGGAGGGAACGTACGTGTTGGCTGAATATCCACGCCGGTGAGATCACGGATGGAGTGATCGTATTCAGTATTGCTAAGACGCCTGGGAGGTACGAACCCCGGATCACCAGCGTGCTTCCGGGCTTCTTTCAACAAAACACTTTCCACTGCGGCTAAAACTCTGTTGCTCTGTTCGATCTCCGGCTGTGGAGATCCTTTAGGTGGCATTTCACCGCTTCGAATAAAGTTGGTAATGTCATCCCATTTTCGAAAACTACGCACTAAGCTCTGATCAGAGTCAAAAGCAGTTAAATCAAGGCCACCTTTGGGATCTTTTTTGCCATGGCATTCCGTGCAAAATTTCTGCAAATAAGGCTTTATGTCGTCCTGAAATCTATCAGCTTGCGCATGCTCAATAGCCAAACCTAGCAGCGCTAAAGCCACAATAACTCTATAGAACATCTTCTTCATCTTTAGTTCGAGTAAGTTTCCGGAACTGACTTAATCCGAATGACAGATCAACACCAAAAATTCATTGTAACAAATTCTAATTTGTTGCTTGTACCGGTCACGCGCTCCCAACAAAACTCCCCTGCAAGCGGCTGGCACGAGTTATTAAAATGAAGACTATGAAAACCTATCTCCTCACTGCTGTCGGCCTGTTTTCCATGACTATAACGGTTCAGGCACAACCCCAACCCGAAATTGCATCTAAAAACAGATTACTAGAACACGATCTGGTACGTTACTGTGCCGATTGTCACAACGCTAATGAATCCCACGGACAACTCGACGTTGTATCTCTGCTAAAACAGCAGCCTCTTATCCGGAACAAGCAGAATTGGCTAATTATCACCGATCGTATCCGGGGAGGTGAAATGCCTCCGAAAGATGCTGAGCAACCCACCAGCGTCGAGCGGCAAAAGATGCTGTCACTTCTGGCCGACGAGATTGAAAACTTCGATTACTCGTCAATTCGAGATCCGGGATACGAGCCAACCAGACGCCTATCGAACATTGAATATGACAACACCGTCTCTGACTTGTTTGGACTCAAACTTCGCCCCAGCAGCAAATTCCCAAACGATTTAAGTGGAAATAGTGGTTTCGACAATTCCGCCAACACTCTTTTTCTTCAGCCTCAGCTGTTTGAGCGATTTGTACATGCGGCAGATGAAATCAGCAATTCAATTCTCAGCGACGACAACAGTCATTTACACAACGACCTTCATATCAACCTAAGCGACGGTGCAACGGTTACTTCTGACCCATTTCTTGAAACGTTTTTATCGCGAGCATTCAGGAGACCGGTTACTGTTCATGAAAGAGACCGCTATCGGCGTTTGTTTATCGCTACTTATCAGAAAACCGGTAATCGACGACTTGCCTATAAAAAGCTCATTGACACCGTCCTGATCTCCCCACAATTCCTTTTCAAGACCGAAGATATTCTCAATTATGATGATACCTTCCGTATTAACCAATTCAATTTGGCGAACAGGCTTTCCTATTTCCTTTGGGCAAGTATGCCGGACAAGGAACTGTTTGAACTTGCCCGACAAAACAAACTCTCCGACCACGCCACCCTTCAAAAGCAAATCACTCGCATGCTGTTATCACCTAAAGCAGATACAATCGGCACAATCTTTGGTGGGCAATGGTTAGGCTTTGAACATCTGGGCACACGCATCAGAATGGATCCTATCGACAATCCCTGGTGCACGGACACTCTCATGGATGCCATGCGTCAGGAAACAGCCATGCTACTTAATCATGCATTCCGGGAAAACAAGTCCGCCACGGAACTGTTGCTGGCAGACTATACATTTATCAATGAAGAACTTGCAAAACACTACCGCATCTCCAATGTTCGGGGTCAGGAAATGCGGCTAATCAACCTTACGTCACCGCATCGCGGTGGCTTACTTGGGCAGGGTAGCCTGATGGCAGTCACTTCTTTTCCCGGACGAACCAGCCCAATTGTGCGAGGCAACTGGGTGCTGACGACAATCCTGGGAACTCCACCTCCACCTCCACCTCCGGGTGCTGCGGAATTTGAGCCTCGCGTCGAACGCCGGCGTGACTTATCAACCGCGGAAAAACTTGCACTCCATCGCGAAGACCGGCGGTGTGCATCATGTCACGACCAAATCGACCCGCTGGGCGTGGCACTGGAAAACTTTGATTTCTTTGGCCGACATCAGGTTCGTTCACGAGGTAAAACAATAGATACCCGAGCAACCTTGCCTAACGGCTCTGAATTCGAAGGGCCTGCCGGGCTAAAACTGGCCATTGTAGAAGAATATCACGAAGAATTCGTCAAGCAACTTACGCGAAAACTACTTTCTTATGCCTTAGGACGCCAATTAGAGTACTACGACGAGCCTGCCATCCAAACAATCTATACCGACATGGTAGCCAATGATTATTCACTACTAACACTCGTCAACGGAATCGTCGACAGCTATCCATTCCAATACAAACGCTTACCTGAAACAGAACAAGAGCCTACCAATGAATAAATCTTGGCGATTAACACGACGAACTGCTCTCCAGGGATTCGGGGCTTCACTAGCATTACCATTACTGGAGTGCATGCAGGACGCCAAAGGCAATCTTTATGACCAACCTTCCCAGGCCCGTATGGCGTTCCTCTATTTCCCAAATGGCGTAGCTGAAGGAAGTTGGGAACCCGAGAGAGTCTCAGGCGACGGGCGACTTGAGCAGCTTAACAAGTGGATGAAGCCTCTGGAACGCCACAGAAAGCAATTGCTCATTCCACGCAACATATGGACTCCGCGCGGAAATGGACATATGGCAGGTACCGCTACCTGGCTGACCGGAGGTGAATACTCTGGACGCCACGTGAGCGCAGGCGGCAAATCTGTCGACCAACTGGCGGCCGACCATGTCGGTAAAGACACTCTGCTGAATTCACTACAACTTTCAGTACGTGGCGAAGGCTACTTTTCAAAAAGCCTTCCTCGAAACACAATTTCGTGGCTGGATGAGAAAACACCTGCCGCTCGGGAAATCGAACCCCGCATTGTATTCGATCAGATGTTTCGCACCACCGATCAATTTGCTCCGGACAACAGCGTGCTAGACCTTGTCCTGGAAGACGCCAAATCATTACAACGACAATTGGGGGCCATTGACCGGGACAAACTCGAACAGTATCTAACTTCAATTCGGGCAATTGAACGTCGCCTGCGATTCGCGGAAGAACAATCTGCACGAGCCGTTAAGAACAACCTACTATCGGACAGATTGCAACGTCCCGCGCCAGGTATACCCCAGGATCACGGCCAATACATGAAACTGATGCTGGACATGATGGTGCTTGGATTTTGGGCCGATGCAACGCGAGTCTCAACATTCATGCTCGATCACGGCCAAAGTAATCGATATTTTAATTTTATTGACGGAGTCCAAGGTACCTGGCATGCGTTGTCACACTATCACGACATATCAGGAGAGACCGAGGATGACGACGGACAGACCAGTTGGGCTAGTGTGGATGAGAAACGCGGCATGTATAACGCGGTCACACGTTGGCACCACGAACAAGTGGCATACTTGTTAGACCGGTTAAGTGAAATAAGCGAAGGCGATAGCACTCTACTGGACAACTCAATGATTGTCTACGGCTCAAGTCTGGGCGATGGCCACGAACATTCCGCTGACAATCTTCCTGTGCTGTTTGCTGGCGGCTCAAATCTAAATATCAAGCCAGGCCGCTACCTTGATTATGAAAACAATACTGATCTCAACCGGTACTATCTGGCGATGCTGCACCGAATGAGGATCGATATCGACCGCTTCGGAACAGCCGAGGACGAGTTAAGCGGATTAACCTAACGTCACTTGGAATTCCGAATCTGTCTTCCCAACTCAATCGCGTGGTCGGTAAGAATAGCGTCGACACCATATTTGATACAGTGAGCCCAATTAGCAGATTCTTGCCCTGCAACGGTATTACCAGCAATAAAGATCCGCTTTCCCTTTGCATGCACTCCGGCAATTTCCGACGCAGAGGGCAGGAATCGAACATAGACCCAATTGGTCAGTGGATTGGCGAGCGAGGCCACAAGTTCTTTCGAATCATGCGCTACCACAGCCATCTTCACAGAGCGATCTTCCTGATATAGCCTTTTTCTGATGGCTTCATCATGAATGGGATTGCCTATAAACAACAAGCGATCCAGCACTTTGTGTTTTTTTGCCAAGGCCACCAGATCGGCTTCAACTCGACTATCGTCGAGCTTAATATCCACCGCATAGATGGCATTCGATTTCGGGTAAGAAGCAATCAAATCAAACACTTGATCGATTCCCGGTATTCGCTGTTTTTTGAATCGGGGAGAAAACCAACTACCTGCATCCAGCCCAACAGTTTGATACCGACTAAGTTCAGCAATTGCTCCTTTGCCGTCCGTAGTCCTGTCGACGGTCGTGTCGTGCAGACACATTAAATGGCCATCGGAAGTTCTCTGCACATCTAATTCAAAGCCAAACCCCAATTCTAGGCATGCGCGAAAACTGGCAAGTGTATTTTCAGGCGCATCCAGAATGAGTCCACGATGTGCAACCACCGTCGTCAAAGACCGCTGGCTCTGCTCCGCAGCAGGACTACTACATACACCACCGAAACAAAGTAGCCCCAACGCAAGCCAGTTCCACCCATTCGTGTTCATAAGCTATTTCATTCCGTTAAATCGTGCCTTAAACCGCTGTTTTGCCTGAACAGACATAGGATCGGATTCGGGAACTACCGTCTCCCACTCTATACCAAACGCATATCCGTCACTTATATGCTGCTGTTGACTCTTCTGGTAGGGTCGAAACTGCATCAAAGAACGTGACATTTCCTCAGAAAGTTGCTTTGCAACTTCTCCAACAGGGACAAATCCGACCAGCTTTCCAGAAACTCCGTATTCGTCGGGCTCCACCAGATAGACACCTGATTCACCTTCCGCTTTTAGGATGGGCTTCAAGTCAACTCGTTTCGTCGTTGCAGCGAACATAAACTGGCCCGTTAGCCTGGCATCGGCGATTATCGGACGGACTACCTCTACCATTGATTTCAAGTCATCCGGATTCGTGTGATAGAACACAGCCAGCGGACGATTATCGCTGGCAGCCACATTCATAGCCAGATCCAGTCGGTCTATAAGCGGTACCGGAGGGATATAGGATTGATCGACAGACGATTTATAGCTAGCGGCAATACGCCTCATTTGTGTTGCCATATTCTCCGGAGTCCGAAATACATACGGTCCTCTTGCCGGGCGTGCCAACTGTTTTTTTCCGTCTGGAGAAAGTAAGCAGAAGACCGTATTTGGCAATTTGCCTGGTGCAACACCTAACAATCGTTCCATGTATTTGTATTCACTTTCACTTTCATATGTAAGCAGACGAATACAAATCCACTCGCGTGATGCTTCGACGACAGGCTCCTGTACCAGGAACCGACTGGTTGTACCAGTGAACCCCGGTCACCATACGCCAGGAACGCCAAGGCAGGATGGCGCTCCGGAAACTAAAAGGATTGGACGATTCGTCTGTTTGGCGACGGCAAACCCCGATTCCAGGTTTGCATACCACGAGATTCTCGCCACCGGGTTTTGTTCGGCTGTGGTGAAAGCGGCCACATTCATCACCAGACATGCCGCTACAAGCACTTGAAATCGCATCATATTTGCACCTAATCCTTCCTGCCCTAATTATAGTCATTAAACGCCTTTCAGCTCCTCATGTTTCGTAGAACCTGTAACATTTGAAGCAATTTGAAATATCCGTCGTTACAACGACCTCAAGTCGTTAAAATACTGGTATGCGACTACTTCTTTTAATTACCTGCCTAAACCTTTCGACACTTGGACTTGCGGCCGATGGGCCCCTGGTTTTTGAAGATACGGTGTTACCTGTCCTCAAAGCCAAATGCGCCAGTTGCCACTTTGGCGAGAATCCCAAGGGTGGATTGGATCTCAGCCGCAAAGGCTCGATTGTACTGGGAGGAAAGAGTGGCCCTGCAATCCGCATTTCAGCGGCTGAAAGTAGTCTTCTTTTCGAAGTCGTTAGTTCAGGTGAAATGCCCCTGCAGGGAACGCGGTTAACCAAAGAGGAAGTTGGCCTGATTCGAACATGGATCAATGATGGAGCAGTTGCCAATGACAACGAAGTTCTGGCTTCCAAGAACTCCGAGGGACAGTATGACGATTTCGATTTAGATTATTGGTCGTTCTATCCACCTAAGAAAGCAGCGTTGCCCCCTATTAAATCCCCATCACTTGCTGCCAATGCGATTGACTACTTCCTGTTATCCCGGTTGGAAGAAGAAGGTTTGTCCTACTCTCCCGAAGCAAGTCGCGAAACACTAATACGACGATTGTCTTTTGACCTACACGGGCTGCCTCCAACAGCACAGCAGGTCGATCAATTCTTAAACGACAATCAGCCCGATGCATATGAACGCCTTGTCGAACAGTTACTTGCAAGCCCACGATACGGTGAAAGATGGGGGCGGCACTGGCTGGACATTGCCGGCTACAGTGACTCAGCAGGTGTCTTAGCAGCCGACCAGGACCGACAATTAATATGGCGGTACAGGGATTATGTTATTAAGGCATTCAATGCTGACAAACCCTATGATCAATTCGTACAACAACAACTTGCCGGCGACGAAATCTCAGCCTACTACGACGAATACCATAACGCCGATCGCTTATCTGCGGATACGATCGAAGCATTAGATGCGACCGGCTTTCTACGTACCGCCCCGGACTCAAGTCGGCCGGACTTTAACACCATTAAAAACGTTAACGGATTCTACTATTACCCCACGATTGATTCTCAAGTTTCCATTGTGACCTCGAGTCTCATGGGGCTGACACTCAAGTGTGCCAAGTGCCACAACCACAAATTCGATCCGCTTAGTCAGAAAGAATACTATCAACTTCAATCCATTCTGATGACAGTCTATAGTCCTGACAAATGGGTTCCGTTTGCCAGTCGGACTTTAATACTGGCCAGCCAAAAACAAGTCGATGCCAAAGTGGCTCGCGACGCCGAGGTGGACTCGGCAATCAAAAGCCTCAACGACGATCTGGTCAGGGAAGCCGAAGCAAAAAAGCAGGAACTCTTCGACATCCGAGTTGAAGGCATTGATGGCCAGGTTCGCGACGATGTCAAAGCAGCCTTTTCGAAAGAGGCGGGGGAACGCTCGGAAATCGAAAAATATCTCGTCTCCAAATATGCTGCCCACTTAACGCCGCCTGACGACAAGCTTCAGAGTGAATTATCCGCTTCGGTCCCGGAATTCAAACAACTGCTTGATAAAACCAATGCAGAAATTGCAAAACTGAATCAAAGCCGGCATGTCTATGACAGTACTTATGCTGCTTACGATGTTGATAACAAGCCATACACCCCACTCTTGCTTCGAGGCGACGCACAAACGCCGGGGCAAATCGTCAGTCCGGGCGTTCCTCAGATGCTTCAAACCAGCACTTCCTTTAAATGGAGCAACGAGTCGTCCACTGAACACACCTCGGGAAGACGCGCTCAATTTGCAAAGTGGCTTACTCAGCCACGGCATCCACTGACGTCGCGAGTCATCGCAAACCGTCTGTGGTTCCATCACTTCGGAGAGGGCATCGTCTCCACAATGGAGGATTTCGGGTGGGCCGGGGAAAACCCAATTCACAAACCATTACTAGATTGGCTGGCCGTCGAACTGGAAGACTCGGCCTGGAGTCTAAAGGCATTGCACCGATTAATTCTTACTTCAGCCGCATATCGACAAACTTCGTCGCGCGACTCGGAATATGCTAAAAAGGCGGAACAATCCGACCCTCAGAATAGATTGTTGTGGAGGCAAAATTTCAAGCGATTGGAGGCGGAGGCTCTACGAGATTCATTGCTATTCATTGCCGGAGCGTTGGACTCCAACATGTTCGGATACCCTGTAGGAATCAAATCGCTAACCAGTGGCGAGGTCGTAGTCGGGTCCGGAGACCTCCCTCAACGGCGCAGTATATATGTAAGAAATAAGCGTTCGGCACCTGTATCGATCCTTCAGCTCTTCGACCAACCTGACATTGAAACCAATTGTGTCCGCCGCAGTCAATCGACGGTACCACTACAGGCGTTGTCACTAATGAATAGTGACGTGGTCAACTCGTCCGCGGAATCCTTTGCTGAACAAATCCTCAACAAGGGGCTTCAAGCCCCCATTCAACGCGCAGTTTTGGCGACTTACGGACGCAACCCACACCCGGAAGAGCTTGAAATTCTGCAGGAGTTCCTCGAAGGGCAGGTCACGTCATATTCCGCCAAACTTGGGGCAGCCACTGCCTGGTCCTATGGAACCGGAAACGTGCATGAAAGTGATCCGATCAACACTGAATTCAAACCATTTGCCCATTTTGAAAAGAACCAGTGGCAACTTGGGCCTGGCTATCCTTACATGGGAGGCATGTGGGAGGGACTAAATGCCACCAGTGGTCACCCCGGGGGTGAAATGGGAGTCATCCTCAGGTGGACTGCTAACAACAAGCAAAAAATCAGAGTCGAGGGGATGGTAAATCACGGCTCTCCTGCCGGCGATGGGGTCCGTGTCACGATAATCAGTAACCGACGCGGCCAACTAGCTCAATGGGTCATTGCTCATGAGCGTCAGAATTTAGAAATCGACCCTATTGATGTAGAGCAGGGCGAGCAGATACTTTTCGTCAACGACCTAAACGAAACATTGACATCCGATAATTTTGACTGGCAATGGCAAATCCATCAGCTTGGTCATGACAACAGCGTCATAAAAACATGGGACAGCGTGATCGGTTTTCATGGGCCTTTGGAAGATGGCATTCCTGTCAATCACACCGCTCTCACACAAGCCTTGACCGACTTGTGCCACGTATTACTTTCAAGCAACGAATTCAGTTATATCGACTAGTCATTGCAGGACATCCATTATGAATGAACTGACAAGCCGCGAATACTATGAGATTTCACGCCGGCAAACCCTTAAGCAACTGGGAGCGGGTCTGGGAGGTGCTATCCTCTCGACACTTCTACATGAGGAAGCTCAAGCCGACCGTCAAATCCATAATCTGTCACCGCGGCAACCCGTTCACAGCCCTAAAGCGACGGCTGTTATTCAGTTATTCATGCATGGCGGCCCTAGCCAGGTTGATCTACTGGACCCTAAGCCACTGCTCAACAAACATAGCGGCGAAAATCCTCCTGCTACCGTGGCAGATGACGAAGAACGTACAAAATACCTATTGGGGACCCCGTTTAAATTCCGTCAGCATGGAGAATCGGGAACGGAATTTTCTGACCAACTGCCGGCCATTGCTAAACACGCCGATAAGATAGCCGTGATTCGTTCAATGTATGGTGAGCATCGCAATCACGAACATTCAATTTGGCTGGCTCAAACAGGGCTAATTATTCCGGGCCGTCCCACGCTAGGATCCTGGGCCTCCTACGGACTGGGCACCATCAACCAAAACCTACCAGCCTATGTCGCTCTGCCGGATCCCCAGGGCCCCAGCACCGATGGTGCTCGCAACTGGTCCAGTGGATGGTTACCTCCGGTTTACCAGGGAACTGCCTTTAGGAGCGAGGGATCTCCGATCTTAAACCTACATCCCTCCAAGACGCTTACCGGTAATACGCGCGACCGCAAATTGGATCTGCTCCGTTCACTCAACCAAAAGCATAAGGATCGGCACCCTCAGGAGTTGGAACTTGATGCGCGTATCACCAACTTAGAATTAGCGGCCCGAATGCAACTGGCGGCTACCGATGCGATTGATATCACTCGCGAAACCGCTGCCACGCAGGAGGCATATGGACTCCATGACCCTGTCACTCAGTCCTATGGCAAGCGTTGCCTGATGGCACGTCGATTGGTGGAACGCGGAGTTCGCTTCGTTCAAATCATGATGAAGAGTCAACCGTGGGATACTCATACCTCCAATGTTGAAAACACGAAGAAATGCTGTCGTGAAACCGACGGGCCAGTCGGTGCTTTGCTAACTGACCTTGAGCAACGAGGACTACTCGACAGCACGCTAGTGCTTTGGGGAGGGGAATTCGGCCGGACTCCTGGTGCTGAGTTACGAGGCGGTGCAGCCAAGGGCTCTGAAGGGCGTGACCACCACCCCTATGGTTTCAGTGTGTGGATGGCCGGTGGTGGCATCAAGGGTGGCCAAACTTATGGCGCGACGGATGACTTCGGTTATCGTAGTGTTGAAAATCGCACAAAGTACTCGGATTACCACGCCACCGTTCTACATCAACTTGGCTTAGATCACCAGAACTTAGTATACGAGCACAACGGTCGCAATGAACGACTAACGGACGTATACGATGCCCATATAATCAAAGAGCTAATTAGCTAAGTATTCTCTATGGTGTACTATCCATGGTTTACGATCGGCTTATGCTGTTTAGTAACCCCGCCGCAATCTAACACGAGGACTCCATCCGTGCATTGTTTTAAATCGTTCGTTGCTTACCTCCTTATTCTGACGACAACGGTTCTTCAGGCCGAATCCAACTGGCCGATGGCTGGCGGCCCCGGTGGCACATGGAAAGTAGAGGGCCCCGAGCCTCCGCTTAAATTTAGCGTAAGGGCAGATCGAAACATTCAGTGGAAAACGCCGTTGCCAGAGGGTGGGCAAAGCGGGATTGCGGTATTTGGCGACTTGGCCTTCCTGACCATCATGAAACCCTGGATTCCACAGCACAATCCCGATCTATTAAAAGCTCGACAACAGGATATCGTCGATGCTCACGCTACCCTCCTCATAGAAGTGGATAAGAAACTCCTTGATTCTGACAGCGATTTCGCCACCGTACATGCCCTCTACACAAGCAATTCCAAACAGATCGAGGAACATATTTCCAAGCGAGTTGACATGCTATTGGCGGAAGACCCCAAACAAAACATAGCCCAACTGCGGGCAAGGGTTCGTCGTTTCCACCCGAAGGTTAAGGAACTAGAAGTCGAACAACGCAAGCTAACCATTCAAATGGACAAAGTGCGAGCGGGCTTTTCGAACGATTATGCCGCCCTCCTGAAGGCCAAAGCTGACGTTGATCAAAAAATCCGAAACCTCCCCTCGCTCAAAGGAAAAGACATAGTGGCCTACTGTCTTGACGCTACGAACGGTGAAATACTCTGGAGCGTAGCGTTACAAGGTGCAGTGGAAGGCCCTTACAACTACGGGTTCAGTGATTCCAGTTCACCAACTCCAATCACAGATGGTGAGCACGTCTGGTTCGTCAATGCAAGTGGTTCTATGGGGTGCTGGACAGTGAAAGGAAAACCGGTTTGGTTTCGAGAATGGACTCCATCAGCCAAAGCTCCCTTTAACAAACAACATGAACCTATCCTGACCGGAAATTGGATTCTAAATGTTGAACCACTTCCTGACGACGACCCTCGCAAGTCGAAAGAAGGCGAACGCAAATGGAATTATTTACGAGCCCTTAATAAGTACACCGGGGAGACCGAGTGGATTGCAGCAGATGCAATCACCCACTACAACACTCCCATTATTGGGAAACTCAACGGCCAGCCTTACGTACTGCAAGGCAGAGGAGGCCCCCATGAAGTTCCCGAACGTCCTAATGGTTTGAGTCTAACCAAGTTGTTTGGCGACGATGCTGGCCAGGCAATCTGGCACTGGGATCCGCAGGAAGAGATTCCTTTCGGCGCATTGGCCAATCAGCACTGGGATGACAAGTACGCTTACTGGCTAAAAACGGGCCGTTTAAGACTTGCCGTGCTAGACTCCAGAACCGGCAAGCCATTATACGATCATGACCTATTCACAAACGCCACTACCACTTTTTGGAATAAAGACAAAGAAGAATATGAAACCCTGCAACGGCAAGCCATTGGTGGTGTCGTCGATTTACGACATACCAACATTGTTACCCATGGGCACTTTTACTTTTTAATCCGTGATAAATGGCAGGTAGCACGCGTCAACATCACTACAGGTAAAACGGAATATCTGGAATTACCAAGCCAAATCCAGCCGGCGTCAGAAGGACGCAACGCCTGGACGTTCGGTGTAGTGCAGCCGAATGACACAAGAAATTCGCGCGGTTTCGATGTTGCTCAAGACCCGCGAATTAAACTGGGGGGATTTACGAAGTCCTTTCTAGGAGCTCCAACCGTGGTCAACGACCGAATTTACTTTACTTCCATGACCGGATTAGTCTATGTACTGGATGCCAAAGCTCCAAACCTTGACAGAACAGCTATCCTATCTGTCAATGACTTGGGGCCTGTCGGCAAGACTTGGACAGTCAATTCAATCACTTATGCAAACGGCCGCCTCTTTCATCGGACGATGAAGGAAGTCATCTGCATCGGCGAAGACAACTAAATAACCAGTAGGCAGCCTTCATTGTGAGGGCTTGTTTCGCCAGTTTAAAAAGACGAAATTAAATACTAATCAAAACACCAATACAACCTAGAGAAAGCCACAAACAGATGCCAAACGACGTTGTCCTGATCGATCCTGAACACATGTATGAAATGCGTGACGCTCAGTATGTTAAAGTCCTGGAAGAGGCTGGCTTCAACGTCATCTATCCTGATGACCCAACTTTTTCACGTGGCAAGAATGAAGAAGAAACGATCGCACAATTACAGAAATGCAATGCCGTGCTGGCCGGCGGTCCTATTATTACCGAAAACGTCATGGCCGCCTGCCCGGAACTGCGAGTTATCGCCCGCAGTGGAGTCGGTTATGATCGTGTGGATATTCCCGGAGCCACAAAACATAACATTGCCGTTTGCATTACCCCAAATGCCAACCACGAGTCGGTGGCGGAACATGCATTGATGTTGATGTTTGGAGTTGCCAAAGGAGTGATGAGCAATGACGAACACAGTCGCGCAGGTCGCTGGCCTCAATCTGAGACGCTGCCAATACGTGGAACCACTCTGGGGATCATTGGCCTTGGTCGAATAGGAAGAAGTTTGGCAGTGCGTGCCGTTGCAATGGGCATGAAAGTCGTTGCCTACGAACTATACCCCAATCAGGACTTCATTGCCGAACACGGCATTGAACTGGTAGATCTTGATGGTTTACTGAGCCAAAGCGACTATGTTAGCATTCACTGTCCGGTTACCGAAGAAACCAAGGGATTAGTCAACGCCGACTTTCTTGCAAAAATGAAACAGGGCAGTGTACTCATCAATACTGCCAGAGGTGGACTTCAAGTTGAAACAGATTTGTATGACGCATTAAGCAGTGGTCACCTTTACGGTGCCGGACTGGACGTATACGAACAGGAACCACCAAGTGCAGATAACCCCTTGTTCACTTTACCCAATGTTATCTTTAGCCCCCACATCGGTTCAGGAGACCATCTGTCGAGATTAATGATGGGAGTCGAAGCGGCTGAGTGCATTGCACGGTTACGTCATGGCGACTGGCCTGAAGGCGCTGTGGTCAACGCTGAGATTCGTGACGGTTGGACGTGGTAACAATTTCGCATAAGTAAACGGGGGCTACAGAAATGTACGACAGCATTCAATCATTCAAGGACAAAATGGATGGCGGCCAGTTGTGCGTCGGCCCCACGGTTAGCTTTTCAGACGCCTCTGTTACTGAGGCGCTAGCCGCCACAGCTGACTATATCTGGATCGACCTGGAACACAGCCCGACCAACTTTGAATCCATGGTTAATCACATTATCGCTTGTCGGGCCTGCAGAGTGCCCGGTATCGTGCGTGTACCGTCGGGCGAAATTGCCTGGATTAAAAGAGTACTTGATGCCGGAGCCGATGGAATCATTCTGCCGCAGGCTCAATGTGTCGATGAGGTTCGTCATTTTGTTAACGCCTGTCGTTACCCCATGCAGGGCACACGAGGGTACGGTCCCCGTCGCAGTACAAACTATGGCCGGGTGGGCAATGAGTCATACCTCTCTCAGGCAAACAGCGAAACCTTTGTCGTTGGCCAGATTGAATCCAAGGCATTGGTCGACAATATTGATGCTCTGGTTTCCATTGACGGACTAGATGGTGTTGTCATCGGACCTTACGACCTATCGGGATCATATGGGTTACCCGGTGACATTGATCATCCCACGATCGTGGAGGCCATTCAGGTTTCCATCGACAAATGCCGTGAGGCTGGTGTTTACGTTGGCGTAGGCATGGGAAGCAATGCAGATACGGCCAAACGCTGGCACGCTGCGGGCGCGAATTGGGCAATGGTTGGTGCCGACTATCAATACATGGTTCAGTTTGCCGATAGTCTCTACCAGCAAATCCGCCAGAAGTGAAAGAAAAGCTCTAAAACTACTAGGTTCCGGATTTGGAATACTGCCTTCACAGGCCAGAACACGACCACCAACAGTTCCACGAGTAGAGAACTTCATCTCAACGATTCCAGTCGTTACACTGGCCACAACCGCTCCCGAGCCGAAAAGAGACAGCCAACCGACTAAACTTCTTTACGTTAGGGCTTTCGGTAAAGACGGCAGTTGAGAGATCGTATCGAACCTGAAGATCAGGCGGCAGAATTCTCAAACAGGTTCAGCCGGCTTAGAGCAGGCCTTCGATCGGTGAAGCATGATAGATGTGGTGAGGACGCTCCTCTTCATCATGCCAGGCCGCAGTATGGGGAATTCCAAGGCAGTGATACATCGTAGCAGCCATATTTTCCGGCGTCTGAGGATCAGCAGCGGGGTAGGCTGCGATCTTATCGGAAGCCCCAATTACCCGACCTCCCTGAACACCTCCGCCAGCAAAAAAGACTGACTGAACAGCACCCCAGTGGTCACGTCCGGGCTCATTGAAAGAATCACTTAGCAAAGAGATCTTGGGGGTACGCCCGAATTCCCCCCCCATCACAATCAAAGTTTCATCAAGGAGACCTTCTGCCTCCAAATCTCCTATCAAGGCACAAAGTGCGCGGTCGGTTGGTGGGAAGAGTTTCTCTTTGAGCCGATAAAATGCGTCACCATGCGTATCCCAGGTTTCATTATTCCCAAGGTTAACCTGTACCATATTAACTCCGGCTTTCACCAATCGCTTTGCCATGAGCAATGACCAACCAAAGCTGTTGGCTCCGTATCGCTCCTGCATAGCAGCATCTGCATTGGTTACATCCAACGCGTGACGGATTTTGTGATCCGTCAGTAATGAAATTGCCTGTTGACGGTTACTATCGTAGCCGACCACACTAGCCGACGCCTCCAACTTAGCTCGCTGTTCATCTAGTGTATTCAGCAAGCCAAGCCGACCGCCCAATCGCTGACTATTCATTCCGTGTGGCAAGGTAAGATTAGGAGCCTGATACACCCGTGCATCGGGTTTGGCTGGCGGTTTTTTACTTTGGTTTGGATAAGTAAATTCGGGATACGCTCCTCGCCACATAGGGTCGCCATAGGGAGAGGCTTCAATAAAAAACGGGTCACGGTGAGATCCCATCAGGCCGCCGTAAGCTCCTGGAATCACTCCTCCTGACCAGTGCACCAGCCGTTCGGGAAGCACGACCGATGGGGGAAGGTTGTTATATCGTGCAGGCAGGGCATCTCCAACAATCGAAGAAATCGATGGCCAGTCAGTGGGTCGAGGCTTACGGTCCCCCTGAAAACCAGCAGGAGCTTCACTACGTCCGGTCAACATGAAGAAATGTCCCAATGTATGCCCGTTGGTAGGATGCGTCAGTGAACGGCAAACCGACCACTTGTCACTGATAGATGCCAACCCCGACAAATGTTCGCAAATCTGCGTCCCTGGAGTCTTAGTTGAAGTGGGATTAAATTCCCCACGCACGTCATCAGGCGCATCGGGCTTAAGGTCGAAGCTGTCTTGCTGGGCCAATCCACCGGAAAGGAAGATATAGATCAGAGATTTCGCCTTTCCGAAGCCCGGCATCGAGCTAAATTCTTTAACGTCAGCGGCCTGAAGCCCCTGATGGTGGTTCATTCCAAGTCCAAGTAGGCCAATAGTACCCGCTTGTACGGCGACACGACGACTCATTTGTGGATGTCGGAAAACACTCATCTGAATTGACTCAGCTAAAACTCGACTTTCTGTTCATGTCTTTTATTATCGGAACAATTCAAATCCAGGTCAATTTATATTGTCTGTGTTCTCCTTCTGAACTCTCCAACAGTGGGGTTTTTGCAATATTTTGTTAGCGCCTTCCCTTATACTATGATGGAAACTGAAACGATTGAGAGCGAATCATGCTTCAGGTATTAGGCAATAATAGCGGGCTGTCACGTCGGCAACTTCTTCAAGTCGGCGGCGCTGGTATGCTCGGCATGCATTTTGACCAGTTGTTGCAGGCTGAAGGAAACGGGGGCTCTGGGAAAGGCAAAGCAAAGGCCGTCATTTTTGTGTTTCTATTTGGCGGCCCGAGCCAACTTGAGACGTTTGACGTGCGTCCTGATGCACCGGATACGATCCGTGGTCCATTTCAGACGATTCCTACCAAAACGCCGGGTCTGCGTTTTTGTGAACACTTACCAAACTTGGCAAATCTGACCGATAAATTTGCACTGATACGTACTCTCAACCACAGTGAGAACAATCATAATGGTTGCCATTTCATCCAAACAGGTCAAACGCTTCCTCCCGCTGAAAGAGGTTCTGCCAATGTTAGTGCGACGGAAAAAGATTGGCCGGCTTTTGGAAGTGTCGTATCCTATGTCGACCGGAATTCGCCCACGAAGACGTCGGCCGACATTCCACCCTACATCATCCTTCCCAATACCGTCGGACGATTTGCGGGATATGACTATAGTGGGCAGTATGCAGGCTGGCTCGGTAAAGAATACAATCCCATGGCAACGCAGATCAACAAACTGCACGCCACTGACAATCCTTTCTTCCGTGACTGTCAGGACTCACAATTAAACTTTCAACCCCCGGGGCTTACACGAGCAGCTGACATCACGCTCGATCGCCTCAATCGCAGGCTTAGCTTGAGATCGCAATTTGACAGCGAGCGTCGCCAGTTAGACTCGGCCCGAGCCCCCAAAGCATTTGATTCATTGTGATCCCGGGCAATGAACATGATCAACTCACCGAAAGTTGCACAAGCTTTTGACCTTACCCTGGAATCTGAAAAAACTCGCGAGCGTTACGGGCGCAGTTTATTTGGGCAATCACTACTTATGAGCCGCAGATTGGTTGAAGCCGGAGCCCGTTACGTCACGGTAGGTTGGGACATGGCTGTTCGGGGGGATGACACAACAAGCTGGGACAGTCATCGTGAACTAACCCGCATCAATCGGGACTATCTACTTCCCGGGCTGGATCGTAGTTTACCACCATTTTTACTGGATCTGGAAGAACGGGGTATGTTAGAAGACACGCTTGTACTAGTTTGTGGTGAGATTGGACGGACTCCGCGTTTCCTAAACCGAGGCAGTGCAGATGGCAGAGATCACTGGTCATACTGTTTTCCCGCATTGATCACAGGCGCTGGCATTCAGCAAGGAGCCATTTATGGCGAGTCCGACAAACATGCTGCCTACCCGGTCACCGACGCTGTTTCACCGGCGGATATTGCGGCAACTATCTATGATCGTCTGGGAATCGACCCTCAAACTCGGATTCCCGGCCCTCAAGGACGGCCGGTTCCAATAGCTGAAGGGGGCTCTGTACTGAATCGTCTGCTTTAACGGGCCATGCGTTTTGCCAGACCTGCGAGCATAGCCTTAAAGCCCCTATCCACCTGGACCGCATCTAACTGCTTCTTGTCTTCCAGCAGTTTATCGAGCTCATGCTTATCCAGCCACATGCCAAAGCACGCCACGCAATGGTCCATCTTAACCGGTTGCATATAAGAGACGTAATTAGTCCTTAAACCTTTATCAACACATTGTGGACAGCGGAGATAACCATCCAGTGAATGCATAGGAGCCGGCGGATTCCCAAACTCCTGTTCGAGCTGTTTTTCGATTCCCTGCAAACCGGTCTCTCGCAATTTTTCCAATTCGCCGTGTTCAAGCCAGATTCCATCACAGCTTTGACATTTGTCGACAGAAATATCACCTACAGGCAGGGTACTCAATATCGCGCCGCATTTAGGGCATTTCATACCAACACTCCTCCGATTCAATCTCACTCTATACTATCGCTTGCGGTACTGATAAACACCTGCCATTCTTGGTTTCGGCAAATCTACTAACAACCCGTCCGTTGACAGTTTGGCCCCACTTACGCGGCCAACAACTCTGCCATCAATTTGAGAAACAACATAAGTTGTCGACAATTCTAACCCGTGCAACTTTAGCTGCATCTGCGATGTCTGACTATCAGGCCTCCTAAACGCGAGCACAACACCCGACGAATCCGCCGGACGATTGAACTGCCATGCCATCCAGACATCATTATCTGTTCGATACCTGGTAAGTGGATAATAGTCGTCATAGTAATAGGATATGACCTGCCGGCGCTGTTCAAGCAACTCGGCCGCGGCATCGAAATCAAAATCCTCTCGGCGCACATCCCAGGTCGTAGTATTGGAAGGCGCCAACTGACTCCAAAACGTATAGGAATCTGTAGTGTTAATCCCTGTCCCAAAGTATGGAATCCATAACGCCATGCCGTAACTCAATGTTTGCATGCCGGTCGTCTCATACGCATAATCACTTCGCCACAGAGGCACGGCTCGCCTCAACGTCTCCAATTCATTTCGGCTGCCACCTCCGGAACAAATATCGATTCGCAACATAGGGTTTCGCTCCCGAAGTGTGTCCCAATAGTTGAGTAAGCCCTCGACATGCTTCATCTCTGAAATCCCATGACGGCCTGGTTCATCATTTGATTTCCAGTAGGCAAGAGGAGGAATACCATCATGCCTGTACAAATCGACTCCCTGACTTTCAATTCTTGAATCCACGTAATCAGTCATCCAGGCGGCTGCCTGAGCGTCACCAAAATTAAACAATCTCATGTCCCCCCGTCCCCAGGGCGGCGCTTGAGCAGCATCCATTCGCACCCAACAGGAAAGCGTGTAGTTGGCATGAGCCGAGTTGGGAATCTTGACTCCATAGTCATTATTGAATGCCAGGGCCTGATCCTCTCCTTTGAGCACTCCTTTCACAAATCGGAATTCACCACTACCGATTTTGTCACCATCAATACTGCCCGCCACATCCTCTACATTTCCATTAAACGGATAGTGATGAAGCGGTTTGAAAATCAGCCTATGCTCAAACAGCTCCTTAACCTGACCGGCAGTTAAGGCAACGTCGTAGACTCGGACATCGTCAATCTCGCCAACAATACCGCGTGTCTGAAATTGTCGCCCGACGCCAAATGAGTCATTCCTGTCCATCAATCCCGTGTTCCCGGACTCAGCAACCGCGCTTTCCTGCCCGTCGACAAACAGTTTTATTTCACTACGGTTCGTCTGTTCATTAATAAATCGGGTGGCGGTCACAAGGTGCCACTTACCATCGGCCAACGACAATTTACTGGTAGCCGTTGCATCCGGATTTCCGGTACCGAAGGCAGCCACGTCCTCCATCAACGTCAATCCGGAGTCATTAACATGCGCAGGGAATTCACCCTGGATTAAGGCATGGCCCATCCACCACTCTGCTCCGCCTTTTAGCAACCACTGCTTCTGATTGCGGTCGAGCTCGGAACCACGTGTCACCAGTTCCGGAGTAAACCACAGAATGAATTTCATGTCACGATTATGCAGGTGATCCGAGATCGGCTTTAGTCCGTTTGGAAACCGTTTTTTATTGGGATTCCACGTACCTACATTGAGCCAATAGTCTGTATAGTCGTACCAACCAGCATCAATCCACCAGTAATCTGGCTTGATGCCATTGTCGACATACCGATCCACAAACATCTTCTGATTGGATTCTGTGGCACCTGAACTCTCGATAAAATGCGCTGAACTCGACGCGTTATGTTGAAACGGCGGCAATGCACCATCCGATGTCCGGGGCAAATTACTTTCAATCATCCAGCGACGCCAGAGATTCTGAGCGCGTAACCAGCTATCTCCCTGCCATAAGAGCATCGCAATCCGAGGCGTACGGACCTGTTCGCCGGGAGTTAGATAAAAGGCCGTATCCTGCTGGCCCGCCTTAATCTCCAAGCGACGCTGGTTATTGCGTTCCAACGTTGCTCTCCATTGTCCCGGCCAACCGATCGCAAATATCGCTCCGCTACGATTCCACTCAACGTTGAAAAAGGGTAAGTCATTACTTGCAGGTAAGCCGATCAAAGATTCCAGCTGTTTAGTTGATTCCGGGAAAAGCGTTGTTGTCCTCGGTGCATAATCTGTTTCATCTGACATTCTCACTAGAGAATGCGGACTACCATTGCTGTGATGAAGGACGAATTCATCTTCACCATTGCGATTAAATCGACAATCCAGAGGTAAAACATTTTCAATCAGTGGTATAGGCTTGTCCGATTCATTTCTAAATCTCAAAACCCATTCCATGACCGGCAGACTCAGATTACGCGTTAGCTCACATTCGACAACCAGCCCGGTCATCGGATCCCGATAGGACACTACGCTGGTCTCTTGTTCTATTGTCTGGCCTAATTCCTTGACCTCTTTTTGCCAATCGCCCAGAAACTCCCGGGAACTTGTTCCGTTATAGATAAAGGAAAATGGAACATCGGTTTCAGGAGGTTCCGCCAAAGGGGCTGTTGGCAAATCCCCAAGTCGAATTCTGCGACCATCGATCATTTCGACTTCTGCATTGGCCCAATCCGACTGATTGAAGTCAACCTG
>PBCP01000100.1 GCA_002717145.1 Planctomycetaceae bacterium | reverse complement strand
TTCAACATGCGGCGGACTTGCTGGTCTATCACCTTGGCATCATTGAGCCTGCCCGCCTTTGCCAGATCGAACAGTATCTCATCTGGCATGGAACTCCACAAAAAATAGGATAACCTCGAAGCCAGTTCAAACTGGCGATTGCCGTCGGTTGTTTTCGCGACGGTGTGATACATGAAGTCGGGAGAGATTAGCACCATAGCCAATGTCTCTCGCATCGCCTCTTCCATGGTGGGTAAGTCCATCGACACGATCTCGTAAATTTTTGCATATGTCTCCACTTCATGGTCGAGAACGGGTCGACGAAAGGCACGCGTCATAAATCGCTTCAAAACCGATTTGACATAGGCGTTTGGGTCACTTATCCGCAAAGGCGAATCAAATAGAATATCCATATGATGCTTAGGGGGCCACGTCTCAAATACCGGGGCTTCGAACTCAATCCACTTCACGACTAAGCGAGGGCGGGCGAACCGGTTAAGATGGTCGTTGAGCCGACCGTCGTCGTAAAGATTCTGTGGCGTGACGGTAAGGCGATAACTAACGTTGCCGTTAGCGGTGATTGCGCGAGGGGGGAAGTTCTCGATACGCCCGCCAAATTCAAACACTTGCGGATTGTCGACATTATGCGTAACGGCTGCTGTCCCGACATTCTCAACGAGCAAAGTCGACGAATTTTCGTTGATGTTGCTGCCCATGACTAGATTCAATGGCACTTGCGTGACACCTTTGGGCATGATCGCCGCCGTCTCGATTCGAATCCTGAACTCACTCGTTTCCGGCCAACTCTTGATTCCCATGCCTCCACCCGGCGACCCTCGGCGACCTTGTAGTTCATCAAACTGAATTTCCGTCAGACTCCCCCCACGTGGCTCCCACTCGCGCCGAGTTTGGTGAATCTCCGGGGTGCCGGGATCAACGATTGCACTAGCCATGGCTCGCCTGGCGTTTTCCTTGTAACGATCCATCTGTTCAGGGCCGATACGCATAAACTCTGCTGTGTTGTTGAAATGGTAAGGCTTGACCGGATCTTTGGGGAGGTTCTTCATCAGCTTTAACTCAAAGCCGAGAAGGTCACGCATCGTATTTTGATACTCGAAGTTTGTCAGCCTCCGGGTCGTTGGAGCGGTCAGAGCTTTTCCCTCTTTCGCAATATAATTTCGCAAGCCATCTTCGATCCAGGTGAGGATTGCCTGGCGGTCGGTTTGGCTTGGTTGGGGTTCGTCCTGCGGCGGCATCTCCCTTCTTTCAACCATCTCGAGAATCAGTTCCCATTGTTCGATGTCACGACCATTAGACAAATCGCCAAGTGTAAGCAAGGTAAACTCGCCCTTGCCTTTTTCCGGTCCATGACACTTGAGACAGTACGATTTTAACAGCGGTTGTATTTTGGAAGCGAACGAAGAAGCCTCGGGCGTGGCACCGTCATTCGCGCACAATAATGGGCTGTATAAAAAAACAGCGATGGACACGAAAATCAGATGTTGCATGGTACTTTCGGAACCCCTTTCGTTAAAAAGGTGCTAGGTCGAAAAGAAAAAGGTGGACTTCCAGTGCCATCGTGAATTCCCTCAAACTTTGTTGTGGCGATTTCTCGTGTGACACTATGCCAGAAATCAACGGGTCCTGCTAGCTTATTTCGTTTTCTTTAGGAATCGCTCGACGCAGTTGTACAGGGCTGAAGGTCAATTCGGTTAGGGGAACTCAAGAACCTATAACATACAATCCATTATATATGAAACTCCAATGGCGCAGACTCAATATCTTAACTCGTTGATAGAAAACGATATTCCACCGCAATGTATTTGGTAAGCCGGTAACGGTTTGTTGAGCAAGAAATGGTATCTATAGTCGTGCAAGAGAAACATTCAGATGTTGGAGCCCGATATCGTACTTGCTGTTAAGACGATAGTTTATGTAGCTGCGGGATTTCGTGGTTATTGCCTCCTAAAGAAGATGTTGCATGGGGGCTAATTTCAAAACCTATAAGAGTATATTCGAACATAGAACCGGAAACTATCGCCGGTAAATGAAAACAGGGGAGGAATTATTCCTATCGAAAGCTGGCACAGAACTTCTCCGTGGGCATGGCCGGCTTCAAGTATTGCGGGGACGATACCAGCAAGTTTGCCCAATTGTAGTCGATTGGGGTTTTGGCTTTCCTGGTTCTTGTGTGTGACGGCGACTAGCCCTTGTACAACAGGCGTTTGTTCCATTTTTCCATCCGACCTGCACGTGAGTTAGGATGTGTCGCCATGCAGTATCTCAAAACAGAAGTAGCTAAGGTTAAGCCAACACGCGTCAGGAGCCTAACGTTGCAATGTATTCTTGAATACGCATGGAAAAAGGTGGAAGGGGGTTATTTACTAGCCAGCGTATGGGTTAGATGGTGAATAATACGTCGTAGGGAGGCCTGTGCTTGCCAGGGTAGATATCAGTCGCAGGTTTTTGCTGCCGCTTACCCGAGGATTATATCAGGCGGTTTATGAATTCGAGTTCTCAGAGAGCGATCGCTCAGCCTCCCTAACAGCAAGATAGCTTAATAGTCTCGCGAAAGACGGACAGAGAAGCCATCCATTAGGATATCCTCCGTTTCATGCGAAAACATCGCTTCGTGAGTGTCATCAAGGAAGACCAATCTGTCTGCAAGGCCACCCCAGTAGTTAATCTCATAGCCGAGCTTGAGATCATAACCTCCGGCAAATTCCCAACCAACCCCAAAGGAAGCCGCAGATAACAGGTGTCCCTGAACATAGGTGTCCTGAACATCCACCAAAATATCCTGTGTGCCAAACTCGTTATCGGTCTCGTTTAATGTTACGGCATGGTCACCATAGGCGAGTGTTACCTCTACGCTTCCAAATAGATAGAAATCGTCACTGATGTTGAAGCTTCCAGCTCCACCGAGTCGTAGACCAAACAAATCGCTTTGATTCTGCTGAGTTATTAATCCCTGATTAAAATCTAATCCGTCATAGGCCGTAGCAACATTCTGAGCAACATCCATCCATCTTAGGCCGCCAAAAAAAGTAACGGTGGCCCGCTCCGAAAGATCCATATCGCCACGCACCTCAGCATCAAATACGTTCGACTCAAAAATAGCAGCAATCTCAGCGTCAAAGGCTTCTTCGTTGTACTTAGGATGACTTCGCGTCGCGAATAGCGATCCGGCGGACTGGCTTTCCACGGCCATTGATTGAGCGGTTCGGTAATTCGAGTAGATGAGCCCGGCTTTCCAGCCATCGCCTAGTTTAAATCCCATAAACGCTTTGAAATTGCCATCGCGATCGAAAGATAGCTCTTTAATTTCACCACTACCAATCGCCAAGGCGCTTCCCGAGTTCGTTACGGCAAAATCGAGATCTCGACGCCTCATTTTCCAGTCGACATGCTCTACTCCATAGTAAAAGCTTGATTCAGATCGATCATTGCGGTCGACGTTCATAGCATGTTGAAGTGGTCGTCCCAACCATGCACGATGCTCTGCAAAGTCGAGGTCCCTATTTCGCTCAAGGCCATCTAGGATCGATGAGAGTTTATTGGGTTCCTCGTCGTTCAGAGTGAAAGAAGTTGGGTAGTATGGTATCCCATCGCCCAGCAAACTTATCTGAGGAAGCCCAAAAGCCACGATTACAATCGCAAGTTTTGGGATGCTATAAATAACATTAGTAATGGTTGGGGTATGCATTGGTTTGATTCCCTGAAACGATCCTTCTCTAGACTCTTCGGCTTCAGGATCTATCATTCTTTAGCTAAGAATCGGTAATCCAGCATGCTACCCGAGAATTAGGGTTTCCCCCTGAATAGCTACGTTAGTTGCATCGGTTACCCTCGAAGGACCGGTGACCACCTCTTACTTTCACCCTCCGTTAAATGAGTATGTGATGAAACTCTACCGAGATTTGGGTGTGGATAAAGTACGTCTGCAGATTGGAGTCAGAATTTTACTCGCATGGTTGAGCAATGGTTTGCTGTATTTCAGTTGATTATTGGCAAGGATGAGGGATAAGGCAGGGGGGGAATCAGATCCGGGGTTGGAGCCTGTTTCAATTAGTTAACCTTCTGTAAACTCAGGCTGCTAATCCCAACACATCAAAGGCCGTTGATAGGAAAACATGAAGGATTGCCTGATAGCTCAGCTTACGACTATACTACGTTCGTAAGACACGGTGGTTAGCGGCATCGTTAAAGTGTAAATAGGTCTTAGCAACATTGTCATGCAGCCAGAAAAAATAGGTCCATACCGAATAATCAAGCCAATTGGTGCCGGCGCAATGGGGGAGGTGTTCCTTGGGGAGGATGAAACCCTTGGTCGCCAAGTGGCAATCAAAACACTTCCTGAAGAGTTTGGTAAGGATGTAACACGTCGTCAGAGATTTCTTCAGGAAGCTCAGTCCGCGTCGGCCATCAATCATCCCAATGCCTGCACGATCTATGGTGTGGGAGAAACCGATCAGGGTGATGCCTACATTGCGATGGAGTTCGTCGAAGGCCAGACGCTTAAATCAATGGTGGGCAATGGGCCACTGGCATTAGAACTGACAGTCGATTTTTCTACCCAGATTGCTGACGCTTTAGATGACGCGCATAAAGTCGGTGTGGTACACCGCGATATTAAGTCAGCCAATGTAATCATTAACCAACGCGGGCAGGCTAAGGTCCTTGATTTTGGACTTGCCAAAAAGATGGATGATGAAAATGACATTGATGCAACCAGGATGGTTGAAACTCGTGATGGCCAGATCGTAGGGTCTCCGGGTTATATGAGTCCGGAACAGGCGACCGGTAAAGATGTGGACGGTCGTTCTGATTTGTTCAGTCTGGGCGTCGTGATGTATGAAATGATTACCGGCCAATTGCCTTTTGTGGGTGAATCACTGGGCGATACGATTCAGAAGATTTGCCAGCAAGCACCTCCGGCAATGGCACGGTTTAATTACGAATTGCCTCAGGAGCTTGAGCGAATCACCATGAAGTGCCTCCAGAAGGATGCCGGCCGAAGATATCAGTCGGCGGGTGAACTTGTGGTCGATTTGCGTAATTTAGCAGCTGTTATAAGAGGTGAGAATTCTGAACAGAACGCCTTGGGGATTACTCAAACCTCCATTCAGGCAGCGCCCTTCAGTCCGCCGGAAATAGCAGCGTCACCATCCGTAGAGGAAATCCAGGCATGCGATATTCTGATTAGTTGCTCTGAGCTGGATAATCAATCTATAACTTCGGACGGAGAAGGTTGGATTTCGAGGTTCCATCGCAATCTTAAGGTTCGCGTTGAACAGTTGACCGGTGATCGCCTTAAAGTGGGATTTTGCGAAATGCCCGCTGGTGAGCACAGGGTGGATGATACCGTTTTGGCTGCATTACCCACAGCACAGACGATGGTGACGGTCCTTTCTCCCCCCTTCGCTCGTAGCAAAGCATGTGTAGAAGGTACGGAACGATACTGGTCAAGCATCCTTGAAGAATCCAGTGCCGGTATGAGCCTGAAGTCTATATATAAGGTAGTCAAAACTCCAGTTGCAGATGACGAAATGGATCATGAACTGGACTCCATTTTTCGACAGCTATTGGGTTATGAATTCTATGATCGTGATCCCGAGACCAGCCGTATCCGCGAATTTGATGACTCACATGGCGAAGAAGCCGCGCGTAGGTATTACGAGCGGATTTATGATTTGGCTTACGAAATTGCTGAGAAAGTGAAGCAGAGCCGAAACTATGGCGATGTTGCGTCAGGGTCCTTCAGTAAGATTCGCAAGAGTATTTATCTGGCAGAGACAACGGCCGACCTCAAAGAGCAGCGAGAGAGATTACGGCGTGAGTTTCTTGAGCAGGGGCATATCGTATATCCGGACCGAAGCCTACCGACAGAATTTGCGGAATTGGAAAAAGCAGTTGATGAATATCTTGGTAAGTGTGACCTGGTCATCCAGCCAATAGGTGCGCGGTATGGGTTAGTGCCTGAGGGCGGTGATGAGTCGATTTTAATGATTCAAAATCGTCTTGCACGTAAGTTTTCGCAGGAAAAAAGCAAGCCCCGCTTTATTTGGATGTCTCGAAGTCTGACCGTGGAGGACGAACGCCAACAAAAGTTTGTAGATGATCTGAGAGAAGAACCTACCCATTCTGCTAACGTAGAGCTCATTAAAGATTCCATCGAGAATCTAAAAGAACTGCTCGAGCAACGATGGCAGGCGGAGTTGGAGGCACTGAAGCAAATTCCGACGAGCTCTTCGTTGGAGGGATCTGTCATCATGGACGTTCCCCGTGTTTATCTTCTGTATGAGAAACGGGATGAAGAGGCGATTGAGCCGCTCGAAGATTATCTATATGAACAGGGAGTAGAGGTCATCGTGCCGGAGTTTGAAGGCACTGAGCAAGAGATCAACTCTATTCATATTCAAAATCTCACAGATTGTGATGCTGCACTGATTTATTACGGGCAGAGCGGTAAGGCATGGGTTGACATTAAAGTCCGTGAACTCACGAAAGCTTTGGGGTATCGAAACGGCCGTCCAATTGATCAGGCCGCGGTATTCATCGGGCCTCCTGAAGATCGTCGCAAGGAACGTTTTAAGAGTCTTTCAGTTGATGTTTTGCGAGGTGAAGGAGATGAGCTTCAGGTTGAGTTGCTTTCTCAATTGTGTATTGATGTCAAGAATTTAAAGCAAACGGCTGGTTAGGCACGATACGATGGCAAATTCCCGAATGAATCCGTTTCCCGGCTTGCGACCTTTTGGAGAAGAGGAAGATTACCTTTTCTTTGGTAGAGAGGAGCAAACGACAGATCTGCTGGAATTATTACGGACGCAGCGTTTTTTGGCGGTAGTTGGGAGCTCTGGCAGTGGGAAATCGTCTTTGGTACGAGCTGGGATGTTACCTGCCTTGTATGGCGGCACAATGGCAGGCGTTGGTTCCGACTGGGAAACCGTTGTTTTACGGCCAGGGGGTGATCCTCTCTTAAATCTGGCGGAAGCAATGGTAGCTGCGGAGCTCTATGACCCGGAAGACCCGGAAGCACCGCTACAGATTAGGGCGACCCTCAGTCGCAGTCGGCAGGGATTGGTTCAGGCTGTCCAGTTTTCTGAGATGTCTCCGGCATCGAATCTTCTCATTGTAGTAGACCAGTTCGAAGAGCTTTTTAGATTTCGTGGGACATCCGAAGAGCACGAGGAACGTGCAACTGAGTTCGTTAAATTACTTCTAAATGCTGCGAAGACAGAAGAGCGTTCTATCTATGTTGTAATAACAATGCGTTCTGATTATATCGGTGACTGTGCCCATCTCCCCGGGCTTGCCGAAGCGGTCAACGATGGGAAATATTTGATCCCCAAACTTACAAGAGATCAGCGGCGCGACGCTATCATGATGCCTGCAGCAGTTGGAGGCGGGGCCATCTCGGAATCACTCGTTCAGCAACTGCTGAATGATGTGGGAGATGATGCCGATCAGCTTCCTATCCTGCAACACGCCCTGATGCGGATATGGGATTTCTGGGATCAGGATCACGATGAAGGTGAGCCAGTTGCATTGCGGCACTATGATGCAGTGGGAGGAATGGCTAATGCGTTATCTAATCACGCAGACGAGGTCTATTACGAACTGCCGGGAGATGAGAGTAGAGAACTGGCGAGTCGCATTTTTCAGGCGATCACGGAGAGAGGTGGGGACGAGCGTGGAATCCGTCGTCCGACTCGTATGGATCAGCTATGCCGGATTGTTGACGGGAAGTCTGAAGATGTAATGCTTGTGCTGGATGCCTATCGGCGTGTGGGACGCACATTTGTGATGCCGACAGATGGGGTGGAATTGACCGATGATACTGTCGTCGATATTTCGCACGAAAGCCTCATGCGTGTTTGGCAGCGGCTCAGTCATTGGGTGGAAGAAGAATCGCAGAATGCCAGAGTATACACCCGGTTGTCGGAGACCGCGGAATTATACGAACAGCAATTGGCGGGCGTTTATCGTGATCCGGACCTGGCAATTGCGTTAGCATGGCGTGAGCATTCCGAACCGAGTGAGGCATGGGCAAAACGATATCGTAAAGGGTTTGGGAAAGCCATTCAGTTCCTCGACGAAAGTTATGAGACTACTCGAGCGGAAGAAATCGCCCGCGAAGAGCTGCGTCAACGCGAACTTGAACAGGCGAAGTTGCTTGCCAGGATTCAGGCCCGAGCGAAAAAACGTCTAAGTGTTCTGCTGGGCTGTGTTGCGGTGGCATTGATCGCCTCAGTTTTCATGTACTTCGATTCTCTTGAACAACGTCGCATTGCTGAAGAAAATCGAGTGGCAGCAGTTAGTAACGCGCAGAAGTCGGAACAGCTAGCTCAGGCGGCCTCTAAAAGTGAGGCAGAAGCGCAGAAGCAAGCTCAGATTGCTGAGGTAAATGCGGAGCGGGCGGATCAGCAGGCTCGTGCTGCAGATGCCGCACGGCAACTGGCCGATCAGCAGGCCTTGGTCGCAGAAAACGCGCGTCAGGAAGCACGCCGCTCTCTGTATTTCTCGGAAATATATAAAGCTCAAAATGAGCCTGACGAACGGGAGCAAGTTAGTGTTAAACGCCAGTTTGTTAGAAATTGGGGTCCAACTCCGGGCCAGGAAGATTTACGTGGATGGGAATGGTACTACTTTGCGTCACGTCCCGATTGGATTAAGCAGGTTTATAAGGAACCGGCGGGAGTCTATGTCCCAATCACATTTGAAATGTCGGGTGAGGCGTTTTATTTACTAAAAACGAGAAATGTTATTGAAAAGCGAGACCTCGTTTCGGGGGACGTGATAGGCCAGTTGGTGCTCGATTTTAGTTGTACTTCGATTGCTGCTTTACCGGAGAAAAACCGTCTCGTGGTAATGGGGCACGACGCTGTAGTAAGAATCATGTCAACCGAATCAGGAGTCGTGGAAAGGGAATATTACCCACTGCAGGGGCAAACTAAAACGCTGTTCACTACGTTCCAGCTAACCAATCAGGGCCAAGCCCTTTATTTGGCGAATTCCAAACATGCCTTTTTGATCGATCTGTTAGACCATACGGTTAAGTCCATTAACACTTTGGGCGTCAAGCTTACAAATCCCACAGTTAATAAAGCGAAGTTCGCGTCATCCGTGATGAGTCATTCCGGAAGTAGACTCGTCGCACCCCATGACGACGGTAAGCTGCTGGAATACGACTTTGAAAGTCAGCAATGGACGGAAGTCTCTACGTTGGAAGATGTTCGAATGATTAGTTGGTCATATGATGACACCAAACTGGTAGTCGGCCACCCAGGTAATAAGATTTCCGTCTTGGATGCAGAAGATTATTCGACTGTAAGTGAAGTTGAAATCGAGGACGTGGAAAATATACGTATGGTTGTGTGGGATCCGACCGGGGAAAATGTTCTTGTTACTGATGATGTAGGTAAGCAGTTTGGCGTAGCATTTGGCGATTCGCCGGTTATTTCAACATTGCCGCAGACGGAGCTTCCTATCTGGGGCTATGAGTGGGTACCCCAAACGGAAGAGTTAGTGATCGTTTGTTCCAATAAAGAAATCTATTTAACGGACAACCCGTTTAAAGATTCAGCCCCGACAGCCCTTGATGAAGTCTCGCTTACAAACAGTGGTTATCAAACAGTTATTTTTACGAAGGATGGTAAATCTGTTATCACCTCCAGCTTTGAAGGAGTGCAGGTGTTTGATCGTAAAACAGGGGAGCTGTTAAAAACCATTGACGAAACTCAGTTTATGTTGATTAAGCCCACGGCGGACGAAAAGAAGCTGGTGCTCGGTAGGACAGGTTATGTCGTTCGGATTATTGATATGGAGACATGGGAGGAGGTTGGTCAGATACACCAGTATCGGGTTGCCTCCGCAGCATGGAGTCCGGATGGAAACCAACTCGCCATCGGTAGCAAGGCGGCATCCTCTCTCGAAAATACGGTGGTATCGGTATTTGATGTTTCTGACCCGGTCAATATCGGTTTGGTAGGAGAGGTGAATGTCCCGGGCGAGATTTCGTCGATAGTGTGGAATTCTAGCGGAGACCGTTTGGCAGCCGGTGGATTTGTTGAATTGGTTAGCAACGAGCGTGTCTTTTTAGTTGATGCGACGTCTTTTGAAGTATTGGGGGCGGCCGGTGGCCTCAACCAGGGCATCTCCGATTTGCATTTTATTCCTAACACGAATACGGTGATCGCCAGCGGGGCTAATGGACTTGATGCCTTTGATTTTCAAGTAAATCCGCCGGTGGTGCGGTCAACAGACTACAAGGGGGGGGGGTTGGTTCACCTTGATGTTAGTAAGGATGGAAGACGAATATTAGCCCGAGGGTCTAGTAGCGGGGACGTAAAAATCTATGATGCCGAAACACTCGAAGACGTATTAACATTCAAACACGATGAGGGATTTGTTTATGCCACCTGGGATGAATCTTGTGAAGTAATTACGGCTGTGACGCAGACAATGGAAATGACGAACTATGATGCCGGAGATGGGTATCGTCGGTTTGGGGGGACTCTGCCCCGTCGTTGGGAAAGAAGTGGGACGGTCGTCGCCGAGTGGAGAGATGATCAGGCTGAGTCGGCTGTCAATTATTATATTGAACGCAATGAATGGGAGACGGCTGAGCGTCTTTGTGAGGAATTCTACGAAACGCATCAGTTTGCTAATCCCTTACAGACGAATTGGTGGCTGAGCCAACTGGTGGATGCCGGGATTGATGATCAAACTCCACTGGAAGAAGAGCCGGATGTGTTCTCAGACGGTGTGCCGGCTGATTTCAAAGATAATTGGTGGCAGGTGACCAAAGATCTGGATGGCACGCTGGAGGTTACTGATTGGTTTGGTAGGCAAAAGCAGAACTCGATCTATGCGCTTTGCCGAATTTATGCTCCGGAGAGAAATTCATACGGTATTTTCCTCTCCTCTGACGATTATCACAAGCTGTGGATTAATGGCAGTGAAGTTGATTACTCCTTAGCCGCTCGACCGGTTGTCGTTGACAGCGACTTTTTAATGGTTGACTTAGAGAAAGGCTGGAATACCTGCCTTTTGAAAGTGAATCAGTTGGAAGGAGAGTATGGTTTGCAGCTTCGGGTGACGGGGCAGTCAAACGAGATTCTAAGAGGCTTGATTCAGGAAGGGAATTACAACGCTGCTAACAGCCTTCTCTCGGAAGAGTTAGGCGTTGCTCCCGACAACGATCAACTACGATATCAACGTGCTCGAATTAATCGGTTTACGGACAATCCTCAGCTCGCTCTCGAAGATGTCAGTGTTCTTTTGGAAAAAGGGCCAAGTTCCGAGTTATCCCGTTGGAAGGCAGAGCTGTTGGAAAAAGTTGGAGAGAGAGAGGAAGCCGTTGAAATCCTGGATGGGACGGCGCAGGCTACCGTGCAAAATGTTAATGGTCTGTTCCAGCTTGCCGCATTGCATAGACAAGATAATCGAGAGAAAGCGGAGGAAATTTACATTCGTGCGATTCGTGAATCTAAGTTTGATGGAAAGATTGTTCTACGGGCAATGCGGGAGATGGAAACTCGTCATTTACTTAGGAATGCTCAAGGGGGTGGAACCCACTGGCGTTTTTCAACAGCGGAACCCCTTAGTCAATCCTGGGCAACTGTCGACTTTGATGACTCTGATTGGGGAGCCGTTACTAACGGGGCGATGAAGCCTCTGGGTGGAGTTGGTACTTTTGCTGAAGAATTATGGGCGAGGACTGAATTCCATTTGGATAGCATACCGCAAGGGACGATATTTATGACGACCGATAATGGAGCAGCTCCGATCCGAGCTTTCCTAAACGGTGTTCCTGTTTACCAAATGAAGTCCTTTAATCGAACCGCTATGTTAGGGCCTATGGCACGTGGGGCTTTACGGGAGGGCCGTAACGTATTTTCGTTGGTCTATCTCAATAGGTCGTCTGGAGCGGCCACACTCACTCCAAACGTTCGATTATACGTGGTAGATAGACGTAAAACATTTTCAAGGCTGTTTCAGCCTCTGGTTGAATCTTTGGAGCCTGGTCCAGATAGGGCAAAATGGTTGAAATGGCTGGAGGCATATCACCTCGTTAACCTCGAACCTTCACGTTCGTTGCAATTGATTAACAAGCGAATCGAAGGCAAAGAGGGCCGTTTAGCCATTGACCTTAATCTTCCCCCAATCCAAATGCTAATTGGTCAGACCCGTGAAGCCACAAGTTCATTTGTGGCAGTGCAGGACTATATAAAAGCTCAAGACGGTGGGATACTATCTCCACTCGGTCTACCGAATAGCTTCGTGGTTCCGGCAATGTTTATGGACCTGAACGAAACGTTTAATAAAAACAAATTGGAGTTCCTTGCTGAACTTAACAAACCCAATTTCCCTCTTTATTTCCATGCCGAATTGGCTTTAAGGGAAAACCGATTAGATGAACTGGAAACTATGATTAATCCCCGGGGAAGGATTCATCACGATGACGTCAGACTAGACCACATCACCGATATTTATCTTTTGTCCAAAGTGTATTCGGGTGACTATGACGAGGCCCTGGTCGTGATGCGGCAAGTGTATCATCAAGTCATTTCCGGGCTGGCTGAAACGAGAAGCATGTATTTTGGGAACCCGTTCTACCCGAGCGATTTAACAAAACACGCGTGCAGGCTCTCAAGGAGTTATGAAATTATACGGGCGACCGAAGCAGATCGGGATTCGTTAGGAGCCACGGCTTTTGCGACGCGAGCCTATGCGAAGATGCATTTAGCATTCATATTTGATTTGTTTGGCGCGAAAGAATTGGCCAAAGAACATCTAGTCTCGCTGCTCGAGGAATATAAGCAGCGGCGGGGGGAATTTGATGCGACACTTTCTCAGAGGCGATTAGATGCTGAGCTGCTATGGTTGCTCTGTAATTTAGATGAACAAAGCCTGGCTGCTTCCGATCTCATCGAACAGGTTGTAATAGATGTAAATAACTACCGAGATTCAAATGTCGACGATTGGCAGTTGGTGGAGGTTGTCGACGCGGAGGCTGAAAGTGGTGGACAGATTTTTGCTGCCGAGGCCGGAACGGTGAGGGCGACCGGTGAAATTCCGGATACAGATAGATATACAATACAAGTTCGGCCGGCTCAGTCTAAGGTCGTTGCTTTAGAAGTTGGGCTGTTGGCAGATTTTGATTTTCTCTGGGGTGGGCCTGGGAGGAATGAAAATGGAAATGTACACACGACCAGCATTCGAGTGTTTAGGGGTAACTCAAGCGACATCAAGAATGAGGTGGAGTTGGTAGATTTCTCCGTTAGCTACGGTCAGCCAAATATTATGTTGCTAGGAATAGCACGTCGGAACGGACAAGCCTGGGGGATTAATCAACAGCAGGCAGCAGACCACAAGTTAGTCGTTAATTTTGGCGAAGAACTTGTTTTAGAACCTGGAGAGGTGCTTACTGTCCAGTTGGGCTTTGAAGATGCTCGCTGGAAGAAACAACAGCCCAGCACAGTAAGACTTAGAACCAATAATGGGGAAGGCTTGGTCAGTGTTCCTGAGTATTTGTTCAGAGACTCCGTTGCTCCAATGGATCTTCCGACTGTCAGCGCTCTAATGTTTTACAGACTTGGAAAGTTCGAAGACGCAAAACGATATGTAATGCATTCAGCTGAAGAGAATAATTTGGGACTCTATGGCCTGATCTTATTAGCAAACTTGGAAAAACGAGCGGGAGATATGGTATCTGCCAGCCAGTGGTATTCGAAAATTGAAGATGGCGGGCAGAAGTGGGCGGCCGGTGAGCCCTTTATTAATCGACTTTTCGAGGATTATTTTCGAGAGTAGCTTGAGCGTAAATCGGCTAGTTGTTTGCTGGGGTAAATCCGCATCTGCTGTACAACCTTACGTGCCAACTAATTCCGCCTTCATTCAGTGCATTGTTGACCAGAGCAGCAATTGCTGAGCCCCGGAGGGCCAGCGTTTAATAGGCACTCACTTCCTTACAACCCAATGTCAGGCGACGGGTGATTTAACATGCGGTTCTGTCAGGAGCTGCTGTTGGCCTAAAAACTGTCCGCTTTAATGTAGGCATCAATTACGGCTTGCTCTCCATCGACGCCTTTCATTGAGTTGCCATGTTCCATTCCCAGTACCCCATCAAAGCCGCGTGAATGTATGAACTGAAAGACGTTTTGATAGTTGATTTCCCCAGTCCCGGGCTCTTTGCGGCCTGGATTGTCACCACATTGGAAGTAGCCAATCTCATCCCAGCATTTATCGATATTAGAAATAAGATTGCCCTCAGTGATTTGCTGATGGTAGATATCAAATAATATTTTGCAGGAAGGACTGTCAACGGCTTTGCATAAAGCATACGCCTGAGGTGAGCCCTGTAAAAAGGTACCTCCATGATTGACGAACCAATTGAGTGGCTCTAGCACCATCACCAAATTGTGAGGTTCGAGCAGGTCGGTACAGCGACGCAAAAGTTCGATTACGTTCGCCGTCTGATAGCCCATGGCCTGTCGATTGCGACTTGTTTCATCTACGTTCCCCGGGACAACAGTCAGCCATTTAGCATTAACTCGTTTGGCGACCTCAATCGATTCCTGAAGATCCTTTAAAACAGAATCCCAGACCGCTTTGTCTTTGCGTGCAAAGGTCAATTCACCAATCGACCCATGCGCGACGAAGACTCCCATTTGCATTCCGAGCGTCTCCATTGTTTTTGCAATCTTCTCTTGAACGTCGACAGGCCGGCTTTTCATTCCGTTGTCTTCCCAGGCCGTAAAACCATGGTCTGCAGCAAATTTAAGTTGATCGATAAGATCTTCCCCGGCTGAGTTTCGAAACATGTTGAAATGGGGGGCATAATTTAATTTGAAGGTTTTTGTTTCGGCTTTACTACTGGCGTAGGTGCTAGAAGTTGTCGACCCCGCTGCGCCGGCAAAAGCAGCCATCGCAGTGCCTGTGGCCAGGAATTCTCGTCGCTTCATTGTTGTAGTCCTTGTAATTTATTTCTCGAGTAGATTGACAAAAGCTCATGTTGGTCAGGTCAGCTGACTACTTCTTTACCTGAAGGGCTTTTTCAGCGGTTGGCATATGAGCTGGAATGGTTTGGGTGACTTTTCCGGTAGCAGCCCATTCGGAACCGCGTTGAAGCGAGACAGCGAATCCTACGCAATTCATTTGTTTTACGTTGTCACCCATTACTGTATGGAATATTCGGCCCTTGCCATAGGTAACGGTGAACAGTACCGGTTCATACTCTCCGGTGCCTCCCGTCGCCTTGTCTGAGAAGGCCGCTGCTAGCACTGTTAAATTCTCTGCGGGACCGCGCAGTCTATCATATAGTTCGTCGGTGACGTGCCGCCATTTGTCTGGAAATCCTTTAGTGATTGGATGCTCTGTGTTGATCGTCTCTACTACATATTCATGCTGCCTGCCGTGGCTGCCACCACGGCCAGGTGATGTGTCACGAACAATGGTGCCATTACGATAGCGAATGTATGGGCCATCCTTTTCGTTACGTCCTCCCCAGCCTCCTAAGCCAGTGATTTGGTTATATTCTTTCCATTTGGGAAACGAGTTATTTGCGGCGTGAAAGACAACCAATCCCCCACCATTACGAATATATTTAACAAAATTAGATTGGGTAGCTTTGGGCCAGTCAGCTCCGTTGTAATTTAGGATAACCACGTCGTAGCTGGAAAAATTGGGGCTGAAGTCTGCTAGTTCATCTCCTGTTCCTGTGGTGGCCACCTCAACGTTGAAGAGTCCGGTTGCTTCCAGATACTCCCGTAACACCGGCGTGGTACCTTTCCAGTTATGGTTGTTCTGCCCGTCAACAATCAAGGCCTTTTGTTTTTTAGCTTCCACGTTGGATACGCTAGCGAGCAACAATACAATGAAAGTGATTGTGATTCGTGTCATACATTTCTCCCCTTTTCCAAATCCAATTTAGTAATTGCAATTAAATTGCATAAAATAGTGCTTTTCAAGATGCCTGAGGCGAAATTAGTTCGAAAAATAATGAGAACCGCCGAGCTTGGCTAAGAGATGTTTTGCACGGCGTTTTCGAAGATGTGAAAGATTTTGCGCGATATTCTGTTGCCTTCTGAGATAGGCACACGATAATCCCATAGACATTTGCTCGCAAATCCGATCCTGTCCCAAAACCATCACACGCTAACAGCGGAGACTGCGTGAAGAGATCCGGAGCCTTGACGATATATTCAAGGAGTCCTTTCTCAAGTTCCGCTAGTGTCAAGGTTCATCTTTTACTCGCCATTTTGCAACGCATGAGTTGGTAGCGGCAGGAAGTCTTGCTCGCGAATCATCCAGGCCTCAAGTTGCTGGCGCAAAGTTTGTTCTATGTCGGCGAGGGATTTTGTACCCGCTAAGTTGTTGACCTCCAGCGGATCGTTCTGAAGATCGTATAGTTCAACGATTGGACGTGGGTTTTGGAAATAAAGACGATCATGTAAGGGTGACAGATTCCGGGCTGCATGGGCCGACTTGATTGCAAGCCAGGCCTCCGTTCGTGGCATGTCGACGGGGGTGTAAGTGCGTTGCGGCAAGGCGTTGTAGATGTAACGATAACGCGCTGAAGTGACAGAACGCGAAAAATCAAGCCCGTCCGTCCGAGTGATTGGTCCCCAGTGCCATCCGCGTTCGGCAAATACGTATTGTCGGACTGAATTGTTGTCGCCAAGGAGCTGCTTGAAAAAGCTTACTCCGGTCATTTCCTCTAGCGGGCTCATGCCACACGCAGAAAGAATTGTAGGTCCAAGATCGGTACCGCAGATAAGCGAAGCGGAATTTGAGTTGGCAGCAACTCGATTCGGCCAGCGGATAATGAGAGGAACATGGGTGCCGCGGTCAAAGAGAGTCCCTTTACCACGAAGCAATGCTTCACCGTTGTCCCCCATAAATATCACGAGTGTGTTGGCTTTAAGACCGCGGCTGTTGAGCACTTTCATGATCTGCCCGAAACCGTGATCCATTTCACGAACCGCCGCTAAATATCTGGCGTAATCAATCCGGACTTCAGGGAGATCAGGCCAGTCTGCGGGAAGAACGAGTTTGCCGGGTTCAATCCCATCGTATTTCAGTGGGAATTTGCGATGGGGCTGGTTGAAACCAAAGTAAAGAAAGAATGGTTGGCCTGGCGGTACCTTGTCCAATGCAGAATTAACTCGATCACCAACACGCAGTAAATCATCTTTCTTGGTACCCGCTGAACGTACAAAGTGATCAAACCGGTCATCAAGGCTCTGCATGCCAGCTTCACGCAATGCTTTATCAATGTGTTCGGCTTCTCGAACGCGACCGTCGAGATGTTGATGCCGGCCGTCGAGGCCCACCCAGTAGCCATTCTCTCGGAGCACATCGGTAAAGAATCGTACGTCAGGGCGAGGAGGTTGTGCAAAACGTGTGACGCCCAGTCCTACCGGGGAGCGACAGGCGAAAATCGAAATTCGTGACGGGGAACATTGTGGAGCGGACGTATAAGCCCTGTCGAAACGCATCCCCTGCTCCGCAAACTTCTGAAGGTTCGGCGTTATGTTGAATTGCGTTGTGTTTGCATTGCCGTAACAACTTACGTGCGGCGCACTATGATCATCCGAGAGTATTAGAAGTACATTGGGGCGAGAAGGAGACGCCAGCAGTGTAGAACCCAAATTAGACAACACGGTGAGATAAGCAACCAAAGTTGCTATCAACCAAAGAGAATAATCTTTGTTCATAATATGTCCCCCAAACGTGCCGAAGCATAAGTATTTTGCTTTAGCTAAGGGTCTATTCTGCCAAAGTTGCCGGCTTATCTCAAACCGGTGTGTTAGGTATTTCCGGAAACAATTTATCTGCAGTAGGCGTGCTGGCGAGGGAATGATTCTAAGCTTCAGCGTTTCTCTTGGACGTGTATCAAAATTTCATTTCGCCGAAAGAAGCCCGGCGTCCAGGGAGGGTCATAGGATGCAAATTCTGTCTCACCAACCACAATAAGGCCTTGATTTCGGATCCATTCTCCCAGAATGGCAGTCTGATTTAGTCGACCGTTCCCGGAATCTCTTCCGGAATATCGTATAACTGCATATAGTCCCCCCGGGCGGTTACCAATCTCAACCTGCGGATTGCTTGGCTGAGGTATATTCTGGTCGGAAAGTTCCTCAGGAAGTACAAAGCTCATGGAACTTGTCGAGTCATGGGCAGTGTCAAGCATGAAGACCGGAGTCGTCATCGCAATTGTCTGCCTGGCTTCGTTTGTGCCACTAATGTAACCGAATAATCGACCAAAACTCCTATCACCACTCATTGTGGATGAAGTATTCGTCTTAGCTACTTTGAGATCAGGGTATCTTCTCAATTCAAAGTTGCTATCTTTTGCCACTAAGGAATAGTTGGCCGTCTCATAGGCATTCCGAAACGTTGTTTTCCAAATGCCGTACCCAAGAGCCAGTACTCCCATCGATAAAATCACATATGTCATCGTCTTTTTTGCCATTACTTGACTCATATTATTTAGATGCGACTTAACGTAGGATAGTGTCGCCTCTTCCTGATAATCCTTCCAGCATAGTTTCTGCAGCAGACAGACCACTCAAAACTGCTCCCTCGACTCGTCCACCGTGAGTCCAGTCTCCGCAACAAATGATATTTCCACCGCCTGCCGTATAACGGACTGGTGTTAGTGACTCAGCCGGAGCGGCATATCGCCAACGATGGGATGTTAAATACGTCGGGATTTTCGGTTCGATACCCGACACGTTCCAGAACCCGGTGAGCATGGTAGTGGCGGTCCATTCGGGCGACGAATCCCAATGCCGACTCGTCCATTCGGGGTTAGCGTGTAAAACTATGTGCTCCTGAGCCGAGTTCCTTCCCGGTTTTGTATTGTTTCTTGAAGCCCAAGATAAGAGGCTGTCATCAATAAAGGCACCGACCCACTTATCTGTAAGCGGCTCACTAAATGCCGCCATCGTCGCCCAGCATGGTCGCATTTCTATCTTCGATAGCCTGCTGGACAGCTGTGGGAAATTTGACAGTAGTTCCGAGGCCTGAAATGCAGGTGTTGAAACGACTACCTTATCGAATTGCCCGAGAAAATCTCCTGCTTCTGACATTAAATGGAATGTTGCACCCTTAGGACGAATGTTTTTGACTCGAACATTCTTTTCGATAATTAGGTTCTCGGCAAGTACTTTGCAAATCTGGTTCATTGCAGGAACCGCAACAAACCGATCTTCTGATGACGGTTTGTAGTGGCTCTTCCCTGATTTTAGAACGGCGATAGCCTGGTTTTGCGCGGATTCGCGGGACGGCCACCTGGCAACAACTCCCTGATCTAGCCATGAATTCACGAAATTGATAAAGCGAGGTTCTCTAGCTGTAAAATACTGAGCACCATGGTCAAATGAGCTATGTTTCTCGTCTAGTCTTCTAGTTGCCATTCTACCGCCAACTCCCCTGCTCTTTTCGAAGACTGTTACTTGGACTC
>PBCP01000099.1 GCA_002717145.1 Planctomycetaceae bacterium | reverse complement strand
GTGGAATTCGAACTGGAACGGGCACGCCAGGAAATCTCAGATATCACACCTGAGATTCGAAAAAACATGGAGCTGATCGCTCGAGAAGAAGTTGAGATCGAAAAGCTCGAAGCTAACATCACTCAGTTTGAAGAGAAGTTAGCTGAAGATGAAAAGTCAATCAAACGCTTAAATGCGGATCTCTCATCTGGTGTCGAGTATGTGACTTACCATGGAATTGAATATTCTGCCAATGACGTGAAACGCGATCTTTCCAATCGCTTTGACGAATTCAAGACAGATAACGAGACTCTGGCTAATCTCAAGAAACTCCACGTCACTCGAATGGACAACTTAAAAACTGTTCGCTCTCGATTGGCATCGATGCAGGCTTCGCAGCGTAAATTGCGAGTTGAAATCGAGAATCTCGCTGCTCGTAACAAGATGATCGAAGTCACCAAGTCTGCCAGTGAGTTTGAAATTGACGACAGTCAGTTGGCGAAAGCCAATGCCCTGATTGACAACCTGGATTCTCGTCTAAGCACAGAGGAAAAACTGTCCAACGTAACCAATCAGTCACTGGACCGTATCCCAGTGGAAACGGAAGCGACAACAGATATTCTTGACGAAGTTGCCAGTTACTTCGGATCTAAAGAGAAAGACTCTCCAAAGACCCGGTTGGTAGGTAAGTAATAAGCTCCGACCCTCAGGATTGGGGTTCACGCTCTGGCGTGAACCCCTTTTCCTGCGCGGGCGGCCAAAGCTGATAGAATAAGAATGAGTAGTGCAATGAATACAACAGGAATAAAACGGCCACAACCGGTCACGAATTCCACTCGTGTTCTGACCGCTCCACCTAAAAATTACTCAACAAACAGTCGCTACTTTTTCAGGACAAACAAAAAAATTATGAAATCGGTGTCGGATCGGTTTTTAATTTGGATCGACGCAGTGGGTGGCTATCTGGTTTGCCTGAATGACCACCTTACCATTGGGCAGGCACGACCAGGTTCACCTGTTGATATCCCTTTGGTAGCAGACATCTCCAGTAAACATGCTCGATTAAAGCGACAAGGCGATGAGGGTGACTATGTGATCGAGCCGATCGCACAGGTTTTTGTCCAAAACAAAGAAATTCAAACTCCCACGCTTTTACATCACGGAGACATTATTACTTTAGGGTCCGCCCAATTACAATTCACCAAACCCCATCCGCTCAGCGCTTCGGCCAGATTCGACCTGTTGGGAAGCAGCCGCACTAATCCTTATGCCGATGCAATTCTGCTGATGAATGACACGCTAATTGTTGGGAATAATATGGCGAACCATGTTGTTTATCATGGAGAAGACCATCAACTTGTGTTGTATCGACAAAACGAAAAGCTACTCTGTCGCTCTGATCAACTCATGAATCTAGACGGAGTCATGGACCAGTCCGATGGTGAACTGTTTTATGGGTCACAAATGAAAAGTGACCGTATTTCCTTTAGTTTGGAAGAGGTGTAACGAATCAGCCCTAGTAATCTTTGTACTCTTTCCACTTTGTGCACTTGGAATTTAACCTAAGAATCAACACCATTCATCTCTGATCAATACCATGAAATTTACTTACTCCACTGGCGACACACCTCTTGATGGCTACACCATCAAACGAGGTCTTGGACGAGGAGGCTTCGGGGAAGTCTACTTCGCTGTGAGTGACGTGGGTAAAGAAGTCGCTTTGAAAAAAGTTGATTTCATGGATGCGGATCGTGGTGATAATCTGATCCTCAATATCAATCACTCAAATCTGGTCCTTCTTTACGATATTAAACACACCGCCGATCAGGATGAATCCTGGATCATTATGGAATATATGTCCGGCAACAGCCTGCGTGATGTTTTAACAGAGCACCCTGAAGGACTCTCGATCGACGAAGCTGCAGCCTGGTTCTTCTCCATCGCCAGTGGTGTCCATCGTTTACACGAAAACGGCTATGTCCACCGGGACCTTAAGCCTGGAAATGTGTTCTTTAGTGAAGGGTGTGTAAAAGTCGGCGACTACGGGCTTTCCAAACTGATTTCTCACAGCCAACAGCATAATAACACCAGAGCGATAGGAACCTGTCGGTATATGGCTCCGGAAATTGGGAGGGGTAACTATGGTCGTCAAATCGACATCTATGCATTAGGTATTATCCTTTACGAATTACTAATAGGCGAAATTCCATTCGATGGCGAATCTGATGCTGAAATTCTTACGAAACATCTCACAGAGCGACCAAACCTCTCCAGAGTGCCCTCAGATTTCCGACTCGCCATCGAACGCGCACTGGAAAAAGATCCTGAGAAACGATATCAATCCGTCATTGAAATGATGCTTGACGTTCCGCTGCCTGACTACCAAGCAGCCTCTGGCATTCGACGGCCACAATTCCCGGATGAATTCCTTAACCAGTCTGAACAAAAACAGAAGCATAAGCCTATACCTGCAACAGATGCACAAGCTTCGCCATCTTCAAATCTCACATCTCCTCAGATTCCTGAGGGAATTCCATCAGAACAACCTCCAATGGTGAACCCCCCAACCGTTGCCACAATACCGACGTTGGACAACGTTCCCGTGCGGAGTACAACTCCGGTCAGCACGACACCACGAACTCCGCCCTATGTCCCGCCAGTTGCGACCGGTACGACCAAAGTAACGTGGACAGACGTTGCCATGAACGATCTAAAAACGAAAGGTCGTTCTCAACGCTTTAGTGAACTCACTTCCTCATTAATACGTGCTGTCGTCGGTGCTGCTGCCAGCACCACTTTGATTTTCGGGGTCTATCTAAAAAACGTCGAGCTGACAAATAAAAATCTAACCACAGTTCAAACGACCCAATGGTTTCTCTGGCTGATGTCCGTCATCATGCTTAGCAGTTGGACCGTATTGATCGCCGGTAAGTTTTGGGAATCGTCTGCTGATGAAGAGGGAACAAAGCGACTCGTGATGTTCGGAGCCGGGGCAGGGCTGGGAGCGTTGAATCTGGCCATCGGCAATTTCCTCCATTTGGATTTTAATGATCTACATTCCGAAAATAGCTATTGGCCATGGGTTATTGAACCATGGCAATTCACAACTGGTGGCCAGCCTTCCTACATCCATTTCGCAGTCTTTCATGGTCTCTTATTCAGTCTTTGCCGATGGTGGCTTCATGCCACGCCTGCTCGCAATTCTCGCTACGATGTGCTCGCGGCTATGATGTTTGCAATGGTAGCCTGGTTCTTACCAGTCGCTCCTCAACCTCTCATGCCTGCTGTCGTGGCGTTCACAACGCTTGTCGTACAATTCTCGTCACCAAGTTTTTCTGCTGCTGAAAGAAAAGAATTTGAAGGTCGGGCAAATACATGGTGGCAGCATGAATCATAAAATTCCCCTCATAACAACACTGCTGTTACTAGTCTGCTCAACACTATTCGGACAAAGTACCACGTCCACAAAAAATGAACCTGAGTTCTTTCGGTTTAATCTGGAAAATCAACAAAAGGGCGTTTCTGTCAAGCAACCGGAATTGGTCCTACCCAATGGCAATCCATACGCCATGCGAATTGAATCAGAACTGGCTGTCGACATTCCGGCAGTAACAGAAAAATTTCTGCTAGAAGTGGATGTTGCTATTAATAAAGTCATCGATAAGGTCACCAGTGGACATTTGGAAGGTCGAGTGCTTTTGCAGCAAAAAGGATTGGAAATCGATCCCCTCGAAGTTGCGAAGTCCAGCGATGTTTTTCTGCAGCAGCATACTCCCATCCTTGAAGGACAAGCCTCAGAAATCAGCAATTACCACTTAATTGCGGTAGTTGACCTCAAGCCTCTTCAATCGCAGATGCAACAACTGTGGAAGGAAGTCATGCTGGGCGAACGTCTGATTCAGTACATTATGATTGCGAGCATTGTGCTTATCATTCTGTTTCTTTTCCGCGGGAACCAGGTGATGCGACATCGCGATACCAATCGCGCCATTCGTATCGTCGTCAATATATCGATCCTGGCTGCTACCGTGATAGCCCTAGGCGTCATTGCAACTATGCTTCACTGGGTCTGAATTCTTGTAGTCACCCTGCTCTACAAGGTACAATTCGCTTAACCACCCGCAAGTATTGAGATCCTTCATGGCAGAAGTTGATAAATTACTAATTCAGGAAATCCGGTCCGGCGCCGACGATGCTTGGATGCGATTCGTCGACCGTTTCAGTGGCCGCCTTCAGGCATTCGTTCGCAAAAAAATACGAGACTCCGCCACAGTTGAAGATATCGTTCAAGAAACTTTCATCGGCTTCATTAATAGTCTGCCAAATTTTGATGAATCCCGACCCATCGACAGCTTTCTATTCACTATTTGCAGATATCGAATAATCGATCATTTCAAGAAAACCGGTCGTCGACCTGATATCTCATCGCTCACGACGACCGATTCTCAACAGCAGATCGAACTGCCCGATGCGATACGAGGCGCGTCAACGATTTATCGAAGCGGGGAACGTAGAAGAGCAGAAGAAAATGCGCTACTACAGATTCTTCAGCAGGAAGTCACGTTGCTAATAGAAAACGAGGCATGGATTAAGTTAGCATGTCTCGAGTTAATCTTTGTAAGCAGTACTCCCAACAAAGAAATTGCCGAGTTGCTACAACTGTCACAGCCACAGGTGGCTAGCTTCAAACACGAATTCGTGGACAAAATAAAACGTCAAATGCTGCGTTTAGGCGTCAATGCAGACTTATTTCCTGAACTTTACCCTGATCAGCAGGCCTAGGAGCCAATGATGTTCGACGAATTTAGTGACACTGATCTGGCAGCTTACCTCGAAGAAGATCTGGATGCTAATAAAGCTTCAAAACTGGAAGCAACCCTTATCAATGACAAGCATTTACAGGACAGGCTGCACACTATTCGCCTACAGATTGCTGTTGGCGAACATTCGCTGGGCTCAATTTGGCGGCAAAATAATCTGGGTTGTCCGAGTCGTAAGACGCTGGGGGGGTATCTGTTGGGGATTCTTCCAAACGACCAAAAGCTCTTTATTCAGTCTCACATTGAGATTCGAGGCTGTCTGACGTGCCAGGCGAATCTGGCTGACCTGGAAGAACAGCAGACTCAAAATCAGGAAGAACTCACGGCACGAGCAACTCGCTACTATAAATCAAGTATCGGCCACTTATCACAACGAAGGCAGGATGAATCATGATGAAGAACTCTCTCTTACACTGGCTATCGGCCTTCACCATGGTGTCATTACTAGCCGTAGCTCTCAAGGCTAATGAAGTATCACCGATCACCACAATTCACCAAAACAATGGTGACTGGAAATTGCCAGCCAAAGACTACGTCATCCTCCGACGCGGTGACGTGCAAATCGTCGTTGTCAATAATGAAGCAGTGGATGACGATATTTTACCGGGTCATCGCGCTGGATACAGTGGTGTCGCCAGAATTTCGCACAAGCGTCAGTCGGACAATTTATTTGTACCCAATTATGCCGGACTCAATTATGAACACATTCATGACGGCAAGACACGTAATCGGGATATCCTTTTCGAACCTCGCAAGTTACCCATTCAATTGCGGCGGATTCATGAACATGCGGTTGAACTCTATCAGGCTCCGGCGGGACATTACAAACTGGAAAGCTGTCAGCGTTATGAGCTTTTGGAAGATGGCACGATTCAATTGACCTATGAATGTACACCTCGAGCCGGAACATTTGAAAACGGTTACATCGGCCTCTTTTGGGCCAGTTACATCAATCAACCTAAAGATAAAAGTATCCACTTTCCAGGGTTTGAAAATGTGGAAGAGAAGTCACTTCGGGAACTACCTGCAGCTCAGATGGTTCGGGGGGTGACACCACAACATGGCATCCAGGCAACACATCGTGGACTGCACGATACGCGTTTGTTCAAACACGACGTCAACTTCCCCCTATCTCTCGTCTTTGGCTACTCACGCCACCGTTTTCAAGAGCCCTGGTTCTACGGTGTGAGTCAGAACATGGGATTCGCTCAAATCTTCCGTTCTGCGGACAAAATACGTCTCACGCAGTCACCTTCGGGTGGAGGTAATGGAAATCCCGCGTGGGACTTCCAGTACTTCATTGAAGACTATGAAGTAGGCAAAACGTATCGTTTTGTCATGCGAGCAGTCTATCAACCAATCGAAGAGCAGAAAGTCTTTTTCGATCGCATTAATAAAGAATTCCGAGACTTAAACAACTTGAAGTAAGCTATTAGTTGTTTAGATAATCCTGACTCGGTACTTCGCCTTTAATTCGATCCGGGTTCGCTGGAGACGGGAATTGAATGTTAGATTCAGGCAACGCTGTCAGTTCCTGTTCAGCTAGGTCAACCAGTTCCTGTAAGGCGAAGCCTTCCGGAACATCTTCATCGAATTGTGATAGTAATTCCACATAGTTACCGATCGAAGGCATTAAATTTTGGCCGGTATCGCGCGTGATCATGGTAGGGTATTTTTCAAAGATATCCGTCCACATAGCCCAGGCTTTTTCGTATTCTTCCCGAGCGGGTTGAAGGCGCGCTGCAACAAATAGCTCGTCTGCTTTAGCTGTTGTTTTGCGGGCATTAATCGCGAGATCTAATTGCTCCATTTCACAACGTCGCAGCCAATAGTCATAGTTAATCATAGAACGCATATAGCTGACAGCATCAGCCTTCATCGCCATGGCTTCAGCTTCTGCTGCTAACAGTAAAGCCTGTTCTTTGACCTCTTCCGGCATAGCATTCGCAACATCTGTTTCGGAAACAAACAACATCTGCGTAGCTTCCTGAACCATACGTTTGTGGTATTCGGTACGTAGTTCCGGAGCCAAATTCAATGCTTCTTGATGGGGCTTAGACAACTCACTAAAACGTTTTTCACGCTGTTGACTTCGTACATCCGAACCCAGTTTGTCCATTTCCTTTCGTAAATCATCTAACTTGCGCTGGAATTCCGCTCCCTGATTTAATCTCAACATCGTGCCGGTAAATTTCGACAGAATATCTAATGAACCAAGTTCAACCAGCCCTCCATGTGCCGTAGCAAAGGCCTGTTGTGCATTCGTATCCAAATACCCTTCGTCTTCAAGTGAAATAGCATAGTAAATCAAAGCCTGTGGCTTTCGTTCATAGAACATCAGCCAATCTCCCCGAATACCGCCATCGCTGAATTTCGCGACATCCTCACTCTTCTGATACCAGCGATTTGCAACTTTCCAGTTGTCGGGCTTGCCATCGACTCCGGCCACTAATTGAGAGTCCATTTCCAGACCGTAGTTTTCCATACGTTGATGGAATGGATCATCCTCAGAAAACAGCCGTCGGAATTGACGCTTTTCGTCTGAACCACCGATCTTCGACCCGGTGTAGGCTCCAACTTCCTGAACTAACTTGGCATCCTGGCTATTATATTGAGTGCCCTCCATGAGGAAGTCGATTCCCCGACGCACCCATTGATAGCGATGCCGATAATTATCGAAGTCAACCGAAATATTGTAGGCAAGATTATGAGCCTGGAATTTCCAGATCGATACAAAGTTAGGTTGTAGCTTGGAAATTTGATTGACCGTAGCCGTCACATTGTCATAGTCTTCCATTTTTTGGAATCGTGTTGCCTTTTCCCATAACACGATAACAGCAATGGGCCTCAAACCAAACGTTGCCAATTGCATTGTTGAACTGACAGGATCAATTTCGCCCAGATTCGATTGGGCAAGATAATTCTCGGCGCGCAATTGGGCGAGTTTACCCCCACGTCCCCCATCGGTATCGCTGGTAGCAGGCTGCCCCAGATAAAACAAAGGGAACAACAGCAATACGATACCTGTGATGTAGCTGACTTTACGCTTAAACGAAGTTTCTAGGTTCACGCTGCAATTTCCCTCGATGAAATAACAAAGTATCCGGCAAATAGTAAGACAAAGAAGTAAACCAAAGTCGTCGTAACCTGCTTAAGAATAAGGTCCAGATTAATGTCATAGCCATAGGCAACTTTCGCTGCCATATTAAATCTTGGAAAGTCCGGAGCCAGTTTCGCCACACTCTCCATGGTGTCCAGATAAAACGAATCTAAAGCCTGAATGACTGACGTTGCGGTCTCACCCATGTCGAGATCAACCGTTGCACCCTGTTGAGTGATGTTTCGAATAAGAGATTCTATAGGGCCACCTCCGGGAGCATCTCCTGACTGGACTTCACCTATAAAGCCGGCGGAAACCCCCATCACCAAAATCGACAACGTAGCAACCATCGCAACGATTCCATTCAGAAACGTACTAAAGAACACCCCGAAAAGCGTCACGAGAATCAGTTGCATCCAAATCCCCAGATAACACTTAAAGAAATTCATTTCGAATGAACCTTCAGGTGCACGAATATACATATCCGCCTGAGCCATACCAAAGAACTGAGCATGGTCTCGGCACCGTACATGAACCTCCAATTTCCCGTTATCCACTAAATCCTGAAACAGGTTAATCTTTTCTAATTCCGCCGTGTTTGGATTTTGACGGCGTATTTCGTTGTAGTCGATATTAACCTGAAACGTTTGAAACTCTTCAGCTTCAAATGGAATCGGGGCACTGTAACGATCCTGTACCGCTAAGGTTTTCTCAGGATTCACTAACAGGATTTCCCCGCGAACTTTTCCTTCGATATCACCTTTGGTGGTTCGAAACACTCGCAGGTTTAATTCCAGAGGAACCGTACCTTCATCTCCGGCACCGCTACTAAACATATCGGATGTAAGATTTTCAAACGTCCAAATTGCCGTACTGAGCGTATTGCCTTCGATGTATTCACGATAAGTCCATTCTTTCCCCACCGACAAACCTCCTTCACCACCTGCATCGCTTTCACGTCCATAGCGATCAAGAAAACGAAGGTTACCGTACACCGGCACACGAGCCAACAAGTCTCCAGTGGGTGGTCCCAAGACATAATTATCGCCATCCCGGAAAATAGCGTGCGTGTGTCCCTGTGCCAATTCAGCAATACCAACAGGACCATCACCTTCAAGATTACGATTGATGAGAAAGTCATGACGGTGATGAGAGTCGACCGAGGTAAAACCGGTTCCCAGTCCTGTTTCTTCATCCCATTCAATTGATGCATTGTCGATCGTATGGGAATGGTCCAATCCACGAACCACAAAGGCGTAACTGACCAACCCCATCAGAATCAACAGTACTGAACCTACGGCTCCAAAACCGAGGACTCGTCCGAGAAATATTTCGTGAGCTCGTACTGGTTTCGTCGTAATCGTATATATCGTCTTATTCTTAATGTCGTTAGGTAGGCTAAATGCGCTTACGAACATCGCCAATGCCAACAGCAGATATGTGCTGGTGGAAATTACAAATCCCAAATAGAGACGGGCAGGGTGGTCGTTTTGTACGTCCAGAAACCAACCGGCAAATAGCAATAGAACAACAAACAATGCAAAGATAATGAGGACCTTGTTACGGATAGCTTCCTGGATTGCTAAACGCGTCATCCCAATCGTACGACGCAATGACGAACGGGGAAAGTCTTCGATGATGGCACGTCTTAAACCGCCACCCACGATAGAAACAGCCTGCTTAGGCGTATTACGAAGAGCAGTGAAGGCAAAAGCAATCACTGTCCAGGCAACAAATATAACAAGTGCCAGGACAACAAAACCGCCTGCTGCGGTAGATAACCACTCGCTAAAAGGGATAAACTCGCTGGGATCTACGACCATTTGTCTGTAATTCCGTTAATATTCTTTTATTGCAACAAAGATATAGGGTTAAAACCGCTTAAGATGCATCGTCTGCCTCTGCAGTCTCCTGCTGATCACGCTCCCGTTTACGGCTATAACCCGGTCTCGCTTTACTATCCCGAACAATTCCCAGAAACAAGTCTTCTAACGTAGTCGTTGGATTTTCCATCGAGACTAAGTCAGCCCGATCGTTGGCGATAATGTCCCGAATTTGTTGTTGAGCATCGTCACTAAGACCTTTTGCCTGAATCTGAGTAATATCACGAACACTGAGAAGATTCTCCACAGCCCCCATTTCTTTCAACTCACCCTGATGCAAAATCGCAATTCGATCACAGACGTCCTGAACATCTGCCAGTAAGTGACTACACATCAGAATCGTTTTACCCTGATCTCTTAAGCGAACAATCAAATCTTTCATCTCGCGGGTACCGATTGGATCAAGACCCGTTGTCGGTTCATCAAGCACAATCAACTCAGGGTCGTTAATCAAAGCCTGTGCTAATCCAATACGACGAGTCATCCCTTTGGAATACTCTTTTAATTGCCGACGCTTCGCCCATTCAATATCAATCAACTTGATAAGGTCACGTACACGCTGTTTGCGACGCCCCGCTGACATATTGAACAACCGACCGTAGAAGTCCAGAGTTTCTTCTGCATTAAGAAATTTATAAAGATAGGATTCTTCGGGGAGATAGCCTATTCGCTCATTTTTGGAAACATCAGATGCCTCTTTGTTGAAGACTAGTGCTTGACCACTGGTCGGGAATAACAACCCAAGGATTAACTTGATTGTTGTCGATTTGCCCGAACCGTTCGGTCCTAATAATCCAAAGATCTCGCCACGACGTACTTCAAGGTCCAACGATTCCAGGGCGTTAACCTTGGGGCGTCCCCAAAAGTCTTTATAAACCTTGGTTAAGTTGCGAGTTTCAATAATGACATCCTGCTTGTCGTCAACTGATGTGGACATCTAAAACCTTTCTGATGACAGGCACATATTTCTTTTCCCTAACAACTTGAAAAATAAGAATAAAATCGTCAGGGACAATTTATTTGATACGCAGTAATCACAACCGCTGTTCGCTTCAAATAAGGAACAAAACCGGTGCACATTGCACGGTATTTAGTTTTAAAAACCTCGTGCCATGGTCTTAAAGTATGCGGTTTGAACACTATAAATAAGGAATAGGAATGTCAGCAAAACAAAGATATATAGTCTCTAATCACGACCTTTTGACGATCATGCAGGTTATATCAGTTGATAGGTGCGTCCAAGTGCGATCTTCAACGTTGTAACACTCAATAAACACCTCCGGTTTCGTAATTCAATGCCGCCCAATTTGCAAATCCAGACATTCGCTGATGCCCAGGCATTCCTCTTCAGTCGATTTGATCTCGAGCGAACGATGAACACCAGTTCACCCGATACTTTTAAACTTGATCGAATGCGACAACTCGCTGAACTACTCGGAAACCCTCAAAAGAAAATTAAGACCATCCACATCGCTGGCACAAAGGGGAAGGGGTCGGTATCCTCAATGGTCAGCCAAATCCTGACTAATGCGGGCTATACCACCGGACTCTTTACTTCACCACATCTCGAACATCTCGGACAAAGATTCTGTATAAATGGTGTCCCCTGCTGTGAAGAAAGTTTAATTGAACTCATTCAGCAGCTTGTCCCTGCGGTCGAGGAAATGGATCGGCGGGACACTCAACAAACAGAAGTCGACCTGCGACCAACATTCTTTGAGATTACAACCGCTCTGGCTTTCCTATATTTTTATCGGGCCGGAGCAGATATCGCCGTCGTCGAAGTGGGGCTAGGCGGGCGCCTCGATAGTACCAATATTTGTGAACCGGTTGTCACAGCCATTACTAATATTGGTTTAGACCACACCGAAATTCTTGGTGATACATTAGAGCTAATCGCTCGCGAAAAAGCCGGCATCATAAAACCGGGAATACCGCTCATCAACGGTTGTACTTTGGATGGTCCGCGGCAGGTGATCGAGAGAATCGCATTAGAACGTCAGGCTCCGTTAGTCAGTCTGTCGACTGACATCCAATTCTCGCCAGAGAATGACTCGGAAATTTTCCCCCTCCTGAAATCAATCTCTATTCAGGAGACGTGTTATTGGGAGGATTTGACCATTGGAATTCCGGGCCAACATCAACTTGCCAACGCAGCAGTCTGTTTGGGAATCATTCATGAACTGGGCAAGCAGGATTTCCCAATTGCAGATCAAGCAATTAAAACGGGGTTAGCCGAAGTGCAATGTGCTGGAAGACTCGAACTGATCGATTCGCGACCACAAGTCCTGCTAGATGTCGCTCATAATCCAAATTCAGTGGACGCATTAGCTCAGTTTCTGACTCAGCACTTTCCTGATACGAAGCTGCACCTGATTTTAAGCTGCAGTAAAGATAAGCAGTACGAAGAAATGACACGTTTGCTAATCCCCCTGTTTCATAGTATCACTTTCACGAAATTCACCCGGAATCCACGTGCCGTTGAACCACATGTTCTCTATCAATCAGCCGTCACTGCCTGTAACAACCTTGCTTCGCGCACACAGACTGAATCAAATCCGCTGACTGCTTTTCAGCAGATATTAGAGAGAGCCAACGAAAATGATCTGGTCGTTGTTACCGGTTCCTTCTACCTCATTGCTGAACTAAGGCAGCAAGCACTGATGTTAGGTAATTAAGCCAAAATCGGCTTGATTACATCGCCAGCGACATCTGTCAGTCGAAAATCACGACCCTGATACTGAAAGGTTAGTCGCTGATGATCGAGTCCTAACTGATGTAGCATCGTTGCATGTAAATCGTTGATGTGAACAACATCTTCGACAGCGTTATAACCAAGTTCATCCGTCGCACCATGAGTAATCCCGCCCTTAATACCGCCGCCTGCCATGAACATACTAAAGGCTCGCATATGATGATCCCGACCAACCGGACCTTTGTTCGTTTGGGCCATTGGAGTGCGGCCAAATTCTCCGCCAAAAACTACCAAAGTGTCTTTCAACATGTCCCGTCTTTTAAGATCTTTGATCAATGCAGCTGTCGGCTGATCACAAAGTCCACTACAAATTCCCATATACCGAACCAGATCGTTATGGTGATCCCATCCACGATGGTAAAGATGAATAAATCGAACGCCACTTTCAGCGAGCCGCCGCGCTAACAGGCAGTTATAGGCATAGGATCCATCCGCTCCGGAGACCCCATACATGTCGAGAGTCTCCTGTGGCTCCTGGCTGATATCCATCAGTTCCGGCACAGACTGTTGCATCCGAAAGGCGAGCTCGTATTGTTGGATCCTGGTCCGAATTTCGGGATTGTCTACCAGTTGGTCACGAATTCCATTTAAGCCTGTGATTACCTCGATGACCCGTTGTTGCTGATTTCGGTTAACTCCGGCCGGATTTTTTACAAAGTGAACCGGATCACCGGTTGAATTGAATTGGATTCCCTGAAATCGGCCCGGCAGAAAACCACTGTGCCATTGCCGAGTAGCAATAGGCTGCGGGTTCCTACCTCCTTTGCTGGTCAAAACAACAAAGCCCGGTAAGTTTGCAGATTCGCTACCTAATCCATAGGTCACCCAGGATCCCATGCTCGGTCGACCGGAGATCGAAGTGCCGGTATTCATCACCGTATGCGCCGGATCGTGATTTATTTGATCCGTATGGAGGCTGTTGATAATACAAAGCTCATCTGCCACTGAACCTATATGCGGAAAAACCTCGGTGATTTGCTGACCGGATTCTCCAAACCGTTTGAAGGGAATGAGCGGAGCCTGACACACGAGCTTTTGCCCCTGAAGCTGAGCAATCGGCTGATTGGCCGTGTACGACTCAGGCATCGGCTTCCCGTGCATTTGCTCAAGCTTAGGCTTATAGTCGAATGATTCCAGGTGGGACGGACCTCCTGCCATACACAGGAAAATAACCCTCTTTGCCGTGGCTGGAAAATGAGGCGCATCATTGATTCCTGCTGACAAGCCGTCAGCCGCCATCGTAGAGTTTTCTGACTGGAACAATCCAGCCAGAGCGGCAATTGCTAACCCACCGGACGTACGCCCTAAGAAGGCTCGTCTGGTAGCATCCATCGATTGTTCCGTTTTGTGATTTATAGTGGTCATTACACAACAACCTCAGTTCCTATAAATTGCTTCATTAACATTCAATATTGCCCTACCCAACATTGCCCAGGCCGATGCCTTGCCAACATCCACTCCGGCATCCAACTGAAACTGGCCAACGCTTTGGAATTCCGCTGCCGACTTGGCATCCATGGCATACTGCAACTCAAGTTGTTTGAGCAACGAAGTGACTTGTATAACCTCTGCTGCTGTGGCACGACGTGATAACACCGTTTGAAAAAGCCAGTGAATTCTCTCTATCTGCGTCGTCCCTCCTTCCTTAATAGCTCGTTGTCCCAATGCTCTGGCTGCTTCGACGAAAGACGGATCATTAAGTAGCGTGAGTGCGGCAGAAGGGGTATTGGACACAGGACGCTGGGCAACACACTCCTCACGTGTAGGGGCATCAAACGCCAGCATCGATGGATGCACAAACGTCCGTTGCCAATGCGTATACAATCCTCGTCTGTATTGCTGCAATCCGTTATCTGCTTTCCAGCTTCGAGTTGGAAAATTCAGATACTGCCAGTATCCTGCTGGCTGATAGGGAAAGGCGCTCGGACCTCCAATCGTATCATCTAATAAACCTGAAGTTGCCAACGCTGTATCCCGGATGAATTCAGCATCCAGCCGCCAGCGGAGCTGCCGGGAGAAGGATGAGTTTTCAGGATCTACATTGGCTGCCTGTTCACTCACTAACGAACTTTGTTGGTAGGTATGAGATGACACAATGTACTTTACGATTCCTTTAACATCCCATCCTGATTCAATAAAACGGAGTGCCAGGTAGTCGAGTAACTCCGGATGCGTCGGAGCTTCACCTTGAGCTCCAAAGTCATCCAATCGCGGCGAAATGCCTCTGCCAAACAATAGCTTCCACACCCTGTTTACAAAAACCCTGCTTGTCAGAGGGTTCTCCTTTGCCACCATCCAGTTGGCTAAATCAAGCCTCGTCAGACGCCGATCCCTTTCAACTGCTCCCTGCATTAGTGAGATGGGGACTTCCGGTTGTACAATGTCTCCTGATTTATTGAGCCAGTCACCTCTTGGGAGTACCCGGATTTCCCGAGGAGCAACACTCTTGGTAACCATCGTCCGCACAAACTGCTCTTTTATCGATTCTATCGCAGTCATCAATGCATCAACTTTTACTTGCTCCTTCGCTTCCTTTGCTTTTTGTATTTCGAGCTCCAAAGCTGCGATTTCCCTGCGTTGAGGCAATGTTGCCACTCGGATCTCCGGTTCGCGATTACCACCTCGATACTGTCCAACTTCCTGGATATCTGCAAAAAACGCACCGAAGCTATAAAAATCCGTCGCAGTAAACGGGTCATATTTGTGGTCATGACATTCCGCACAGCCAAGCGTGATTCCTAGCCAGGCGCCTGAGGTTGTTCGGATACGATCAGCCGCATATTTCACGATATATTCACCTGGCTGAGCACCACCTTCTTCTGTCGTTTTGTTGAGGCGATTGTAGCCGGTTGCAATAATCTGCCATTCGGAGGGATCGGGTAATAGATCACCCGCAATTTGTTCGATCGTGAATTGATCGAATGGAAGATTTTCATTGAATGACTTAATTACGTAGTCACGGTACGGTGATATATGAACCGTCACATCACTGTGATAACCACCTGAATCAGCGTAACGCACTAAATCCAGCCAGTACTGTGCCATCCGTTCACCGAATTTTTCTGATGACAAAAAGCTATCAACCAAAGATTCGTAAGACTGGTCTCCGCTGACAAAGGCTTCTGTTTCCTCAATCGAAGGTGGTAAACCACGCAAATCAAAACTCAGTCGTCTCACCAAAGTTACTTTGTCGGTCAATTCACTTTGGGTCAGTCCGAATTGATTACGTTCTAATTGGGCAACCACAAAGCTGTCGATTTCATTCAATACTTCGGCGCCTTCAACGACAGGTACTTCAGGCATTTTCAGCGGACGAAAGGCCCAGTGAGTTTCCCAGGCAGCACCTTCATCCACCCACTTCTTTAAAGTCATCTTTTGTTCGGTTGTCAGAGGTTTTTGAAAATGGGGCGGTGGCATGATTAAATCCGGATCGGCCTGCTGAATCCTCTGGACGAGAAGGCTTGCAGCAGCATCTTCAGGCAGGATTGCATAGCCGTCACCCCGATTTGCCTTGGCGTATTCCTCGACATCCAGACGAAGTTCTGCTTTCCGCTGACCTGGATCCGGTCCGTGACAGGCAAAACAATGATTGGCCAAAATCGGACGAATGTCACGGTTGAAGGATATAGAGGATTCGACCGCTGTAAGTTCTGCAACAATCAACACCAAAAACAACAATGAACCGACTAGCTTCATTTAATTGATACCTTTGAGAGTGCTTAGGTAAGTGATCAGATCTGCCAATTCCTGACTTGTCAGATTCTCGAGTAGATTCTGAGGCATGATGGATACGGTATCAGCCTGTTTCACGTCAATCTCTGCCGGCGAAACACTATGTTTCGTTCCTGTTGAATCAACATAGAACTGATTGCCATCGCGGTCTTCACCAACTTTCATCCCTGTAATCAACCGCCCATCCTCCAAGATGATTTTCCAGGACTGAAAACGAGGGGCAATATTTCGACTCGGCTCAATCACCGACTCCAGCAGTTTGTCGAGAGCAAGCGTATCTCCGATGCGGGTAAGGTCGGGACCAACTTCACTACCACGACCCTGAACTTGATGACAACGGAAACATCCACCTGCCTGACTATTATAAAACACTCGCTCGCCTCTCTCCGGATTGCCCTGTGGCAGGACAGAAATCCAATCCTGTACCGAACGGTTTTTCCAATCTTCGGGAATTACCAGTGATGACGACAGTTTTTCAAATAGCTCTTTGGCCTCTGTCGTCACAGCATTTTGTTTTAACTCCAGCAGCTCAAATGGCTTAGGAATGTAGCCGCGTATCGAACGCAGGGCTTCGTTGGCTATCTGAGTTGATTCGTGTCCCGACAGCTCGATCAGGGATGCAATATTCTCTTCTGAATTTGGTTGTAAGGCTGCGACTGCCAGAGCGTGGATCTTTGTTGATAATTGCTGGCTCGTAGCCAGTCGACGAATCACCTGTTGTGCATTCCCGTCGGGATGTACCTGTAACCTTGCGATAACTTCACGCGTAAGCTTGCTATCATTAGCCTCCACCAATGAAGAAAGGGATGCGACACTCCCCAGTTCATGAGTGGGTGAGATGTTACGAACGGCGTACCGCCGCAGTTCAGCGGAAGCATCACTGCTTTGTAATATTCGCTGGGCAAAGAAATCGCTGCCGGTTTTATCCAGATCAACTGGCGATTTACCCTCCAGTAAATCAATCGTTGCCAATGTCGTCTCGATTAATTTTTCGGTTGTCGCAATGGAGAATAACTGTTCCTTTAGTGCTCCTTCCCAGGCTGTTAACTGGTTATCTCCGATAAACTTCAATGCTACAAACCGCAGCCGCTCGTCCGGATGCCTCAGCAATTGGTCCAGAGATTCTTCCAGCGTTTTCGGAGCGTATTGTTGCTGCTGTAAAACGACGGCCAACTGTACAGCAACGGACTGGTAACTATCAAACGGTTTCGATATATCAAAGGTTGCCCCGGGATTGACAAGACTTTGCCGTGCTGCCTGTCTCAAAAAGGAATCATCGCTAGCTAATGCTTCCTTGAGAAGTTCATAAAGTTCGTCACCAACTTTTGCCCTCGCTTTTCGCCATGCAGCAGCTTTCACCAAATCATCACTGTTATCTGACAGGACAGTAAGGACTTGACTATCGGATAAACGAAGACGAGTCACGGCAACCTCCCGAACTCGCTGTTGTTCATCCTGTATAAGCAAATTCTTCAAGTCATCCGAAATACGGTCAATCTGATCAAGCGCAATGATCGCATCAACTCGAACCCGCGCGTCTTTGTAGCCTCGTGCAATGTCTTCAAGATACTGCCAATCATCCGGCGAACCTGCTGCAAGTTCTTGTGCCGCACGTCGCCTCAAGTTCTGATCATGATGTAACAGTCGCGATCGAGCCGAAATTGTGGCTAAGGGCAATGGAGCAGCAGGTTTTCGGGATCGAATACGCCAGACTCTACCGAAACCATGGACGTTATAGCTCTTATCCACCCAGTCTGTCATATACAAACTGCCGTCTGGTGCCGTGGTAATACTGATAGGCCGGAAGTTGTCATCGCCCTGAATGATAACTGTCATTTCCGTCCGAAAAGACGCACCGTCTGCAATGAGCCGGTGAAACTCTAGCCGGTTGTGAATCCAGGCAGCCGTTACAAATACTCCTCCCAGATAGTCACTCGGTAGGTGAGTTGATTCGTAAGCCAAGACACCGGATGGGCCATCCCCAACACCTGATGCCATGGGTAGCATCCCGGGGTTCTCGCCATTCCACGAAGTGTATGGATGTAAACCCTTCCGACCATACTTAAAACGATAACCAAAATCCCCGTTAGGCACCACATGATTAAGCCGGCAGGGCGGACGTGAATCCGCATCGTTATCCACCATAAACATCCGCCCAAAGGCATCGAAGGTGGTACGGTAGGGATTCCAAAACCCTGTTGCGTACCGTTGTAAACGTGAGCCATCTGCCAGCATCTTAAAAATGCTACCGCCTTCGCCGCCACCACTAATGACAGACCCATCCGAGCCTACCAGCGAGTAGTCTTTACCGAGGTTTTCACCTAAACCGAAAAATACATCACCGTCTTCATTAAACGAGAAGCCTGAAATACCGTTATGAGGATAATTCCCTTCAGTAACTAAATGAACAACCGTGTGTCTAATGTCGGCAACTCCGTCATTGTCCGTATCCCGCAGTATTAGAATACTGCGACGCGTGGCCAAATAAATATCTCCGTTAGGATGCGCCGCCAGATTCATCGTCTGCGTCGTCCCTTCAAAAAACACCGTCGTTTTATCAGCTCGGCCGTCACCATCTGTATCCTGAAACCAAAGAACTCGGTCATGCTTGAGACCTTGATAGTCATCCGGTGGGAAGTGGGTGTGACATTCGACCACCAAAACTTTCCCATCCTGAGTAACCGCAATGCCGGTAGGCGTTGAAAGTTCTGGATGAGAAACAAATTCTTCTAGAATCAAACGATCATCCAAAAGTGTTGGCGGATTTGAACCGTCCGCTAACTGACCTAATAAGACTGTCGTTGAAAAAAAACTGATAAACAGCAGTGATAAGCTGCGCATATAGAAACTCCATTCATCCTGAATCTCTATTTTAACGCATCTTGGAAATGGATGGCACTTATCGCTCGGATGAGAACGATTGTTGAAGCGCCGCAGGAATACGGGCTGGCAGTGGTTTCTCGGTAACCGGCAACAAACCTGCCGCCCGTTTGGCCTCAATAATCTGCTGTCCCTTCAAAAACGTCGCCCGATCTAAGGCTTCAAAGTCATGAATCCGTACGCCGATATAGATTTGAGTTTGGCCTTTTTGAGCTCCATACCCTCGATGATTTAATAAGGGAGCCATACCAATAATAGGTAAATACGATAAACCCGGTATGCCTCGCTGAATCATACCTTCGTCGCCATAAGAAACATTGCCCAGTAGTACAAATCCTCCATCAGGGGCATTGACCGTGGTTCCAATCGATGTAATTTGACCTGACGGTAAGACGACGACCTGAGCAACAGCATTCGAACGGACAGAGGCAACCACAAAGACGGAAATCAACGCCAGAAAAATCGGTCTGGCCATTTTACTTACTGCCTTCGGCCTCGGCAGGCTTCGCTTCCAGCCGGCAAATCTGTGCCGAGCCGTTTGAACTTGCCAAAGCGACCTGAATTCCATCCGGATGTATTGCAAGCTCTCGAGCAACATCACCTACCTTGAGGCGATGAAAATCTTTGTCTTCCGAAGGATTAATGAATACCAGATGAGCTCCGGCTGACCCGCCAACACCAACAACCAGATATCCGTCTTCGTGCTGGTAAATTTGCCAGGCTATCGCCTGCAGACCTTCAATGGACCAGCTTTTACCCGCTTCTTTTGATTCAGTATTAAAGGAGATGACTAAAGGCGTTTGAACGGCTCCTAATGGGTTTGTACCTTTATGCAGACCACAGGCAAATAAAGTTTTGTTATCCGGACTGAGAGCCATGCCACGAATACCACCATAACTAACCTGCTGACCTCCGTTATATGTATGAAGTGCACCACCATCATAGTTCATGGTTTCTTTGGCTTCTGCAACATTCCAACGTTTGATCTGGCCGGTTAGGTCACCGCTAAACAGTGTGCCATCTGACGGATGCCACAAGAGGCTATAAACGTCGCGTTCGTGCCCAACAAGTTCTGCAACGAGCTTACCAGTTTCCATTTCCCAAAGTTTGACAATACGGTCATTTCCACCGGATGCTAATAGCTTGCCATCCGGACTCAATGCAATCGCTCGAATCCATCCTTTGTGAGCTACGATTTCGCGAATTGGCTGCGGTTCTTCCCGGTCATCTTCAACATTCCAAAAGAATAGCCGATCGTCGTAACCACTGCTCACGATAGTTTTGCCATCCTGAGAGAACTCAAGTCCACGTACCCATGAATTATGAGCTTTATAGACTTTCATTGAATCATCTGCCAGCGACCACCGCACAACAGAAAAGTCCTGTGAGGCTCCGAACAAGTAGCGTCCGGTCGGATCAAAGCGGCACGAGACTAAAGGTTTCTCGTATTTCAGAGTCTTTGACAGGTGAACGGCTTTAGGGTCCGTCTTAGCTACTGGAAACATCATTAGATCAACAACTCCTCGATCGGTGCGTAAGCCGGATCTGCAACTGGAATGTCCTGACCACCAATACTGAAGTGCCCAAGTGAATCCACTCCCACTGCCTGCAGGTAGGTATGGAACAGGTGACCATGATCCACTTCACGATCAGTGACCTGGACTCCATCTGCGCCAGTGGCTCCGATGATGGCTCCACGTTGTATCCCGGCACCTCCCAAACAAATAGACCATGAGCTACCCCAGTGGTCTCGGCCAAATCGTTGGTTGATACGAGGAGTACGTCCAAATTCACTCAGAACAACAATCAGTGTGCTTTCCAGCATTCCACGATCAGCAATGTCCTGAACAAACGTCCCGAAAGCTCTGTCGAACTCTCCCAATTGTTCAAAGTGAAAATTGAAGTTTTCGTTGTGAGTGTCGTAATTAGAGTGTGTAACCTGGACCATGGTGACACCATTTTCCAGTAAACGTCGAGCCAGCAATGTATGCTGTCCCAACTGATGATCACCATATCGCTCGTGATCTTTCTTAGGCTCTTTCGAGATGTCAAAAACGTCTCGTTTAGCCATTAACTGCTGAGCCTGTTCGTAACTCTGTGTATAGGCGTCCGTCTGAGCCGAACGACGACGAAGGGAAAAATCATCGTTGGCTAGCTTTCGGAAGTCGTTACGCAAAACATCTCGTTTTTCATCCAGAGCGGACGGCCGCGCCGAATTGGCTGGAGGCTTCCCGCTGGCAATACGAATGCTGGCATAAGCGGGGCCTAGGTAAGCGGAATCGTTGCTTCGACCACCAGTGCTGTTGGAAACCTGGATATGCCCTGGCAACGCGTTCTTCTCTGCGCCCAGACCTTTGGCCATGACAGCACCAATCTGAGGGAATTCCTGAGCAGGAGTCTGGCGACGGCCAGTAAACATCATGTAACGACCTTTACCATGGTCGTTTTCTTTGGTGTTGATACTCCGTACCAAGGCCAGATGATGCATTTGCTTCGCCGTAATCGGAAGCAATTCTGAAATATGCATTCCGGGTACCGAGGTCGGGATTGCACGGAACGGACCGCCCGTATCCTGACCTGGTTTCGGATCCCAGCTTTCCAACTGGCTAAGACCGCCCGCCATATTGAACACAACAACACGCTTTTGTTGACTAGTTAATTCCTTCGCCATGGCCGGATTTGCGAAAACCCCTAAACCGCCAACCACTGATGAGGCGGCTCCGGCTGCTCCCAGCATTCCGCCAAGAAATCCACGACGAGCCATACCATGTTCGGCAGACTTACATGAGTAATTACATTTCATTTTCGTTTTCCCTTCAAAAATGACCGAGTCTTAGTGATTAAACCTAAACTCTGCTGATGCCAGTAATGCCCAAACCATATCCTGGATGGCCTGCTGTTTTTGATCTCCCACATCGCTCAGAAATTCCTGAACACGCTGGAGTTCTGCAGGACCAGGCTTTCGTGAAAGCACACTGATATATAAATCCTCTGCTATTTGTGCAGAGTCTTCAATTTTTACTAAATGACCTACAAGATAACTTTCAGACCCCAACCATCCTGTCAGGCGAGAACCGTTGGTGATATAGAGAGCCTGATCGATTGTGGAGAAAAAGTCTGTTTGCACCTGCCCCGCTCCCGCACCGTATAAACTTACGAACTCCTTGCGAATCGGAGCAATTTTAGCTTCCACTGCATCACTAATTTCACGCTCGCGCTCAATGACCTTGGCTCTATCATTTTTATCGGCATCGGACAGGGGTTTTGCTTTATCTAATTCCGCTATCGTGGATCGGCGGTAGACCTCCGTTACACCCATCGATTCCATCATGGCGTTCGCTAGTTGTTCCGGTGACAGTGCCCGCAAATCACTCACTACAAATTGGTTGACTAACTGGCGTGAAATCTTTTCCGTCGATTCGTCATATTGACTAGCAAGGTCAACAGCAGTTTTGGATACTGTGGCAAATGTTTGCTGTTGCTCGATGTATTGAGCCTCCACATCAGCCAGCTTACTTACCATTAACTCAACTTTCTCCGCAGCCGCATTCGCCGCTTTAGTCCGTGCGTCAACATCCGCAGTCGCTTGCTGCAACGCTGTTTCCAATGCTGCTAACTCCGTCTTTAATTTCGCCTGACTTGTAGCCAATTGTTTTTTTGTTTCAGCCACCTGAGGGTCCGCAGCGATGGTGGATGTCGCCGTCGTTGTCGTTTCAATGACAGCTGCTAATAGCTGAATAGCTTCTGACTTGCGTGACCTGGCTGTAGTGACTTTATCCATCTCTGCCGTTGCTGCCTGTCTCGCAGTGACCAGGGCTGCCATTTCTGTTCGGGACTGGTCAATCTCTGTTTTTAACAACGCAACCATTGCTTCTGACGCTTCGAGCTGAGCAGCTAAGTTGCTTGATTTTTGCTGAACGGTAATCAGTTGCTGTTTCAGTTCGGCATTGGCCAGAATCTTACCAAACTCATATTCCTGAGCCTCATAGGCTGCCACTAAAGTCTGGAGCCTTTCAAATTCATTTCGTAATGTTTGCTCCTGCACTTCGACCGCGTAGATTTCCTCTTTGAGCGGCTTCCAGGCTGCATAAGCTTTATCAACAGTCTCCTGCAGGGGAACCAGAGCTTCCTGCTCCTTCACAGCCTGAGCTTCTGCTTTGGTCTTGGCATCGGTTTGCTTCGTAATAACTCCCACCGAAGCATCCAGCTTGGCCTTAAATTTCGCTGCCGCATCTTTGGCAACCGAATCGTCGGGCAAACTCTCCAATACTTTTAAAATACTGGCGTGAGCAGCTGAATAAGAGTCCCGTAATGGGGTCTGAGTATCTATCAGTTTTTGCGCGGAAAAGATGATTCCGTCCTGAGCAAGATATTTATCTAATTGAGCAGCCGCCGCGGTATCGGCATCAATGTAAGCCTTACGGATGACTGCATGCTTTACTCGCAGGGCTTTTAATTCTTCGAGCTTAGTTTCCCATAAATCTAATGCAGCATACGACTTTTCGTCCGTCTCTTCCCGCATTTGAGTCACCTGAGATATTCGTGCCTGAAGATCGGCTGGAGACGACTGCAATGCAGTTCCCAAATCAAAACTTCGTTGATAGGTATTAGATAAAGCAATGTGCTTAAGGAATTGCTTAACATCAAATTCCACCTCAACAATTGCCTCTTCCAGGACCTGCATCAGCAATGGATTAGATGGTGGATTAGCAGGATGGTCCAAATCAACCGGCATGACTAATGCTCGGCCATTCATCATGCCCCATAAGCGATTTGCGATGTTGCGATTAAATGCGGGGTTATTTCCGTTGGTCGCCAATTCAGCCAATTGTTGCCGACGACTATACACCGGCTCACTGACTCGGTCGCCGTTTGGTTTTACCTTATATTCTTCCAGTTTCGTTAAGTACGGTTCCACGACTGGATTATTACCAGGCAGGTGAGGCCCCGTTTCACCTGCTTCCTCGGTAAATACACTTTTGAAGCTGACGTTGCCAACGCTTTTCTCAGCAAAGTAATTAGTCTTTGCAGCATTGACGAACAACTGGCTGCGGTTGAGAAATGCAAATAAACCGTAATAATCTGCCTGATAATAGGTGTCAATTAACGGGTGATTGTGACACTGAGCACATTGCATATCGCGCCCCAGAAATATTCGACCAACGTCTCGTGTGAGCCTATTCGTCTCACCCTGGCGATCGAGATAAAATTTTGATGCTGCTCTTAAATCCGGATTCGTACCTCCAGCAGATAAAATCTCTTTAGCCAATACGTTATATGGTTTGTTGTTGGCAAACGATTCATACAGATACTGTCGCCACTCAGGAGTCTTCACGGCAGAATCTGTGGTGCGTTCCATCAGCATAACATCAAAGGCAACCGCCAAATGATGATTGACGCGTGGATCATTGATTAATCGTTCAACCAACTTTTCACGTCGATTTTCGGACGTATCATTCAAAAACGCCTTGGCTTCTTCCAGACGAGGTACCGTCCCTAACAGATCCAGATAAACACGACGCATAAATTCAGCGTCCGATGCCAATAGGGAAGTGCTCACTGGCTGCTGACTTGCAACCGCTGCATCAATCCGCTGATGCAGCAACTGAGGAGTTTGCTGAGCACACAAGGATTCATTCAAAAGGAAGCCGAACAGCAAGGCGAAAATGAATTTGGATGGTTTCATGTCTGTCTCTGATCGATTTTTGGCTCGAACACAAGCTCTTACCAAAGGACATTCATTGGATTACGAAATGATGCCAACGAAAGGTGGGCTTTAAAGTTGGCTCAGAGTTGCGCGTGACTACCTTCCATGGTCTGTCTTAACGACCTCTTTATTTTAATTTAGCTCGTTTGTTGCGGTCAAACTTGATTCCGTACCAAATACAGCAGAAAAAGAGCTCTGACACCCCTAAATTAACTATAAAACTGCTGTATATCCGTACATCGAATGAACGTCCGGATTACAAAGCCCAATTTGATCAAATGGACTGATTAACTCGCGTATTTGCTGTTCGAACAAATCCGGCTCATCCCAGCGTTGTGTCTCCGCAATCTCTGTTGCCAAATGATAGCCTTTTCTGATTACCTCGATCATCTGAGGTTCATTTAGCAGGAAAATTCCGGGAGCTTGTTTGCTCGACACTAGCTCCTTTCGGCACGTTTCATAGCTATGCGCTGCGGCAAAGTAAAGCATGCAATATGCTTCGAAATGCCTCTTACTAGGCATCATTTTGTAGCAACCCGCTATTAGCTGATCAATCAGATTCAGCTCGCTATAAACCGATTCGCCGTATCGGCTTAATTCATCTGTACAAACTGAATCCTGAGTGAAGATACCAGCAAGACGCTCGACTCCACTCAACGCATGTGCAATTCCGGTGCTATGGAGAGGGTCAATGAAGCCAATAGTATTCGGTAAAGCGACCCAACCAGGGCCGACGGCAGCAGGCGCGAGACGCTGAAGTCGTCCGGTTTGACGGAGCGTTGGCGTAGCAACATCAAATTCTGCATCTTGTAACATTAACTGAATAGACGGATAGGCAGCGAGCATGTTCGACCATTGTCCACTCTCATTGCTACGGTGAAGATCCGTCACCAAACCAAGACTGGATATGCCGTTGTCAAACCTTAGATTCCATAGCCATTCTGATTGCAAGACATGGTGCTGAGCGGCATTATCAGAGGGAAATGGAAAGTCTGAAATATCCATCCTTGCCTCTAGTAAGATCTGATCGAAGCGACGTATGTTTTTAAAATGTGCAAACACCGCGGATGTTTTGGTTTCCAGTGAGGCACGGTCGCTGGCTTCATGGATCGTTAGACCGCTCATCACTTCACTGGCTCCAGACGCATCGATGATCCAGTGAAATTCCAAATCGTCCTTACGTATGTCTAATTGCACCTGCCAGCGATGGGTCGACTCGTCAAATCGAGCACGATTAATCTGAGCGGGTTCCCAACAAGTTACACCCTGCCTAGCAGCAAATGTGAATAGTAGACTATCTACATCTTGGCGGTACCAATGAGTATCTGCCATTTCCTGCGAACTACTCGCTGCCACCAAAAGCTCAGATTCATGAGTTGGTGTAATAGAAAACTTACCACCTGATTCATGAAAGAAGTAGCTAAATCCACGTTTAACACCTACTCCTATTTCTGTAAGGTGTTCTCGCCATAGCCCATAGCGAGTCAGTGGTAAAAGCTCCTGCAAATTATAGCGATCCACCAGCGACTTCAGAATGAATCCTGCTGTTGGCGTCGACGACTCACCAATTGCAAATCGAGGGTGACTGCATTTGTCGATCAACGTCACGTCGTACCCATACTTTTGCAAAATAGCTGCCAGAAGTGAACCACTAAAACCACTTCCAACAACAAGAATCTTTTGCCGTTCAGTCACAGACATCGCACTGTACCCTGGGGCTAATTGCCTGAGTCTGATTCATATCTTCAATTCGCTCTAATCGCTGCTCCCGACATGCATCGCACCCTCCGAACAAGTCACGATCCCAGAGATCCATAAAAACTCGCCCACGTTTCAGTTGCAATCCAGCCTCCAATACTTGCTCCAAGCTGACAACTAGTGGTGGTTCAAACAGACCGTCTTGTCGCAATTGATCCATCGTTCCGTTTCCGGCTCGTACGGGCACCATCGAACAACATTCGACCCCACAGTCAAACGCGTACTCCATAGATCGAATCGCCCAATCAACTCCCTGCGACTCCGTCAGCGAGGGGGGTTTCACCAAAATAAATGTCCGCACTCGAATACCGTGTTGGATTAATTGTTGTACCGTCCCGTAGAATTGCTCCAATGTCATTTGCTTATTGAGCCAGGGTAAGACATCCGGATGTATCGTTTCAAGACCCATCGCAACTTCCAGCTGAGCAGCTAACTTTCCCTGAAAATCCAAGACGACATCTCCACTCAAAGCAGGATGGTTTTCAACGATGACTGTCTCAAAGTTTCTGGTCAAATCGCAAACAGCCTGCCAATCCTCCTGTGGTACAGCTCGCTTATCAAAAAAGTTGCTGCTGTTGTAGAGTTTAATCGTTGACACTCCTGCCTCTTGAGGAGACTCCGGGTCAACCCCAAGGTCGCTGAGTGCATGCTCGATTTGCTGAGGGATGGCTCCAACAGGAGTCGGGCCATCGAGTGTGTTTTTCCACAAATCGCACATCGTACACCTGAACGGACACTCGCTGCCGGTCAAAAACAAAGTAACGACCTGCTGTAGGTTCCCCTGCATGTCGCATTCAGGTTCGATCATCCAAGCGTATGGTCTGTCAGGACTCACACGATTTTTGGCCGGACGTAGAGCAACAATTTGCCCTGAATCAAAGACTGGGAGGTCCATCGACGATTAGCTGCTAAAAACTTCCAAAAAGGTATCTCGATATTCCTGATCGGTTTTAGGAAAAACTTCGTCAAAAACGCCGGCGGAAGCAGCTCCGTGTTGGAACCGTCGTTTTTCAAATATAGGCATAGTAACACCCGTCACTTGCTCGACACCGAGTCGAACGATTTCCCCCTTAAGTTCATACAACTTTGCATGATTCCATTCTGTGAGTTCAATAAACGGAATGCCTTCTGCAACGTCGATTACCGATGGAAGAGCAAAGGGACTGAAGCCTCGGAATCCCAACGTCGCTGCCGGAGCATAAGTTCGTACGTGACCTCGACTTTGACCTCCGGAATATGTGAGTGAATGTTTGATTGACTCCACTCCCCACCCTTCCTGATAGAGCATTAGGTTGTTTAAAACGCTCACAATTGTCAGTTCAGGATTATCTTCAATTGGATAATCCTTCAGATTTTCATCTCCACCGTCACCATCAATTAAGTAAACCCAATCCGGATACTGCTCTCGAATCTTTTTTAACAGAGCATAGGCCATGGTCGCGGATTGTACATCGAGCGGTTTATAGTCTTCAATGACTTTGATTGTTTGACGGAAGTCGATATCGTCTTTGGTCACGTCGATGACTTCCAAAAAAATACTCATGTCTGTTTCATCCACGAACTGCTTGGCCTGGCTTGCATCAGCAGATGTTCCGTCAACGCTAAGCGTAAATGCTTTGAGTCTGGATAGAGCCTGACCTCGCTGCAGTAACAAGTGCCTCAAGACAACCAAAACTGCTCCGCTATCAATTCCACCAGAAAACAAGACACCTAAAGGAGCAGCTTCATCCACCGTGTCGAGCCATTTGTTCATCTCATCAGCCAGCTTGCTGATATATCTTCTCCCAATCTCATTTAAATCCGCACTTAGAATATTACGTTCGGGTGTAAAAAATCGAGAATTTACCGGATTAGGATCGGGACATCCGATCAATGCGATTTCGACAACATAATGCGCCGGTACCATTCGCGTATATGAGGGGTGGAACTGATCCTCGAGCCCTTCTTCAGCCAAAGCTTCCCGCAGCTGTTCCATGCGCTCTGCCACAATTAAACACGGACCTTCAGCACGCTTGGCAAGAAAATATCGCATGGGTCGACCGATGGAACGAGCCATGCGAACGATATTGCCGCGTTTCTGAATAATTGCGAACTGACCATTGATTTCACCAACCTGCTGAGGATCTCCAGATCCAACACGCTCAGCTGCCTCGTCATAAGACATATTTAAAAGTACATTTTCCGCCGGATCCATCAGATCCACGACACGTTCTACATAACGATGTTGATGCACAACAGTACTCCTTCGAAATGATTCTCACTCATTGTTGACGCACAATATTTTAACGCATCCAAAAGAGTTTGTGGTTTCTTGAATTTCTTTCCAAAAAGACGACCGCCTTTTGAATCCTGAGCGCAACTCAGTTAGTGAAGAGACACTTGCATCGTTAAACGATACACTCGCTTTCACACAAGGGGATTCCTATGGCTTTTGCCTCACACTTTCCAAACACATTCTCAGGCCGTGCTTTGGAAATTGCTGAATATATCCGCTCAGGTTCACAGGTAACCGCTGAGAATCTTGCTCAGAAATTCAACGTGAGCAAACGCACAATCTATCGAGATCTAGATTTACTACGAAAATCGGGCATTTCTGTTCAATATGATAATCTGGCCGACAGCTACTGTATTTTGGATGAACCTCTCAAGCCACGTGATGGGGAGTTCCAAATAAACCGCCGCTGTACAACCGCGCAGTTGCGCGACTTGATTCTGGCCACCCGGTGCTCACCGTGGATGAATATCGAAGGCGCACGTCACGGACTCGACAACATCATTGAAATGTTTCTAAACAAACTCGACCTGACTCAACGGCAGGCATTACGTAAATTATCTCAGGCCTGTGAGTATGAAACTCATTCACCTCGAAACTCGACACTCGAACGTGATCTTCTACGAGCACTAGCAGACAGTGTGATGAATAACCAAACGTTAGAGATACTGGTTGTAGATAACCTGATTAGCCGCAACTCCAACGTTCAAATCGACAACTGGGAAGACTATTCTGTCTGGCTTCGTTTCGATGTACATAATATCTACGTCCATGAGGCCGTCTGGTATTTTTCGGGATTCTGCCATGAACATCAGCAGAATCGAAGTTACGCACTCAACAACCTCATGAATGCCATACTTGTGAATCAACAATCCGCTACTAATTCGCTCAACTAATCACAACCAACCCCATACTCCGTTGCCACGGGCACGCCATCGCTCAGCGAGCATTCTCCTAATGTTGCTGAATACCTTAGAGCAGTATCGATGCGGTGGCGTGCTCAGGTAGCCGCTCGTTAGGCGGAGAAATGATCGAATCAATGACCTTTAAAACTTGCCATCGGTAACCTGAAACTTCGTAGGCTTTCCAAGCGACTCGCCATCCGATAGCAACCATTGAACTGACCATCGCAACATCGTCTCTAAGGAAATATTAGGCGAACCGATCAAAGGAAAATTATGAGCTGCCTGACTGAGCAGTGCTGTTTCAAGTTCATCTCCAGTGAAGACAGCATCCTTACCGACTAAAGCTCCGACTTGTTCAGCCGTTTCGCGTACCGAAATCAGATCCGGCCCTGTCATATTGATTGCGCGCGCGGGGGATTCTGCCAATTCCAAACAACGCAAACTCATGGCATTGGCATCCCCTAACCATACGGCATTCAAATATCCCATCTCTAGTGGAACAGGCTCACCCGCTAGAACTTTGGCTGCAATATCAATCAAGACGCCATATCTCAGTTCGGTGGCATAATTGAGTCGGAGGAGGGCAATCGGCAAATTCAAGAGGTGCGAGTAATACTCGTACATCCTCTCGCGGCCTAACGCTGCCATAGCATACTCACCATCCGGGTTCAGTTCCGCTTCTTCTAGACAACCACCTGAACTAACGCTGACCATGCCGTAAACATTACCTGTTGAAAAGGCTGCTATTTGGCTGTTGGCATATTTTTTACATACGGCCATCGGAATTTCGCAATTCGAAGCCCATGTCAAAGCCAGATTATCAGACGCTCCGAATTTAAATCCTGAAAGATTCAGTACATGTGATGCTTCCGGTAACTCCTGCACGGAAGAAGGACTAAGTAAATCACCATATTTGGTGGACACTCCCCAGCTTTCAATTCGAGACCGGATTGCAGGATTTGAAAATCTGGAAACTGCCGTCAGTTGCATCGAGGACCCTGACTGTTCAATCGCACGATGAGCCATTCGAACCATGGTTGGCCCCATCTTACCACCGACGCCAAGCATCACCAGATGGCCACTTAGTCGCCCAAACATCTCAATCACTTCATCGGTTGGAATACTTAAGACAGCTTCCAATTCCTCGGTCGAACGAGGAGCATCTGTATTGTTGAGAGCCTGCAACTGCTGTGTCGACATGACATGCGTACCAATTACCGTCGGCTCAACCAAAAGGCCGGAGACAGGAGAATTAGGATGGAAAAAATCTCCAAACGACCCAGCATCATCAACCAGGTAAATACAAGTTTTGAAAAGGGAGAGTAAGCACCATAGTTCGAGGTCGCTCCGACAATTCCTAACCCGGGACCAATATTATTTAACGTAGCTATCACCGCACTTGAATTGTCAACAATTTTGTTTTCCAAATCGGTCTGGTGCCAGGTGGTGTCCGGTTCAACAGCCATAATTAGCAACCACGTTGCCATAAATAGAATTGCAATAAAACCGAAGTACGCAAGTATTCCGCGGCGCATTTCCTTATCGTCAAAAGTCTCTCCGCCAAGCTTTAACGGCATGACCACATTCGGGTGATACAGGTGCTCAACTTCCTGACGAAGAATCTTCACAAACAGAATATGACGAATTACCTTCATCCCCCCTCCGGTACTACCAGCGCATCCGCCGACAAACATCAAGCCAAGTAGTAAGGCGCGGCCAAATTGATTCCATTCGTTGAAATCATGTGTACCAAAACCAGTTGTCGTGATGATGGCCACCACCTGAAATAATCCGTACCGAATAGATCTCAGGAGTTTTTCCATGACAGTAGTGTCTGCTGTGTCTCCCGGAAGATCCCAGTCATCGTATGACAGTCCATAGAACATGACAAACAACGTGGCCACGCCGATGATACTCAAATACACTCTCAATTCAGTATCTTTAAATACCTGCCTGATCTGGTTCTTCCATCGACCCAATCGCGTTTCATTTCCTGCTTTTAGCACCACAAGCAGATACAGCAAAGCGAAATTGGTTCCTGCCAAAATCATAAAAAACGTGATTGTATAATCGACATAGGCACTCTGAAATGCTCCAACGCTTGTGTCATATGTACTAAATCCACCGGTCGCCATCGTTCCAAAAGCATGACACAACGCATCAAAAAGATTCATTTCGAACAACAGTAAAATCGTAAGCCCGGTATTCAATGCGATGTAAAGGCCGCCAAATCGCCAGGCTGCATGTTGCATACGAGGCGTGTTTCCTTCTTTAGTGGGTCCCGGCATTTCTGCTCTCATTAAAGCCTTGCCTGCCGAACTACCACCGAGCAGTACGACAAACAAAACAATTATTCCCAGACCGCCAAGAAAATGTGTTGTGCTTCGCCAAAACAAAATATAGTGCGGTACAAACCCCGGATCCTCCAACTTACTAATTACTGTTGCGCCAGTGGTACTAAAGCCGGACTGAGACTCAAACATCGAATCTCCAATACCCATTCGAATCCACTCGACCCTGACCAGAGTTGAGGCCTGCAGATTTTCGTCTTCGACGATTAGCTTCTTACTGATCTCAGGCAGTTTCCGAAGACTTTCTAAAATTTGCTGAATGCTTTCCAGAGGTAGCTCAGCCACGCTTGCCAGTTCTTCAACTGTCATTCCTATCGATGGTTTCTCTGGAGCGTTGATGATCGAATTCAGAAGCTGGTACTGCTGGTCACTGAGATTTAGGTCATAAGATTCCCAATTTTGTCGCCAGTGAAATTTGTGCTCATGGATCTCAGCGTACTGTTGGCTTTCAAGCCGGATGGCAGGAGCATATTTAACATTAGCAATCATATAGGGCAGACCGCCGAGTACCGTCACGATCACCCAACTAAGTCCAACAGTAGCCATCGCTTCCTTACGATAGAGCCCCTCTTTTTTTTCCCCCTTAGCCCAATGACGCAGAAGGAATCCGGCAAACAGGCTGACCACCACACTACACAGCAGCCCCCGTACACCATCGGTTTCAAAAGACAATGTCGAATAGTCTTCGTTGCTACGGTGCCCCAGCCAGGGAAACGCAAATAAACAGCAAAACGACATAGCTGCTGCGACAAAGAAGCAGACGATGCTTAGGAAATAACTAACAACGCGATAGTTCATTTTCGCCTACCGATTGGCCCCACTGAATTTTTCAATGACTTCGCTTACCGCATCTTCATGAATGAGGGCAACTACATAGTCACCGGCAAGAAAGTGATCATCGCCACGGGGGACTCGAGCTTCTCCCTCGCTTGAAACTGCTGCGATCAGACATTTACCTAGTGGTAGGGCAAGATTTACAAGCACATGTTCTTCGGCTGCTGAGCCGGATTGTACTTCGATTTCATAGACGCCGATATCGGTTCCCGGCAACGGATTGGAGGAAATAACTGCTCCGGTCGTTAGAAAAGTCTGAACCTGCTCTACCATAGCGGTTCGTGGACTAACCGCTCGGTTAATACCTAAGCGGCTGATCACCTGGGCGTAGTCAGGTCTGGAAACGACACAAGCGATCGTCTTGTCCGAACGGTCAATATTCGGCATATTGGCGACGATGTCGTCAACTTCGACGCTGGTCATAATATTACTTTCATCATCCCCCATACAGGCCACGAAAAAATCCGTTTTCTCGACATGCTCTTCAAGCAATGTCTGACGATACGTCGCATCAGCATGTAACACTGTCACATCAGGAAGCTGAGTTGCCAATAGTTCACTTCGTTGCTTGTCGCGCTCAATCAAAATTGCATCATAAGGTCCGGACTCCAGAATCTTAGCCAGATACACAGCGACGTTGCCACCACCGGCAATAACGACCTCTTTCTTCTTCTGATTCTTAAGCGCTTTGTCCAGCAATGCATCGACGTCTTCGTCATCACCTATCAAAAGAATCTGATCATCAGCCAGCAAAACATCGTCGGCATTCGCAAGTCGGGTCGTCGGTTCCTGAGTCGCTTCATCAACGCGTGTGATCGAACCAATACGCACCGACCCAGGAAGTTTAAGCTCTTTAAGGGGTGTTCCAAGAATATTGGCTTTCTTACTTAACCGGACGCTCTGAACCTTAATCGAACCACGAGCCACGTGCTCCACTACGACCGATCCGGGCGACCGAATCTCCTGTGCCAATTCGATGGCAGTGAGTTCTTCCAGACTTATAAGGCGGTCAATCTTGAATTCTGTCTCATAGTCAAATGTACTCTTGTCAAACATGACTGGTGAATGAATACGAGCGACGGATCGTCGACACCCCATGCGTTTGGCCATGCTCGCTGCAAGAACATTTTTTGATTCGTCGCCGGTCACAGCTAAACACAAATCCATCGTTAGTGTCTGAGCCTGAAACAGAAGAGTAGAATCTATGGCCGACCCAACAAACGCCTGAACATCAAAACGATCGTTTAATCTCTGAATCACTTCGGGATTGGTATCAATCACAGTGACATCATGACTGGGGCAAAGAGTCTCAGCAATCCAGCTACCTACTGTGCCGCCGCCAAGAATAATGATTCGCATATGAGGTGTGCGATGAACCTCCAATTAATATTTAAGATGACTGCTTCTATTTTAATAATGTCGATGCAAATGTGCCAAGTAATAGAATCCGCCGCTAATTCGCTTTTGGTAATTACCAACAGCCAGTAAGGAATAGGCAGAATGACTAATTAAAGAAGCTTAAAAGCAAGGCTACTACAAATACGCACGCAGTCAAACCCACTAACCACGTGCCAATTTTTACAGCTTCGACCGTGATTACAGGCCAGTTTTCATGCCGAGTTGCGCCGTACACTAAACTCGTGCAAACGATCAACGGAAGCAAAAAAAACAACCGTTCCCAGCCAGACATGGCTTCCGGTCCGGCTCCAATTATCAGCAGAGAAGAAAGAAAATTAATCATAAATTGGATTCATCCTCCTTGGACTCATCTTCTTTAGTAGCCAATTCACGAAAAAGGACGAAGGGCCCACAGTAAGCATCAAAAATAGCGAACAGGTTCAATAATCCTGCCACCAATGTATAGAGCGTACCCATCTGAAAGTAAGCGTGATAATCTTCATGCCATTGCAGTCGCTCTGTAGATGTTGGAGGCGCAAACTTTCCTCCGAACAGTGGCTTAATCACCACTCCAAGTTTTTTTTCCTGGCCTCGAACCACCCTGTTTTGAATTATCGCAGGAACAGATGCCGAGCCAACAAAAAATTGACCAACAAACTGCCAACGTAAATCCGGATTACGAAAAGAACAGTAAACCGCTTTGCCACCACTCATTTGCAGGCCCGTGATAAACAGAAGCGAAATGGACAAAAAGATTACGATCCCTTTAGACGTGCGGCCTTGATATAGATGACCCACACCAGGTACGAGCCAAGCAAGCAACGCCGCGACGTTTCGATTTTTTAAATCGAGCTCGAATTCAAATTCGTCATCTGTTGCCATTGATTCTGTGCCTTAATGCCTCTAGCCTGCTAACTCAGAACTCTCTTCGCATTTACTCGCGTTTACAAGGTCGGATACAGGGGATTTTATTGTAATCCACCATTCTAAAATTCGATACCAGCCAATTATCGGCCTAACAACAATTGAGCCGCTACTGCCATTGCCGCTGTTTCAATACGTAGTATTCTGGAGCCGAGTTGAAGAGGGGTCCAACCGGCTACTATGGAATCCGTTATTTCCCGGACACTGAAACCACCTTCCGGTCCAATGGCTACACCGACTGAGCCTGACTCGGCACTTAGTGCACCGACTGATACGAATGCCACATTCGCTAGCCCTTTCCCGGTTGGTGGGTGTGCTATCCATCTCTGCATAAATGGCTGGCCGAGAAAATCAGGAAGCGCACATGGCTCAGTTATTTCCATCAAGTGATTTCTCCCACACTGCTTAGAGGCTTCGACCACCTGACGCCGCAACCGCTCTATCGCCTTTTCAACCGGTTGAGCCACACCGTTTTCCGTGATTAATGGAACAACGCGATGAACTCCCAATTCAACAAGTTTTCCAATAGCCCACTTTTGCCGATCCCCTTTGGGTAAGGCAACTCCAATGGTTAGCTGCACAATCGGCTCCAGAGATATAAACCCTGAAGTCAGGACACGCAAAGTCGCTTCATTGCGGCGTATTTCCTGTACTTCAGCCTCCCACTGAGTGCCGGATCCGTCAAATAACTCGACTGCGTCGCCGACTCGAGCACGCATCACCTTAATCAGATGCTGTGCCTCCTGCCCTTCCAAAACTATCTCAACGACATCGTCTCCAGGCGACTGCTCCAGATAATATCTTTGTCCCATAATCTTTCGATCACACCCTAAAAGTCGATAGTCACGCCTGCTGTAAGATAGTCTGCTTCAAATGATCCCAACCGCAAATATTCATAACCAATGGTAACCCGGGCACGTTTTATATAACGTGAATAACTGGTTTTGAATCGCCTTAGGTTTGCATCACCGATCACTCCTAAATCTAAATCAAAGTCGATAACACTAGGCTTATCTAAATAAAATGTACCGCCATAAGTAAAGTTGAACCCCTTACCGGAACTCGCTGAGTCTGCCTGCCAGTTGTAACCAATTCCAGTTCTAAATTCTGCTGAGGATGATTGAGCGAATCTCCATGTCAGGTTAATGTCACCAAGCCAGGTCTGATCGTGGTTACCTTGCACCTGCTGCTCTCGCAGGTAGTCAAAGGACGCGTCTATGCCGAGACGCGATTTGGTGTCAAATTGAAGTCGAGTGGTGATCTTCTGCTGTTGGCTAAAATCATCTCCGTATTCTGTGCCAAACCGAAGACGAGTTTCTTTCAATTCAGGTCGCCAAAGAGGTTCGATTAACAGATTGCCTGAATGCTGATCTGCAAAGGGAAATCTCGTGAAGTAGACTTCCTGCCCCGTGTCATCCAGCAAGTGACGAGGCCCGGAAAATGGTAGTAAGATAATTTCGCCCACTGGATTGCCCCAGCCAATGACGTCAATTGAGTCGTCATCGTCATCGTCCTGCCAATCATAATCTTCTTCGGGATGTCTTCGATCATGGTTGCGAGCCAGGCGATGTTGCGGAGGAGCTCCTTCAACCGACTTACGTAAACCGCGGATGGAGCTTTGCGCACAGATGCTTTCTGTCGTCACTATTAATAAAACTAGTGCCACCCACTGTTTTTGCATCATTTTGATTCATTTCTCCTCTCAACCGAAATATTAAAGCCTCGCCACACTTCAAATCAACCCAACAATTCGCATCCGCCAGTTTGCTTGATCAGGCAGATTTATTGCTTTGCAAGCTGACAAACTAAGAGCAGCTTCCATACAACGTCTTCCGACAGTCTTTCACCCTAAAATTAGACAAATGAGGTGATAGATTAGGTGACACCCACTCTTTGCGACTCGTTTAGGCGCGTTTTTATGCAGCCGATTAGTGGGTGGCACCGGATGAGCAGATGACAGAACCGGCATCACTCTCTCCTAAGAATCAGAATCCATCCATTGAAGTGGATCAGACTCTTGCTGACTGGCCCAAACTTTCGCATCCGTAAACTCGCTAGCAAGTTGAGTTGCCAATGTCTCCAAAGCAAAACGCTCACTGGCAAAATGGCCCGGCAAGATCATCGCAATGCCCAAGGCCTTTGCTTCCAAACAGGTATGAAAACGGGCTTCACCTGTTAACAAAACCTGACATCCTGCTCGCGAAGCGGGTCGAATAAACTCACCAGCACTGCCACAGGCAATACCGACTCGCGAGACTTTACTCTGAATGTCACCAACGATATGCAATCCCTGGATATTAAGAAATTCAGTCACGTTCGCTGCCAAGCGATTCAATGTCATCGGCTCACATTCACCAAAACGACCTGTCCCCAACCCTTGAAGTGATTCATGTCCGGGATTTTCCAACGGCAATAATGGTTGCACGCCTTCAAGATTCAGACCTGCAGCTAATTGCTGATTAATTCCACCTCTCGCAGAATCAAAGGCCGTGTGAGGACTGTAAATAGCAATCCCATTCGAGGCAAGTTTCCATAACAGCTTTCCGGTCGGCGAATCTGTACTGATTCGTTTGATTCCTTTAAAGGGAATTGGGTGGTGTGCGACCAGTAAGTCAACTTCTTGAAAAATTGCTTCTTCCACAACATCAGCCGTCACCGTCAAGCAGGTCATGATACTGGCAACAGAGTCTTTGCGGTCACCAAGCAACAGCCCGACATTATCCCAGTCTTCAGCCAGAACGGTTGGTGCAAACGATTCCAGGTAGCGACAGACATCGGCAACGGTTGTCATAGGCGGCTTGTCTCCGAATTCAGTTCGATTGTGTTACTCATCCTTTTCCTCAGCAACATCCGGAGTGGGCTCAATCGTACCGAATAAGTGACCTCCTACCTCTCCATGGCTCCAGGTCCCCGCATACTTATTCTTATAAATCACAACTCGGGAACTAAATGTACCCAGGCCCGGGATGGTCGCATTGGTTAGTGTAATAATCGGGGTTGTATCTGCCCATTGAACCTGTAGAGGCATTGGCACGGTAATATCCTTACCTCCATACTGAACACGAGCGGTGAATAACCAATATTCACCTTCGGGTAGTTTCTTAACAGATTTGATTGTGTAGGTCTCTTTCGGAAGATCTCCTTTTTGCTCCCGTCCAAGTATTGTGAAATTACCTTTAAACTGGACGTTACTCAATTTCTTCTCAAACAAGTCGTATAGCTTTTGTTTCTCTGGTGAAACTTGAGGCGCTGCAGGCTTATCTTGTGCCATAACTCCAGACAATAAAAACAGATTCATTACAGCAGTCAAACACAACGCCGTAAGACTATTAATTCGATTCATGGCGACACACCTTTGGATTCTCAATGTTTCTCGATCGTAAACTAATTCAACAGCTTCTTCGCGCGACCCGTTTGTAAAGCTCAACATGAACTGAGCTCATTTCAGCCATTGTCACTACTATGGTGATAACTGGCAAGCAACTACAGTTTAGATTCTTTTGAGATGCTCAACCGTCTCGGCCATCTCTAATTTCGGGTTCGTTGAAAATTCCCGATCCACCGTGAAATATCCCGAATACTGCTGTTGCTCTAGCAAGCCAAATATTTCGTCAAAGTCGACCACACCGTTCCCAAAGGCAACTTCTTCACCTCGGCCCGTGGCAATATCTCTCATTCCATCTTTGATATGCATATGAGCAATAAAAGGAGCCAAAGCCTGAACTGACTCGGACGATGAGTACCCGTTCATTATAAGACTAGCCGGATCAAAATCGACTGCCCCGCAACCGGGCGGCAATTGTGTCAACAATTCTGCCAACGTCGCTCCTGGTTCTGTCCCGGTACGACCCGCCAACGAAACTCCGACTCGCTGCCCATGTTCACCCATATCCGTAAGAACATCTCGTAACATTTCAAAATCCGGATGAGTGCGTTCTTCAGGTACTCGGCCAAATCGATTGACCACGACTTTGGCACCGAGTCGATACGCCAGCTCCATCGCTCGTTTTGTTGCATCGACACGACGATCCAAATCTGCATAGACGTTATAACCACGGCGGGTTTGAAAGGTCAGTGCACTGACCGCCAGCCCCTGATCTTCGAGAAGTTTAGAAATATGTCGAATCGCCGAGTCACTCAGATCGCGCATATCCAGCTCGGACCGAGCATCAATTTCCACTGCCTCAGCTCCAATGGAAGCCGCGGTTATCAAAGCTTTTTTGAAGGGCTGATTAAAACAGGCAAGACGTACTGCAGCACGAATACGAAGCAACTTTGTTCCTTTCCTAATGTGAAAGCATCGAATGTAAACCTATCATCATCCAATGCAAGAGGCCAACACAACCCTACTTCTCGATAATGCTCATTGAGCATTCAATATTCTGTAAATACAATGAGTGATTCATCAACAGCATTACCCAAAGCCTGATCACGCGCTGCTCTCGCTCCTTCAACCATAGACTCATAAAGATGCCTCCATCGTTTCTAACCGCGCTGCCTGTCTTCAATGAGGTCAAGTATGTCAATGAGGTGTTGAATCTGGTCAAACAGTATAGCGAGAATGTGCTTGTCATTGACGACGGATCAACCGACGGCACCACGGAAATTCTCGCTCAACGCAATGATGTCATTGTTATTCACCACGAGCAAAATTCGGGATACGGAGCAGCTCTTAATACAGCCTTTCAATACGCAATCAATCATGGATATGACACGGTCGTGACGATCGACTGCGATGGCCAGCATGAGCCCCAACGAATCCCTGAATTCGTGGAGGCTTGTACTAATGGTGTTGATATCGTATCGGGCAGCCGTTATTTACAACAATTCGACGAAGACACTTTGCCTCCCGAACAACGGCGTAAAATCAACGAAACAGTATCGGCTGAAATCAGTCGCCGTCTGGGTATTAAACTGACGGATGCTTTCTGTGGCTTCAAGGCCTACAGCACACGGGGGTTGAAGAAACTCAACCTGACGGAAAACGGTTATGCGATGCCTCTCGAGCTATGGGTTCAGGCAGCTCAACATGAATTAGAGATTATCGAGTGGCCTGTACCACTCATCTATTTAGATGAAGACCGGTCATTCGGTGGAGTCCTTGACGATGCGACGACACGTCTCGAATACTATCACTTGGTACTGGATCGAAGTATTGCCAAGACAGAACAATTTGCCTAAGCAGTTTGGAATCACTGGATTGATATGAGTGCTTCTCGAATCCAATACCGCAAGCTTCGAGCTCCCCAAAAACATCAGGCCGTTCTGATTGAACCGCCTCTTTCTGAGTCAAATCAATTACTCCATGACAATCATTCACTGATTGCGAACTCGAACCACCTTCATATTTTTGGTCGGTCACTCATTGAGTTAAGGGCTGATGCGCGAGACAAACTTGTCGCCGATGCTCTGAAGTTCACTAAATCGTACGCTGATGCGAATTTTGCCGACCACGCTAATTTAATTTTCCTTTCCGGTCACCAACCAAAGCTCTTTCACCCTGGTGTCTGGTTCAAGAATGTACTACTTGGACAACTGGCTAAAAAACATTCCGCAACTGCGATCAATCTCATCATTGACAACGACCTCTGCGGCGAACCGATTGTCCATGTACCTCAGGGGTCTATCCAAAACCCTATTGTCTCAGCAGTCCCGTATGATGATCGCAAGGTAAATCTCCCATTCGAAGAATCTACAATCTCAGATGAAGCCCTCTTTTCCTCCTTTGGTCAGCGAGCTTCGAACGTATTGCTGGAAGAATTGCAAAACAATATCGGTGAATTCTGGAATCTCGTTTTGCAGGCTAACTCCAGTAACCCCGGCTTCAAATTCGCACAAGCGCGTCACCTTCTTGAAATTGAACATGGCATCAAAAACCTTGAACTACCATTAAGTAGCGTCTGTATATCACGTGAGTTTTTGCGTTTCTTCTGCCATCTGATCCGAGACGCAGGTCGGCTTCAGCAAACTTACAACACCCTGCTCGCCGAATATCGCCAAGTTCATAAACTCCGTAGCTCTTCCCATCCCGTGCCCGACTTGGAGTTGTGTGGTGACTCAATTGAAGTCCCATTTTGGATCTGGACAGAGCAGGAACCATCCCGAAGACGACTGTTCTGCCGGACGATAGACAAACATACCGAATTAAGGGATGAGACCGGAATAATCTATGGAACGATCGACCTGGCGTCTAACAAAGACGACGCCATTACTCAACTAGAAGGGGTCGCCCAATCTGGTATCAAAATCAGGCCAAGAGCTCTCACGACGACAATGTATTGCCGGCTGGTATTATCTGATCTGTTCGTCCATGGCATTGGGGGAGGGAAATACGACCAACTCACTGATGCCATCGCAGCCGAGTTCTTTCAATTTCCTTTACCGAAAATTCAGCTAGCCACCGCGACGATCAAACTATTTGAGCAACGCCTCTCGAATCCTGTGGGTGATCTGAAGGAGATCGCTGAAGATCTGCGCAGCTTCGAATTCTCTCCAGACAAGTTTGCCCGCAAAGCAATTAAGCTAGGTCATCCTCAAGCCGCAGCATTGGAAAAACTCGTTGAAGAAAAGCTAAAGCACGTCCAGCAACAGGTGGCTCCGAAAGATCGTCCTCGCTGGCATGAAGCATTGCAGGACATTCATCTACAGCTCCAGAGCCTGCTTGAAAACGAGCACTTTGCGTTAAAAACTAAGCAGCAAGTGGCTCAACAACGTGTCCATGCATTTGAACTTTTAGATTCCCGAGAGTTTTCGTTTCTATTTTTTAATCGAAAAACTTTGTTGGATTTACTGGTAACTGCCACAAAAACCTCTTAAATTACAGTTGCAAAAGGATTTGCGGATGGAGCCAAATGTAACTCGTGGAGGGATTCCGGTTTATGAGTTCAAGCATCACGACGCGACGAACTATATCGCTTGATGGAGATCAGGCAAGTGTAATTGTTCTTGGAGATTCTGCCTTCGAGCGTGGGACAGTCACTGTTACCACTGGCAGAGCGGGGGATCATCCCGCTATCTTTCGATTTCTCCAGAATGTTTTTCGACTGCCAACGTCTACCGACTATGCAGCCCAGCTGGAAGATCCGCAATACGAACCTCGTGACCGAATTGTAGCCAAATTGGGAAATCAAATTATTGGTCACGCTCGTGTTCAAATGCGTGATATTCAATTTGGTGATGTTCAACTGCCAGTTGGCTTCCTGTGTGAAATGGCAACAGCGCCAGAATTTCGCAATCAAGGAATCGGCACAGCACTGCTTGAACAAGCGGAACAACTAATGCTTGAACAGGGTGCTATTCTAGGGATTCTTCGAACACCTGCCGTCTCGTTCTACCAAAAGCAAGGATGGTGTGTTGGTGGCCAGCATCACTACAGCCTTACCTCTCCACGCAAAATTCTTTCGTTGTTACGACAAACGCTACTGGAACAAGAGCCGGAAACAACGAATCCATTGGACGAACCTCAGCAACCTCTCAACGTCCGAATTTGGAGACACGTTGAACAGGAAGCCCTAATGCGACTTTACAAGCAGAATCTTCATGGACGATTCGGAGCAATCGTACGGACAGATGCCAGCTGGCGATGGCTGCTCAACCGCCATAGTTTTGAACAGGTTTATGTCGCTATTGATGGCCCCAAAAAACTAACGATTGAGAGTGGATTTCAGGCAATCGTGGGTTATGCCATTGTAAAGAACGGTCGTATCCTTGAATTAATGACAGACGACAGTCGGCCTGACATTGTCCCTGACTTATTGGAACGAATCTGTAGCGATGTCATTGAGCGAAAAGACGTTCCCGTTCGACTAGATGCACCCGAAGGTGATCCGCTACATAATTTAATGACTGATGCCGGAGGGGAATTCCTGCGTAGAACTGTAGTCGGGGGTGAGGTAATTCTCAGTAAAGTCTTCAATCCTTTAACACTATTGAAACAAATACGTCATCTACTCAACGATCGGGCACAGGCCAGTAAAATAAATCTTCCGGCCAGCCTTGGTCTTGTTCTGGATGGGAAAGCCTATACGCTGACGCTCACACCACGATCAGCCAAAGTCACACGAGGGAAATCAGGAAAGAGTTTCCTTTCCATGTCGAAATCGGTCTTCTCTCAACTACTATTGGGAGTATGTACGGCGGAAGATGCACTGCAAGCCAACGAATTGGAAGCGTCCACGAAAGCGGCAGAACAGTTGGCGAAAATACTCTTCCAAAAACTTCCAGGGCACCTCCCTCCGCTCGATGACTTATTAGCATAAGATTTTCAATGAATGCTGAGCGACCAGGAGCAGTATCAGAGCGATTGCAACAAGCAGTCTGGTTATCGGTCATACTGGTACTCTCGGTCAGCCTTTATGCCAGCTTCGCCCAACCTCCCGCTGTAGCAACTGACGTAGGTACCTACCTGCTGGCGAACGCCACAAACCCAAGTCGCAATCCTACTATTCTTTCTTCTGTGGATCCTAAGGATCTCACGCTGAACCGCCACCAAAACCTTACTTGGTGGCCGGAATCTTACGGTTCCATTCCAGAATTTGTTAACCAGTCTGCTACGACTCTAGGCATCAACCTCAATACCGGGCAGACTATCCAGTGCACTACTTTGATAGGTTGGCTCGCTGGAGTCTCTCTCTGGTTTTGGTTTTTCAAACTCGTCTGTCCGCCACGAGCACTCCCTTGGATATTCCTTTGTTTGCTCACTGCTCGCTACAGTCATGCTAATTTCTATCTTTACGATGGAGGTGAGTTCCTCTACTGGGCTATATTTCCAGCAGTTCTGTTATTGAATTACAAAGCCGTTACGGCTGATCAAACCAAAATCTATTCTGCTTATCTTGCCGCAGGAGCGGGTGCCCTGACACCCATGCTCGTCTTGCTGAAGTACAGCGCAGGTCTAAGTAGCGTGGGATTTGGAATGGCCTGGTTGTGGCTGCTTTATAAAAATCGCATTAGTAAACGCTCGTTCGTTAACTGGAGCGTCAACGCTGGAACGATCGCATTTTTTATCTTTTGGCTTGGCCTCATCCCGGAAGGTAATCCCACCCAAGTCGATTCCGCTGGCCAATGGACTCCACTGCTTTGGATTACCGGTGCTTGGTTGTTTGCCATGACTGATTTGGGCACGCTATTGAATAAATTCACCGTCGATATTCTTCCTGACATGGGCAACCATCACGACGCATCCGAAGGCTGGCTTTTTCTTCCCTTGGCTTTGTTACTATGGTGGGTTCTAAAGCAATATTTATCGGCAAGGCCTGACAAAATTCTAACCGATGCTAAAACCAGAAACGGAAGAATATTGCTCGTCGGCCATTTAATTGGCTTCAGCCTTATTTTGTTAGTTTTCCTTATGAGTGGCAGTGCCATTCATATGGATACTCGTTTTTTGAGACCTGCTGCCATCGCTGTTCTTCCACTCACTCTGCTAACGCTTTGGAATGCAAGAAGCTCCAGTCGCGGACTCGTTAGAATTGCGGCATCTGTTTTGCTGGTGAGTTTAACTCTGATTCCTTCTCTCTACGGAATGGCTGCTTTGGTGCATAAATCATTTGTCCGTGCGGAATACGCTGAGGCTCTCACAGATCCTGTCGGTCTACGTCACGACCTGTTAAGTTTGGAAGGAAATGGCGTGAGGTTCTTTCAAGAACTTGAGAACATGACTACAGCCGATGACGTGATCTATATCCTGGAACCATCGATGGGAATTCCACTAAACAATAGACGCTTACTCGTAGAAGAACACGCTCATTTGAGATCAAAAGATGATCTAGCTACAAGAACATATCAAGGAACGCCCAACGGGAAACTTTATTTACCTCTTCCGAAACTACTAGTCACCGATGGGCGTGCTGAGGTCATTAAAGAATCCTTTCGGGATATCTCTCAATGGAATCAAAGACAGATTCCAAATCAACCGGACTGGCTTCTGTTGATCGGCCAATAGAGAGCTTCCTTACGACCCAATTTTGATTTGATAGAATTAGATAGAATTCACTTCTTTAAAATGTCGAGCTTGTGAGGATTTCAGTATATGAAAAGCCGCCCTTTTGGTTCACTCAAATTGATTCTTATCATTCTCTGTGTCGCTGCGTTTTATGGTTGTTCCCATGAAAACGACCAAGCAGGATCGTCGTCTAATGATTCAGTATCTGAGACCTCCACTCTTCGTATCGGTGTCATGCCCAAACTGGTAGGGATTTCATACTTTGAAGCAACCGGGAAAGGAGCTCAGCAGGCAGGCGAAGAATTGAATATTAATGTTCATTACGATGGGCCAACCTCGGCACTACACGAAGATCAGGTAAGAATGCTGAACACCTGGATGGCCCAGGACTTTGATGTACTCGCAGTTGCTCCGAACGATCCGGATGCTATCTCTTCCACACTGCGTTCAGCCGGACGCGAGGGTTTCACTGTGATGACATGGGACACGGATGCCAATCCCGATAATTCTCGTCGTCAGATTTTTGTGAATCAGGCATCCAATGAATCGATCGCCGATTCCATGGTTAACATCATGGTTGAAGGATTGAAAGAGCAGGGTAAGGAACCAACTGGTAAGTTTCTAGTCGTATCCGGCACACCAACTGCATCCAATCAAAATACGTGGATTGGGTTTATGAAAGAACGAATCGCCAAAGAGTTCCCCGACATGGAATTGCTGGAAACGCTAATGCCCGGCGAAGACCAAAGTAAAGCCCAGGAGATGACGACAGCCGCCTTAAACTCACATGCTGACATTGCCGGCATTTGGGGTCTTACCTCCGTTGCCGTTCCCGGGGCAGCCAAAGCTGTGGAAGATGCCGGTAAAGCAGGAAAAATATTCGTGACTGGAATTGGACTACCTTCGAGCATGAAGCCTTTTATGGAAAGTGGTTCCTGTACAAAGTTCGCTCTTTGGGATCCGGTCGACTTGGGATACCTCACCGTTTATGTCGCGCACCACCTCAAAACGGAAGGAGAGTTGACTGATGGTACATACGATTTCGGACGTATTAAAAATGTGGAAGTTAAAGATGGTCAGGCCATCCTTGGTCCCCCTATCGTATTTACCCGCGACAATATCGATGACTTCAATTTCTAAACCGACAATCTTTATATCCATCAGGAACCTGAGGTAAGTACTAAATGGATGCAATTCGAGTTGGCATGATTGGATTCGGAGCCAATACAAGGCTTCGCCACGCTCCGGGTCTTCTGGCTTGTTCCAATGTAACTCTGGCCGCAGTTTGTAATCGATCCCTAGAGTCCGCTCAGGCTGTCGCCGATGAATATAGGATTGCGAAAGTCTGCGAGTCCTGGCAACAGGTGGTTGATGACCCCGAAATTGATGCGATCTGCATAGGCACCTGGCCCTACATGCACTGTCCCATCACTTTGGCTGCTCTGGAAAACGGCAAGCACGTCCTCACTGAAGCAAGGATGGCCATGGATGATGAGCAAGCAAGACAAATGTATGCTGCCAGTCAGCGACACCCGGAACTCGTTACCCAGATTGTTCCGAGCCCGTTAGGCATGCGAGCTCATCAGGCTGTTAAGCAATATCTAGCAGAGGGCAGACTCGGCGACTTGCGGGAGGTCATTGTCTTAGGAACGAATGATGCTTATGCCAATCCAGACACTCCTTTGCACTGGAGGCAATCCGGTCCCTATAGTGGCATCAATATGTTGGCGTTGGGGATCATTCACGAGCCTCTCGTGCGATGGATCGACGACCCCGTTCGGGTGCTGGCAAATACTCAAACATTCACTCCCACACGCTTGAATCAGGGAACCGGTGAACAGGAAGCGGTGGGCACTCCGGATTCGGTGCAGGTAATTACAGAACTGCCCTGTGGCGCACGTGGCATCTACCATATGAGTGGTGTCATTCATCACGGTCCCGGTCCGCAGATTCATCTCTATGGAAGCAAAGGCACTCTCAAATACATGATGGCTCCGGAAAATCGACTCTATTTCGGCGCGATCGGAGATTCGCAACTAGCTGAAGTGGAAGTTCCCGACGAATTGGCGGGCGACTGGCGTGTTGAGGAAGAGTTTATTAATGCAATACGAGGTGTGGAAGAGATCGAATTCAATGACTTTGCCAAAGGAGTGCGATATATGGAATTCACTAGAGCAGTCGAACGCAGTGCACTCACCGGCCAGGCAGTTGATATAAACTACTCGGCCTAACGGTTTCTAGCGCCCATTCCGCCCGGGCGACCGCGGGAACGTACGCTACCAGCATTACGATCCGGAACAAGCTGGATGTGATATGTTTGGTTAAACGACCTACACCACCCTTCATCGTGGCAGGCATAATACTTCACTTCCACAATCATCTCAGCCCGGCTAAAGTCCGTCGCCGTTAAAACCCGGGGGTCCCATTCAAGTCCCAATAAGAATTCCCGGGGGTCAGCGTCGGCTTCCTCTTTAACTACAGGAGCTCGGGCTCGTGAAGAAGCAATGCACAATCCAGCCGGCGTCTTAATATTAAATTCCAGTGGCGGAGCTAAATTATTCCAATGGACACCAAGCAATGGATCTAAATGAAATCCAACGTACATCCATCCCAATCCGTCCTGCATGAATCCATTATCAACCTCAGCGCGAAGCTTAACGTAGTAAGGCTCAAGGCTTGGCTGAGGTTTAACCATCACCGCTCTCATCAGTCCCGGCATAGCCGGTCGACTAACAACCCCCGTCGCAGCCAGGCGAGGAGGTGGCAATTGTTTTAATCCTAAATCCTGGATAGTCGTCACAGGTGTTACCTGCCCTACAAGTTCGGACAGCGTATTCCTTAGCTCCGCGGGATTACTCCAACCTGCTGCACTAATGATCTTTCCGCGGGGATCTATAACGAACTGGCTATTTGGTGCTCCGCCCAAAGCTTGCTTCAACTGGTTCTGCATATTATCACAAAGCCAATCAATATCAGAACCTAATACTCGTTTCGCTTCTGCCACGTGCAGTAATCGTTCCTGTAGAGTGAATGGCTGCACATAACCATTATTCTCAGGATGCGCGAGCGCTTTATAGATGTAGTAGAATGCTACCTCTTTCTTTTTGTAATCAACAGCAACTGTTTCCAAACTGGGAACATTTCTAAGAAACGGCGGTCAGGTCAGACAGCCAAATACCAGAACGGTGTACTTTCCTCGTAAATCTGAGGTGGAGATCTGGTTGCCTGCCGCATCAACCACATTGATGTCCGGCAATTGCTTCCCAACTAAGCTGGCCACCTGAGGAAACTGAGCTGACGGCTGGCGACCTGGTACTTGAGCACTAACCAAGTCCGGATGAAGAGCTATTGTTAAAAAACAGCTAAGAATTTTATACCACACGACTAATATATCCCTTCAGACAGAATCTGTAGATAGTCCGGCAGGCAGCCTGTCAGTTCAGCCACTTTGCTAACCGTTGATTCCAAATTGCAATCGCAATCACCAGAACTCCCATGACGATCATTTTAACTCTAGCATCTAACCATGAATAATCATTAGCCATTAGATCTAAACAAATATCGAGCGATGCCATGACACACAATCCGAGCAAGGTTCTTCCAATCGAGCCGTGTCCACCAGTAATTAATGTACCACCGACAACAACACAGGCAATCACTTTCAGTTCCACTCCCTGATGTGCCACCGCGATGGCGGTGGTTCTGGACATGACATACATCACCGCAACGATGCCAGAAAGTAGACCGCTCAACATGTACACCCCCAGCAGCGTACGATTCACCCGCAGAGCGACATAACGAGCGGCTACCGGATTCTCGCCTAAATAGAAACAAGTCCGTCCGCTTTTCGTACGATGCAAAAGAACTGCGGCCAGTAATAAGACCAACAGAAAAACAAAATACTGTGCTGGCCATCGCCCGAAATAAATCGCGTCTTCCAGATCAATCGGCATTTGAATTCCAGCTTCGGGAGCGATCGTCAGGGCTATCCCTGAGTAAAGTGCCATCGTCGCGAGTGTGACGATCAACGGGGATAATCCTCCTACGATCGCCAAACCATTGACACTTCCAGCTACAAGTCCAACAACAATCGCGACGGCTGCAGCGGCCGGATAAGACCAGCCAAACTGATCAAACAATATTCCGGTCGTCACGACACACAAACCTACGATGGAAGCGACGGACAAATCGATTCCACCGGTGATGATGATAGCCGTCATCGCCATGGCAAGCAGACAAACTTCCATCCACTCGACACCGGTTTGAATGAGTGCTGTCGGGCGATCCACTTTGGAAACCACAATCAGTGTCGCCATTACAAGCAAAAGCATCGGGACCATCAAAGTCAGCAGCTTAGCCTTTCGTTGACCGGAATTCATCAGGATGTCCTCCTGATATACTGACTCAGTTTTAGATTTCGGCGAGCAAGATGACGCGCACTCAACTGGTCGAGCGTGATCGCTACAAGAATAACTAACCCAACAACCAGTTTGATTTTCCCTGCCGACGCCTGATACTGAATGAGAAGTGCCTGTAATGTCTTCAGTAAAACGGCTCCTAAGGCAACGCCGGAAACAGAACCCCGGCCACCAGTAATCGACACACCTCCAATCACAGCAATTGCAATTGCATCCAATTCCCAGGCTTCCCCTAACGTTGCCTGCATTTGAGTCGTTGTTGCCAGTTGCAACAGTCCTGAAAGAGCAACCAGAATTCCGCCAATCGCAAACGCCCAGCACCAGACGACCGCCTTGCGAATTCCCAATAGGCTGGCCGCCGTTTCGGAATTACCAACAACATAAAAATGCCTTCCCCGTCGATGCCAGGACATGAAAAAATGAACCATTAAAAAGATCACCGCTCCGTAAATCAACGATGTCGGAAAATCTCCTTTTCGAGCGATCCAGGTAAAAGCCTCGGGTACATCGGTGATGGATTTACCTTTCATCAAAACAGATACCAATCCACGAAATGCGTATAACATTCCCAGCGTTACAACAATGGGATGAACGTTGCCCCAGAGAGCCATGGCGGCATTAAGCAGACTCCCCAATACCGCGACTAATACGGCGACACAACATCCGAGCGTGATGGCCAACAAGGGAGGTAATCCGGAGGCCATGATCAATCCGCCTGCCGCCGTCGCCAGACCAAGTAGAGAACCGATCGAAATATCGATTGCCCCAACAATGATGACGATAGCTGCTGCTAATCCGAGAATGGCCCAGGGCACCACATTAACCAGCAAGACGGAAAAATCAAAATTCGGATTCTTCCATTTAAGAATCAACATCAGAAAAACTGAAATCGCTGCCAACGCAATTTCTGTGACATATCGTCCAGCGGTAAAAAGTGATGGCCTGATTTCAGCGGTCGCCTTGCTGTGAGGAGTTTTTTCTTCTGCTGGAAATGCCAGACCGGCGACGCTTTCAGCCGTCGCTTCGCGTGCTGATAATTCTCCGGAAACCTGCCCGTCGCGAAACACAACGATGCGATGACTATAACGCAGTATTTCCGGTAGCTCTGAACTGACGAAGACTATCGCACATCCGTCAGATGCCAGCTCCGACATGATGTTATGCACTTCTTCTTTGGCACCGACATCCACACCACGAGTCGGTTCGTCCAATATAAGAACTTTGGAATCCTGAAGGAGCCAGCGGCCAACAAGCACTTTTTGTTGATTCCCGCCGGATAGGTTTTCAATAGCCTGCGAGGGGCTGGTGAATTTAATATTCAGGCGTTGTTGAATTTCTTCAGTGGCTATCCATTCACGTTTTGAGTTAGTGAACGGGCCTTTGCCTATTTTCTGCAACGCTGCAGCCACCGTGTTATCCAGTACACTATGCCAGCGAAAAATCCCCTGATTGAGTCTGTCTTCGGTGACCAGACCTAAACCGTTGGTCACTGCGTCACTCGGAGTCCGTATGAGAACCTGTTTCCGGTCGATAAGAATTTCACCGGTCGCTCGTTCTCGAATACCGAACAGCGTCTCAACAAATTCAGTACGGCCTGCGCCGACTAAGCCATAGATTCCTACAATTTCACCTGCATTCACAGTGAGCGATACATTCTGTATGACCTGCTCTTTGTCAGTCAGATTTCTCACTTCGAGCCGAGTTATGCTGTCGTCTCGCACAGGACAATCGCGCTGACCTTCAATGTCGATTTCCCGACCAACCATAGCTTCAACTAGTGTCGAACCGGTCACTTCCTCGATTGGTTTTGTCCAGATCAACTCCCCGTCTCGTAACACACTAATCCTATCGCTCAGTTGAAAGATTTCTTCCTGACGATGAGAGACATAAACGATTGCAGCACCATTCTGCTTTAGTGTTTCGATCTGTTGAAAGAGCCAATTCGTTTCTGAAACACTTAATGCACTGGTCGGTTCATCCAGAATCAAAACCTTAGCATGTTGAGAGACAGCCGCAGCAACTTGAAGCATCTGACGTTGAGCCACTGACAAGGCAGATACCATCGTGCGAGGGTCGATTGGCTCGGGAAGATCCTGAAGGTAAGAATTCGCGGTATCATTAATCTGCGACCAGCTTACTATGCCTGCCTGATTGACCGGTATCCCCTGGAGCAAAGCAATGTTTTCGGCAACGCTCAGGTGGCCGAACAACTCGGATTCCTGAAATACTGTTACCACCCCGGAATCTCTTGCGCCAACCGGAGTGGAATAGCGAGAGGTACCTTTGACTACAACATTACCTTGGTCAGGGCGGTAAACACCTGCTGCCAGATGAATCAAAGTGCTCTTGCCTGCTCCATTCTCACCAACCAGAGCATGGACTTCACCCGCGTAAAGAGAAATCGACACGTCTTGCAGCGCAGTCACGCCGGGAAAAGTCTTGGTAATCTTCTCCCATTCGAAAACTTTGTCGTTCATGACGTGTGCCGAAGATGCCGGGGAAAGATAAGAACTGCCTTTAAGAAGTTGATATTATACGACACAATAGGAACCTACGCTAAGCACCTGATTTTTCTCCCAGGCGATTCATAGACTATGGAATTACAAATCACGCTCTTAATTGCATCCAGCATGCTATTGGGCTACATGGTGAAAAGCCGGTGGGGGCTAAACAATAAGCCGCTATGGGTTGACCAGATTACCGGATTGCCGAACCGGGCGGATTTCGAACGGAGCGTCGAAATTGGATTAAGGTCAAGCCGGAATATAGGCCTGATCATTATCGACCTGGATGATTTTAAGTCCGTGAATGATCATCAGGGACATCTGGCCGGCGATCGACTCCTCCGACAGGCCGCGGAAATCCTGCTCAATGCTACCTGTGACACAGGGACTTTGTTTCGCTGGGGCGGCGATGAATTCGTGCTGTTGATACCTGCTGCCTCAGACACTCTGGATGCGACTTGTATTTCAATAGAACAGCAATTCCAATCCGCAAATCTCGGATTAAGTTGCTCAACAGGCTCCACCTGGCAACAGGCAAACGACACTGCAATTACACTGTTTGAACGAGCAGATCAAAATCTGTATTCAAATAAATCCTAGGTCCGCCAAACTCATCTTGACCTCTACAGGCGTTGTCCATTAATCTCCCGCCCTGTTGGAGAGATAAGTCTTTCCGATAGGATTTCCCGACTCCGCGGCATGGACGCCCAAGAGTCAGGAAGCCCAATAATCCAATCGCTCCCGAAGTGAAAGTCGGAATCCTCTGCCCCCCTGGGATCCCACTGGCATTTTGGGAGCTTTTTTTTGGAGGAATTCTAGTAAAATCCCCCCCGCTATACCGAAAGCTATTCCTCTCATCCGGCCTATACAGCCCGGATGCGTAAACGCTCCTGCTATTGAGAAGAATC
>PBCP01000098.1 GCA_002717145.1 Planctomycetaceae bacterium | reverse complement strand
ACCTCTGCGGTTTTTTCATGCAATCTAACAACTGACAAACACCATGATTCACTTTAACGAACTCCATGCTCCAAAACCCAACATTACCGACGTTGCTAGCGAAAGTTCAGCAATCCTCGATCAAATCCAGGCCTCCCAACAACTCGGTGACGTGCTTGATTCTATGAAGCAATGGGACCGCCAACGCAGAGAAGTCGGTACATATCTGGCTCTTGTCTATTTGCGTTTCACACAGGATACGGCGGATGAACAAGCCAAAGCTAACAAAGACGAATCGGATGCAATGCGTCCCAAACTGACCGAATTGGATAACGAGATTAAGAAGGCTTTAGTCCAGCATCCGTTACGAAGTGAGTTGGAGCAACAGGTCGGCTCTCAGATGTTCAGTCTTTGGGAATCTGAAATCCCAACATTTAATCCGGCCATTTCAGAAGACCTGATTGAAGAATCAGGCCTCGAATCTCAATACACAGCGTTAACGGCCTCCGCTGAGTTTGAGTTTGACGGTGAAACTCACAATCATTCCACCATTGGCAAATATCGTGAATACGCGGATCGAAATTTACGCTACGGAGCCGAACATGTGAAGTGGCAGTGGTTTGATGAAAACGGTGAACAGTTAGACGATCTCTATCACCAAATGGTGCAATTGCGCCATGGAATGGCGCAAAAACTTGGATTCGACAACTATGTAGAACTCGCTTATCTAAAGATGTGTCGAGTGGATTACAATCAGGCTGATGTGGCACGCTACCGCCAAATGGTACAGCAACACGTAACACCATTGGGCAACGTTATTCGTCAACAACAAGCCGAACAGCTTGGAATCGATAAGACGATGTACTGGGATGAAGCCGTATACCTAAAAGAAGGCAATCCATTACCGCCAGCCGACTATGAAACGATGATTCGCCTGGCTCAGGATATGTTTGATCAACAGGGATATGGGTTAGATGACTTCTTCAAACTCATGACCGATGGCGGGTACATGGATCTGCAAAGCCGGAAAGGGAAAGCCGGCGGCGGCTACTGTATGTCTTTCGATACGATTGGCATGCCATTTATTTTTGCCAACTTCAAAGGAACCAGAGCAGATGTTGAAGTTTTTACTCATGAGATGGGACATGCCTTCCAGGGATATATGAGTCGTAATCAACCTTGGGTTGATTACCTCTGGCCCACCTATGAATCGTGTGAAATCCACTCGATGGGTTTGGAGTTTCTGACCTACCCTCAAATGGACCTGTTCTTTGGTGAGCGTGCAGATCAATTTCGACGTATTCATCTGGCAAGCAGTCTCATGTTTCTCCCCTATGGTGTGAGCGTGGATGAATTCCAGCATCGCGTCTATGAAAAACCGGAGGCCACTCGCAGTGACCGGCATGCCATGTGGAAAGAAATCGAACAAATTTACATGCCTTTCGTTGATTATGGAGATCTGCCACATGCTACGAAAGGTGGACGATGGCATGACAAACAACACATTTTCCGCTCGCCTTTCTACTATATCGATTACACACTTGCCCAAACTTGCGCACTCCAGTTTTGGATTCGCGCAGAGCAGGATCGAGATGCCGCTATGGATGACTATGTGGCATTATGTAAACGGGGAGGCGAAGCCCCCTTTCAGCAATTAGTAGAAGGAGCCAATCTGACGAGCCCCTTCCAACAAGGCTGTCTGGAAAATGTCGTAAGCCAAAGTCGAATCACTCTAGGGCTTGAATCATCAGGAAATTTCTAATGAAAAATTCGCTCACATCCATCCTCTTGTTATTAATTATCTTAGTGTCCGGTGCAACAGCCTGTTTATGGGATACCGATACACTCAGTGAGGAGATGAGTGAGTCCCCTACAGCGATTGAATTAGTAACCGGAGCCTTTCCAAGGCATAGCAAAGAATTCTATCGTTGGCGGATTGATGATCGTAAAGCCAGGCTCGAGGCTGGCGAGAATGACCCGTTACTCTATGACGACATTGCGGTCGCGTATGACAAGTTACATCAGCAAGAACAGGCCATCGAGTGGATGGTTGAAAAAGAAAAGAAATATCCGGGCAAATATGAAACCTATGCCAATCTAGGTACATTTCACATTCATGGTGGCAATTTCTCTGAAGGGATTATTCATATTGAAAAAGCGTTAGAGATAAATCCTGAAGCTCACTTTAATCGCGAACGATACCAGTTGTATGTCGTAAAATATCTACAACACCGGGCCGAACATGGACAATTTAACGAAGGCCAGCTCCTGTTGCCTCTGAGTCGAGATGCATTCGTTGAGCAACGGAACTTCAATCGGGAAAACCATGACCGTGAGGATGTAGAGCTTCATGATATTCCCGAACTGGGTATTAACAGCTTTTATACATTTATTGCCAATGAATTGGCCGATAAAACTGCCACAGACTATAACCCCCGTTATGTCCAAATGACAGGCGAGCAAACCTCTGCCGCTGTTCAGGGCATTCTCGGGATGATGAGATTTGGACACCACGATTCGCCAGTCCTGCTCGAATGTCTTGCAGACCTACTTGTTCCCCGAACGGTACACGGAGTAGGGAACCGAATTGCAGCCAGAGCGTTACTGAAGGCATCGTATGAAGTGGAAGACACGACTGCTCGTGATATGTACTACGAAATGGCATGCCACGCGATCGAGGGACAGGAAGGAGTAAAAATTGCTCCTCTGGAGCTCGCGCTAGCGCGAGAATTAAAACAGGCCAAACAGTATTACGAAGAATTAACGCAGTTAGAAAAAGAATGGATCGCCTCGGGAGCCGACGTTGAAGCGGAATTTCGTAAGAAATATTACAGACAAACAGCAGATGGTGAAACGCTTGCTTTTTTCCCTGTCGAGTTTGAGCGGTTAACCAAAAGTAACCCCAGACCTAAGAATCTACTGGAATATCTTATTTTCATAACACTAGCTTCTATCGTATTGGGAATCTCCATCACTGCACATTTACTTCCCAAGATCATCGCGAAATGGAAGATGAAGTCAGGTTCAGCGAGTTAAATCCATATTTACGGACGACAATCTAAACTCCTATACTGTCGGGTGCATAGGCTTTGTTGGATTGTAACCGCTGCCGTAAAAAACCATTATTTTTCATGTAGAGTTCCTGGAAATGAAATTCCGATCTGCTCAACTGAATTTTCTATGTCGACTCATCCCGGTAATTGTAGCAGTGTGCAGTGTTTTTCCAGCCCTAGCACAGGATGTTACAGAGGAACCCGCGCAGTCCGTATTAAAAGAAGAACCGTCTGCGGAAGAGCCAAATGAGTTTACGCCTCCCGCAATTACATTGGGATCGGCAGCAGGGGAAAACCCCGGTGAATTCGCTTTTAAGCCTTCTACCTTTGAAGGTATCGTGCCTGGAATTTCAAAAATGGCTGAAGTCACTGAAAAGCTTGGCGACCCTCGCGCAAAAATCGAAACAAACGGAAGTCAGGTGCTTGTTTATTCCATGGAACCTTACGACCGTGTCGGAATTGTCATCAAAAACGATTTGGCTGACTCGATCCACCTACACTTCAAACAACCGGCTGAGTTGAAACAGCTGATCACTGAAATGGGTTTAGTCGAAAACACTGCCGTCACTCAGGAAACAACATCCGACAAAGCATTCCTACTTGTTTGGCCAGAGCAGGGAGTAACGTTTCACTTCAAACGCAATGAAGATATCGATCAGGTATCACGGGTGTCCTTTACAACGATTCAGGCTCAATCTTATCTTGATCGCGGAACGCACAGGCAATGGTTCGATTACGCCGGAGCGTTATCAGATGCCAAAGCGGTACAATCACTCAATCCCGAAGATGAACGAGCATTCATACTCGAAGCTCAGATTCAGCAACGCATGGGCAACCTCGAAGGCACGGATGAGGCTTTGAAACAAGCGATCGAACTGTCGCCCGGAAATACTCAACTACTATTAATGCAGGCAGGGCTGAAAAACCTGATTCAAGACAGAAGTGCAATGCTGCAACGGGTTCGCGCGATTCGAAACAATACCCGTCTCACTCCATTAGTACGATCCAAAGCTGCTTACATGATGGGTGAATTGTTGGTAAATGCCGATTCACCGGATTACAAACAGGCTATGATCCATCACTCTGAATCAATCCAGCGGGCGCGCGAGTTAATGGACGATGAGAATCTTGAAATTCAGTTTGACGCGATGCGGCTGGTCATCAACGGACATCTGGCGGTCGCTCGTGATATTGCCAGAGGAACATTCGCCCTTGAAGAGAAGCAGGCCGTTGTCCCCAAATGGGTCGATATCGCATGGGAGTTAACCGACCACTTGCTGCGTCATGACTACCACGACAGAACCATTGGACTCGAGGTATGTAGACGTGCTTTAGAAGCGTTGGCCTTATTAGAGGACGGAGCGGAACTTAGTAACTGGATTGATCGTGTTGATCAGGTTGCTGCTGAGTTACAGCAAACCGAAGGAGCTTCACCGGAATTCCTCGAACGTATCAAATGGGACTGGGCTCTGGCTTTAGCTCATGCAACAGAAGCTGCTCGTAAAGGGAAGGACTCCGATCGCGTGCAACAACTCGGGCTCGAGTCTTATCAACTTTTCAATCAGTTTTTGCGTGCCGACACCGTCTCGCCTCAATGGAATAACGCCCAAACGCATGCCTCCATGGGAGCCCTTTGTTATACGCTGGGTAGTGTTGAAGCTATTGATAAACAAAACCATGAAGAAGCCTGTAAGTGGTACGATACGGCCACTGACTTCCTGAAGCACGAAGGCGTTGAAAAATATGCTCGTGGGATGGGATGGCACGGTGAGCGTATGGTCAGTATGGGGCTTTCGTACTGGAAGCAAGGGAATCGCCCTAAAGGACTGAATCTCACCAAACGAGGTATCCAATGGATCGAACAAGCTGTGCAGGTACAAGGATTTTCGAGTCAAAACCTCAAGATCCCCTATGGAAACCTAGCCATTATGTATCGTGCTCTGGGCCAACCTCAGGAAGCTGAAAAGATTTCCGATGCTGCCGAAGCTCTCTCCAAACAACGATAGGGCTAGGATACGTTAGCATAAAGTAATGGCCGTTCTATTCTTTCTATTTGTCGCCGTTACCTTAACCGAACTCTACTTAATCATCGAGGTGAGTGGAGCCATTGGATGGGACTTTACCATTGGCTGGTCTATTCTGACCGGACTGGCAGGAAGTTGGCTGGCGAAACAGGAAGGCCGTCGCACGATGAACAGCCTCCAAAATCGGATGACGCAAATGCAAATGCCCGGACAGGAGCTCGCCGACGCTTTGCTTATTGTCATCTCCGGAGCCTTATTAATTACACCAGGTTTCCTGACCGATGTACTCGGATTCTCAATTCTATTTCCGATCACACGGTCTCTTTACCGTTCCGCACTTGGAAAGTGGTTTAAATCCAGAGTCGGCATCAATCAGTTCTATCATCAGAGATTCCATACTACCTTCGAGCAGACTGACGGCTTTCAACAGGCGGATCCATGGGATGCTATCGTTGAGGGTGAGATTGTGGAAGAGGACGATGAGGAGGACGACTACATTGAAGGTGAAATCGTCTGATATTAACTGGCTTAAACATCTGGCAGGGTCTTAACCCAATGCTGGATTTGCTGATCCAGCTCTTCACAGAACAAGACCTTAAGGTCGTCAGCATCAAAGCTTGGTACCAAAGTTGAAATGATAGTCAGCAGCAACTGGTCAATTCCTGCTCCCGATTGAGCTGAGACGCTTATGTGGTTCCACGATGTTGCGATTTGTGACGTGGCAACCAAATCTGACTTATTCCCTACAACCAGTACTGGATATTGATCTAGTGCCTGCTGTAATTCTTTGTCCCAGGGAGTCGACAAGTCGTGAACCCAAAGCACCAGATTCGCCTTGGCTAGTTGACTCTTCGCCAGTTCGATACCGGCAATTTCAATGGCATCATTGCCGTCGTGTAAACCAGCCGTATCTATAAACTCAACGGGCCAACCCTCGATTACCGTTGGTGCTCGCAGCAAATCTCTGGTTGTCCCTGCCTGCCGATTTACAATGGCTCGTTCATAGCCTACCAGTTGATTGATTAAGCTACTTTTACCTGCATTCGGACGCCCTGCAATCACGACCGACCATGGCTCTATCAGGTGTTTACCGTACTGACTGGTGTGGCAATATGCGGTAAGCAGGTTCTTTGCCTGACTGAATTCTCGCTGTGCTCGCAGTTGCTCAACTTGCTCTAGCAATTGCTCGATTTCGCCCGCGGCGTGCTGCATTGCTATTCTTGTCCCGAGCATGGTAGTCGTATACGGAACGAGCTGCTCGACTTTTTTCCAATAAGGCAGTTCCCCTTCTAATCCCAGCTTTTCCAATTCCTGCCAGGCAACAAGCTGACCGCCGTGCTGCAGAAGTGTTGTAGTAACAGCCTGAATGGCAGAGACGCCTCCATGACAGTGGATTTCAATATCTGCTTCAGTCGTTCTTGCAACAACAACTTCTTCAAACGTCCCGTCTAAATGCCCCCACTTTCCAAACACAATTCGCCTTACCGGGAAACCCGACAGAGGAGCTCCACCGATCGGTTGAAAAAACTGATCGACTACGGAAAGCGCCTGCATACCGTTCACCACCAGCGACGCTATTGCGGACCGCCCGACAGGCGTCACTTGAGCAAAGTGAAATAACGCGGGTCGGTTTTCGTCGGTCATAGCTGAAGTCCTGCTTCCACAGCAGCAGCGATGCCCAAAAGACAGAGATTTGAAACTGATTGACACTCGAACTCCAGATGGCTGGCAATCCAGCTATCGCCACCGGAAACGTACACTGGAGTCGAATGACCCAACAGTAAACGTTGTTGCCTAACCAATTCATTGATAGAACCAACCAATCCCCAAAAAATTCCGGCTGAAATCGCTTCTTGCGTATTCTTTCCAATCGGTGAAGGGGCATTGTTCTGATCGAGAACGACTTGAGGTAACTGGGCAGTACCTTCATTCAACGCTCGAGCAATCAGGGCTGAGCCGGGCATAATGACGCCCCCTGCAAAGGTGCCGTGAGGGCTAATGACATCAACCGTCACCGCCGTTCCTGAGTCAATGATAATCGCCGGTTTTGAATGTGGAGCAATCGCCGTCACAGCTAACGCTGCCAGTAAACGATCCGTCCCAACCTGTTCAACGGCCTGAATATCAGATTCAATCGGCAGCATACTATTCTGCAACACGGTGATAAATGCATCGGGACTGGTGATTGAAATAGCGGTCTTCAATTTTTCACAGGCATCGGGATTCACACTTGCCACCACCCAGTGAGCCGTGTCATCTATCATCTCACAAAACTTTTCCCAGAGCGGGGAATCCAACTGACCTACATGTAAATTTTGTACTCGTGAATCGGGTAACAACTGGCGAGACTCTTCAGAAGGAAACCAGCCGAGTTTGATACTGCTATTTCCAATGTCGACCGCCACCAATGAAGTCATGACTGCTTGACCTCTTCAAGAGCCCGAAAAATTCCATTGGACAGATCATTCAAGCCCTGTCCGGTGACCGATGAAATGAGAAAGACATCGCCACCAGTCAATTTGATCAATTGTTCCCGAACATCTTCGGCACCCGGTATTTCTGCCTTGGTCACCGCCACCAATTGAGGCCGCTGCCCCAGTTGCTCATTATATTGCCGCAATTCGGCAGAAATAGCTTTGTAGTTCTCAATCGGATCAGTGCCGTCGATGGGTTGCGGCTCAACCAAATGGACAAGAATCCCGGCCCGTTCAATGTGCCGAAGGAATTCGTGTCCCAGCCCAACGCCTTCCGATGCTCCTTCAATCAAACCAGGAATATCTGCCATGATAAAAGAGCGTTCCCAGTCTAAAACCACCCTACCAAGATTTGGAAACTTAGTGGTAAACGGGTAGTCGGCAATCTGCGGCGTGGCTTTCGTTACACGACTCAACAAAGTACTTTTACCGGCATTTGGCTTGCCTACCAGGCCAACATCGGCAATCACTTTGAGTTCCAGGTTTACCTTACGTACTTCACCATCTCCGCCCGGTGTCCATTCACGGGGGACCTGATTGACCGAAGACTTAAAACGAGCGTTACCTTTGCCACCTTTACCTCCCTTAGCAGCAATGAAAGAATCGCCGTCGTTGACTAGGTCTTTGATGACAAAGTCATGCTGAGCATCCATGACAATCGTCCCCGGGGGCACTTTGATAACGACATCTTCCCCATCACGCCCACGACGATTCTGTCCGCTTCCGTGTTGTCCACGATTCGCTTTCCAGAATTTACGATGACTCAATGCAGTCAGGCTATCCACACCTACTTCGGCGACAATGTGGATACTGCCTCCATTACCACCATCTCCTCCATCCGGCCCTCCGCGTGGCACATATTTTTCACGTCGGAAGCTCAGACATCCGTCTCCGCCTTTGCCGGCGATCAGTTCGATGGTAACGCGATCCACAAACATTTGTTACGGCAGTGTGTTGAATTATAGAAAACAATAAATAAAGGGACACCCCGATCGATGGAGACATCCCTGTTCTTGTATTGGAGAGAGTTTAGTTACTGGCAGCAACTACATTAATACGGCGGCCTTTACGGTCAAACTCAACCACTCCGTCTGTCAACGCAAACAAAGTGTAATCTTTACCCTGACCAACGTTTTTGCCAGGGTGAAATTTGTTTCCAACCTGTCGAACGAGGATATTACCAGCGATTACTCGCTCACCACCGAACTTTTTCACGCCACGACGCTGTGCATTCGAATCGCGACCATTTCGGCTGGAGCCTTGTCCCTTCTTATGAGCCATTTTCTGAGCCTATCAAATAAGTTGGTTTTGTATCTTGGTTTGGTATCTCACCCAGCCTGTTATACAGAACTGTCGAGGCACACCACTTATGGGAAAACCCCAGTGGAAAGGTCTTTTTTAAACTGGTTAGACGATCTCATCAAGAGGCTAAATAGGACGAATTCTTCTAAACCACTGTTTTTGCAGTGTCTAAAGAGAATTTACAGTGGCTCCCGATCGACTATTTGTTAATTGGCTGAACTTCTATAGTTTCGGGGTTCTCAGCCGTACGGAAGACTGGCGAGTTCGTTCCTGTGTAAATCCATTGGTTATTCGCGAATTTATTCATTCCGTACAATCGCATAATGGCGACCTGACGCAGCGTGTAAATCTTGTAAATATCTTTCTGAGCGTTTTCTGGGCGATTTAGTCGATTCAGATTAACAGGAAGCATTACCATTTCTCCTGTAATTGGCTCTTCACCGTTGGCAATATAGTCCGCATTGACTCGCTGGACATCCCGAACCTGTATATCGTAAGTTTGTGCGATCGAAGCCATTGTCTCTCCAGCTTTAACCGTATGCAAACGCACTGGCTCAAGATCGTTATATCGTTCGTGATTATTTCTTGGAAAACGAATCAAAGTGCCAACAGGCAGTTTGTTTGGAGTTGACAGCACGTCTCGATTGAGCTGATAGATTTCCAGTGCTCTGGATTCGTTGCTCAGGAACCGTTTGGCAAGTGATTTCAGATTATCGCCGGGTTCGATGGTATAAATAATTTCTGGACGAGGCACTGCATTGGGCAGCCCATAAAAAATATTATCTTTCGTCAATTCGATAGTATCGCCAGGGCGATAGAAATTCAGTTGCAAGGTCTTTAACTCTATCACTCGCCCTGCAGCAATTTCATCACCTACCTGAGGCTCCTCGGCTGTATCTTCATAGCGATACGCATTGGTCAGCCCCTGAATGTACAACGAAAAGAAATTAGTTCTGGGATCAACGTCTTCCCATGTCACGACTCCCCATACGCCTGTGCCGGATTCAGCATCTTCCCGCGGAATTTTTGTATTCGCCATTTCCACTGAATTCAACAGCTTCCCTGGAACCTTTTCGATGGCTGCTATTTCATCTGTGGCAGCAGGCAACAAACGATCCAGATATTCCTTATTTTGAAGATGACTGCGGAGCGTAAAGTAAGGGATGAAATACCGAAATTGCGCGTCTTTGCGAATATTACTAAAGCGAGTATATCGGGGATCAGACTGACCGATGTTGTCCCGCTGGGCTTCAAAATGAACTTCTTCACCTAGGTAGCGAACACGATACACCATATACCAAATCGTCTTACGCTGCATTTTGCCGGAAGCCTGAGGCACATCGACCTCAACCATTCGAAACGGCTTAAAAGTGAATTCTAGCCCCCAAACATTTCGTCGCAATGGCACGCGCAGGGACCGTTCAAACAGAGTCCTGGTGGCTGGAGTAAAATTTGGCTGCCATTTGAGATGAGCTCGGGCTTTGGAGATCTCAATAAGATCCGCCGGAGTGGAATACGTTTCACCTTCCTCAATAGCCGGAGCGACAGTTGTGAGGACTCCTGGGGCCAGCACTCGCTCTGAATCCTGGGCCTGGACAGTCACAGACTGTTGCAACCAAATCATAGCAATAGCCAGACCGGCTGTTTTAGCGACGACGATCTTCATAGTTTTTATGGCCATCTTGGGACCTCTTCTCCGGTGAACCGATCATACAAATCTCTGATAACAAATATATGGGATTGTATGGCTCGCTCTTTACTCGAGTATAAAAGCCGTTTTTTCAAACGGTCAAGTTTTTTATTGTTTCTATATTGTCTATCGTTTGGTCGTACCGGTGGATGCCGAAGCAGGCACTGGCTTTTTACCGCTCTCTGCACGAAAAACAAAGGAGTTCACGACTTCATGATCCTGCTGGCCGAATTGAGCCACTTTTTCGTTTGGAATCGTAAAGACGAATAAATATTGATTTCCCGTTTTGTCTGTTACATGGTGATAAACCCATTGAAACGTGATATCTCCAACAAGCCCGACTGCCGAAATCCGTATATAAGGATGTTCACCTCGCAAAGGCTGTTGCGTTGTTTCTGTGAACTCTGCCAACTGGTCTCCTAAGGACTTTTGTATTTGCTGCTTTAATAACTCAGTGGACATACGTTTGTCGTTACTCAAAGGTTCCAATCGACTCAGGCTGCACTGCGATACCAGCTCTCCACGAATCACCTGTCGCATGACTAGCAAATCCGGCTGATCCATCATGACATGCCAATCCCGACTTAACTCCAGCTCGATAGCATCGGAGACGGGGATCAGCGACAGCAATTCATCACGTCCAGTAACCGGACGGTCGCACTTTTGAACAATCGGCTCTGTTAGCGTAGCAAGCTTTTCTAGTGGCCGAGTTTGAACAATGACTTTAGTATGAACATCCAGCCCAGGTTTGGCATGCCCAATTTCCCGACGTTCTGTCATATCCAGCGACACTTTGGTAAAGCTACGTGAAGGCATGTGATAAACTGCCTGAATGGTTAGCTGGATTTGAGTGAGCACACCGTTGACTCCTCCCGCCACATCTCCCTGACAAACTATGCTTGCCTGCTGGTCCTCAATTCCTTGAAGAGTGGCTTTTACATCATTCTGAGCAACGGCGTCGAGAGCTAACATTGCCGACAAAGCTGAGGATTCAAGCCCCCATTGATCCCCAACGTCGACAGGTACCGCGGGTAACAACTGATAAAAAAGCGTTGGGCTGAGCTGGGTATCAACCAGATCTAATTCGTCCCGCGTTAGTGTACCCTGAGGTGAATAAAGACGATGATGATCGAGTTGATATTGATCAACAATAAGTTTTCTACTGTTCCTTAACTCTGGAGAGAACCGACCTTTGCCAATCGTAACGTCGGATTGGACATGGCTGTAATAGCGAATCGCGCGACACAGTCGCGTCGCCCGCTGGAACTTCATCCACTGCTCGTAAGACTGCTTGCCTGCTACCTGAACGTCTTCTTCAATGACCCCAAATCGAGCCGATTTCATTTTCACTTTACCGGCAACAGCAATAGAAATCTCAACGGCCTGCTGTAGAGGATTTTCTGAAGGCTGGAAGGTATAAGTTTGAGCCTGAATTGCGCATGCCCCTATGCTCATCACTGTAGCAACAGCAAAGAAGGTTAACAGTCGTATCGCCTGTTTGTTCGAGTCCAGATGCATTGATTCTGTAAGGTACGGGATGTAATTGCGCGCAGGGGAAATCCGGTGTCTATACGGACCGGTTAATCGGTAAATCGACTTAAAAACGGGCCGTGGTTAAGGCAATTTGACTTTGAAATCAGTAATTTCTGCGTTTTCAACAAGTCATCCCCCGATTCACTTAGTACGTTTTTTTTAAAAAAATGGCTTATATGATCTGAAAACACTGTTTTTATAGAGTTTAAACAGACTAAAAACGTGCTCAACAAAACTCATTCAGTCTGTGCCGATGGCCAATTGAATACATAGATAGAAGGAAAAACTTGACAAGGCCTTTATAATAAAAGCTGTCATCTCGTAGGTAGTGTTGAGGTGGTCTGGTAGCCAGATTGGACCGCAATCTTGAATCAGAGGATTCAAGGCACTTGACTAAAACACTACTGCGGTAATCAGGGGCTCACCACTCGAGACGGCAACATAAGATTCCTGATTTGCGTGACGACACTTTGTAACTGAAACCGGTAGTAAGCAACGGGACTGAATCTTGGGAAGGATTTAGCTCTGGTTGATTCAACCTCAGCTTACAGGTGCAATCACATGGAACAGAATGCAGGAGTCTGGCAGAGAAGGGAATAGCCATGAACTCATCTTACCGCAGTAATGCGCTGCGCAATTTGCGTGACGCTTTGGCATCAGTCGATGACCGTGAGGTTGTCTTGTTATACGCCAATCGCATCGAGAGGCTTATCTATGATACTGATCACAACCAATCATCCTCGTTTGGTTACCTGTATAGTCGAATCACCGGAAGCAGTTCGACACCGTCTGGCATTAGCTCGAGTCTAAAAATAGGCGGAGAAGAAATACATCACGACCTGCGATTATTGGTGGAAGACCTGACTGAGCATGTTTGTTTGACCGCCGAAGAAATCTTTGAACCCGTATATACGGTGCAGACTCTCAGTGACCACCTGAAGGTTTCTTCCAAGACAATCTCCCGCTGGAGAAACAACGGTTTAGTCAGTCGTAAAATAGTCATCCATGGGCGTAAGAGAGTCGCTTTTACCAAATCAAGCGTTGAGACCTTTATCACCAACAACCGGGACAGGGTATCGCGTGGAGAACGATTTAGTCAGTTGACTGAGTCGGAGCGTCTGGAGATTCTACAACAGGCTCGTCAACTGGCAACAACGGGTGCTTGCCCATCAGAAACAGCTCGCCGTTTAGCTGACCATTTCAATCGCAGCATTGAAACTATTCGTTACACTCTAAAGCGATACGACACCGACAATCCATCTGATGCTATTTTCCCTCGGGCCCGCGGTAAACTGTCGCTCGACTCTAAGCGAAGTATTTTCCAGCGATTTAGTGGCGGAACAAGCGTGGCGATGTTAGCTCGTCAATTCAATCGCACGACATCAACGATTCATCGAGTCATCAATGAAATGCGTCGTGTTGCTATTATGGAATTGCCTCTCGACTACATGCCATCCGATGAATTTAGTCGGCGAGGTGCTGAGAACCGAATCATGGCACCAATCCCGGAACCGGAAACCACTCCGCGACGTACTCGTGCTCCGAAGGAATTGCCTTCCTACTTATCGGCTCTTTACGAAGTGCCTTTATTGACCAGGGCTCAGGAACAGCATTTGTTTCGCAAGTACAACTACACAAAGTACCGAGCCGCCAAACTGAGACTCCAGTACGAAAAGACGGGGAGCAGTCCCCTGATGGATGAAATCGAAGCATGGTGGGAATTGGCTGTTGATCTAAAGCAGGTCATCATTCGTTCCAACCTGCGATTGGTTGTATCCATTGCCAAGCGTCACATGAAAGCAACCGAAGACTTTTTTACACTTGTCAGTGATGGTAACATGTCTCTGATTCGAGCTGCTGAAAAATTCAATTATTTGCTGGGCAACAAATTCTCAACCTATGCCTCCTGGGCAATCATGAAGAATTTCGCTCGAACTATACCCAACGAATTTCGTCATCGCGATCGATTTCGAACGAGCCTGGAAGAGGCGTTCGTTATGCAGGATGATCCACGGACCAGTCGGCAGCAGCTTGAACTTGAAGATGAACATCGCAAGTTAGCTATTGGCAACATCCTGACTCAGCTGGATGATCGCGAGCAGAGGATCATCATTAGTCGATTCGGTTTGACGCCCGGACGTGAACCACGGACTCTCCAACAGGTTGGCGAAGAGATCGGAGTTACGAAGGAACGAGTGCGACAAATCGAAGCCAAGGCTTTACGAAAATTACGTCGTGAAGCGACTACTGAGCACCTGGAGCTGATCGAAAGTTAAATCTAAACCTTGAGCGGTAATAATCGAGAGAGCTGTGGCACGTCTACTTTAGGATAGCTCTACCACGTTCTCGATAAAATCGATGATGGCTGAGCAAAAAGGTAAGCAATGACGGTCAAAGCCCCCAGGCTTTGACCGTCAGCTTTGTTCCTGCGGATTGGCCATTGTCTAGCTGATAAAATTTACCAATTAAGTCGATAAATAGTCCAAGACAGCCCCAAGATCTGTTGTTTAGGGTTGGTACAGTGCGAGTCTTCCCGTTAAACCCTCTAATTGTCTCGTTTTTTCCGTATTCCCGCCTTCACAGGTTGGATAGGCAGGTATATTTTGATTCTATATCGAATTGAAACTGCCAACTCTCATATTGCAGAAGCAGCTATTTTCGGTATATTTACACGTTTTAACGGCCGGGCATGTCTTGGCAGTTTTAAAAGCAGGCCACTGTAGCTCAATTGGCAGAGCAGCTGATTTGTAATCAGCAGGTTAAGGGTTCAAGTCCCACTCGGAGTATTATATAATGTGTAAAAAAGAATTAATTTATTTATAATATATTATAGACCATCCACTTTATATT
>PBCP01000097.1 GCA_002717145.1 Planctomycetaceae bacterium | reverse complement strand
TCCGTAATAGTTTACGGGCTGAGTATTGGTTTTTCTGTCTGGATTGTTCCAGAATAAGGACATTCTGGTTGGAAACGGTTGATCAGTAGAAGTTCAACGGTTGGACATTCGTACTGGCATAGAAAGTAGTAAAGAACATGACGATTACTAAAGAACGCAAGCAGGAATTAATCGGCGAATACAAGAACTCGGATAGTGATACTGGTTCACCGGAAGTTCAAATTGCAATCTTAACCACTAGAATCAACAACCTGACTGAACATATGCGTTCTCACAAGAAGGACTATGCGTGTCGTCGTGGCTTATTGGCACTTGTAAGTCGTCGCCGCCGGTTGTTGGACTATCTAAGAAAAATTGATCCTCAGCGATATTTGGACATTATCGGTAAGTTAGGCATTCGAAAGTAGAATTCGAGGGTCTTCAGGCCGATTCAACTTGTCTCTGGTATCTATCAGGGACAGTTTTGTACGTGAAGGGGAAAGCTCCCTTCATGGCCAGATTTCTTACTAAATGATTCCTGTAGTCATACCTACGACGACAGGGTGAGTGGTTTCGATTTTTGGCCAAATAAGAAGTCATTAGCAACGATGTAATTAAGTTTTCGGCCTTAGATTGATAGAGGCTTGTAGGTTTTGTAGGTAAGAGAAAGAATTGTACGAATGGAAAAGGTAAGAGTAGAAAGAGAAATTGGAGGCCAGACGTTTTCATTGGAAACTGGCTTCATTGCTAAGCAGGCTGGGGCTTGTGTAATGGCTCAGTACGGCGAAACGGTTGTCTTAAATGCCGTTACGTCAGGGGCACCGCGTGAAGGAATCGATTTCTTCCCACTAATGTGCGATTATCGAGAACGTTTTGCTGCAGCCGGAAAGTTTCCCGGCGGGTTTTTGAAACGAGAAGGACGTCCATCAACGAAAGATACACTAACATCACGTCTGACAGATCGCCCTATTCGACCGTTGTTCCCGAAGGGATTCAATGATGAAGTCATGTGTCAGTCGACCGTGGTAGCCAGTGATGCTTTGAATGACGGCGATGTAATCGCCATGAACGGCATCGGAGCAGCACTTCACATATCACCGTTACCATTTGATGGGCCGATCGCATCAGTACGAGTTGGCCGAATTGATGGTCAGTTGGTCACTTTCCCAACAGTGGAAGATTTGGAAGAGAGTGATCTGGATATGATCGTCTCAGGAAGTCTGGAAGAGATCCTGATGATTGAAGGATTCGCTCGTGAAATGCCTGAAGACGAGATGGTGGAAGCTATTCTTTATGCTCACGAAGGCATTAAGCAGGTTTGTGAACTGCAGAATGAACTTTATGAAAAATGTGATGTTCAAAAACAGGAATTCATTGCACCGGAAGACGATGGAATTGCTGGCCAATTGATTGAGAAGTATTCGGAACAATTCCGTGCAGCTCAGTTGACGGAAGGTAAACAGAATCGTGCCGATGCGGTCAATGCAGTTAAATCAGTCATTAAAGAAGAGATGATTCCTGATCCTGACGCGGAAGATGCCATTTGCTCCAAAGCTTTGGGAGCCGCGTTGTATAAACTCGAATCGCACGTAATTCGAAAACTTATCGTCGAAGGCACACGCCCAGACGGTCGAAAACATGATGAATTGCGGAACATCGAATGTCATGTCGACGTATTGCCACGTGTACACGGCTCTGCTGTGTTCCAGCGAGGTGAAACTCAGGCGCTCGTTACCGTGACACTCGGAACAAGCAAAGATGAACAGCGAGTGGATGGTATTACTGATAACTACTCCAAAAAATTCATGCTCGACTACAACTTCCCCGGTTACAGTGTAGGAGAAGCCAAGCCGAATCGCGGCCCCGGGCGTCGTGAAATTGGGCATGGGATGCTGGCAGAACGAAGTGTGAAAGCTGTTCTTCCGGATCCTGAAGATTTTCCTTACACCATTCGAGTCATTTCGGATATTACCGAATCCAACGGTTCGTCCTCACAGGCTTCGGTTTGTGGTGCGACGCTTGGTTTGATGGCCGCCGGTGTTCCGATTAAGAACCCGGTAGCCGGTATCTCCATTGGTTTGGTACAGGACGGCGACGAGAATATTCTGCTGACAGATATTCAGGGAGCGGAAGATCACTTTGGTGATATGGACTTTAAGGTTGCCGGTTCGCAGAAGGGGATCACAGGTATTCAGCTTGACCTGAAGATCAACGGAATTAGTGAACAGGTTATTCGTGATTCATTGGCTCAGGCGAGAGAGGCTCGACTGAACATTATGAAGGAGATGATTCGTGAAATTAAACAACCACGTGCTGAAACTTCACAATACGCACCGCGTCTGATCCGCATCAATATTGCTCCGGATAAAATCGGTGCTCTCATTGGTCCCGGTGGTAAGAACATCCGTCACATTCAGGAATCCACTGGCACAGTGGTTGAAGTAGACGACGATGGTGTAGTCACCATTGCATCCACCAACGCTGAATGGGCTGAAGAAGCTCGAGGCTTGGTAGAAGCCTACACGGCAACTGTGCAGGTTGGGAAAGTTTACGAAGGGCCGATTAGTAGTATTAAAGACTTCGGTATTTTCGTTGAAATTCTTCCAGGGCGTGATGGCTTGTGTCACATCAGCGAATTGTCTGAACACTACATTTCTGATATTTCGGCAGCCGTTAGCGAAGGCGACGTGGTGAAAGTAAAGTGTATCGGCGTTGATGATCACGATCGAGTCAAACTAAGTCGCAAAGCAGCTTTAGAAGAGTTAGGCGAAGAAGATGATTGGGAGCCACAAGAACGGTCAGAAAATGACGGTGAACGACGTGAACGTCGCCCTCGCCGTGATGGTGACCGTCGGGGTGGAGGACGTCGTCGACGTCGAGACTAAGCTATCAAACGATTTCGTTTGAAGTTGATTAAAACACAGCCGGTTGTCCTGTTCGTCAGGCCGACCGGCTGTTTTATTGCCAGACTGACATTCTGAGAGTTTGAAAAACACTCTACCAATTCTCAAGAACAGGCTAAAATAAAGATTCATACTAAAACGCCTCGACAACAATAGTTGTGGCTTTTCCAACGGAATGAACAGTCTTAGACCAATGGTGGATCGCGAAGTAGAGCGTTGGCAGCAACGAACTCAATTGCTGGAGAAGCAATATTCTGAACTTGCGCAAATCGCTGGTTCACTGGCTCACGAAATCAAAAACCCACTGTCCGTGATCAGGATGAACATGGAATTGGTCGAGGAAGACCTGGAGGAAAGCGAAACTTTACGCGAACGTCGCGTCTGGACAAAACTTCAAACGGTTCATGCACAGTGCCAGCGTTTGGAAAAACTGCTCAACGATTTTATGAAGTTTGCGCGGCTGCGTGATCTGGATCTTGAAATTGGATCATTAAATCGTCAAATCACATTGGTGTTGGATATGTATGAAGCCCAGGCCAGGGCTCAGGGCGTACAGATTAATCGGTATCTGGATCCCGAATTGCCGGCGATGCATCTGGATCAGGAAACTCTTCAGGCAGCTCTGGCAAATTTGGTTAAGAATGCGCTGGAGTCGATGCCCGAAGATGGGGAACTGACAGCCATTACCCGAGTTACTCCGGTGGGAATCGCGATGGATTTGATTGATACCGGTTGTGGTATGAGTGATAACACGGCATTGAATATGTTTAATGCGTTTTACACCACGAAACCCACAGGCTCGGGGTTGGGATTACCAATGGCTCGAAAAGTTGTTCAGGCTCACGGTGGTCGAATCGATGTGCAAAGTCAGGAAGCACAGGGAACGAAATTCACTCTGGAATTTCCCACTCCTGCACGACTCGATTGATACTTCGGTCTACAAAATTATTATTGAAGGTACTTAAAATTGACTGACACACAGGACATCCCGGAATTAGCGCCAGGTGATATTCGCGTTCTAGTTGTGGATAATGATCCGCCTTTGGCGACGGCGATGGTGGAGAGCCTCGAGTCAGTAGGATACGACATCAGTATGGCAACCTCCGGCCCTGACGGGCTCAAGATGATTCAGCAGAATCAGTACGATGTTGTAATCACAGACCTCATGATGAATGATGTGGATGGAATGGGGATTCTGGAAAATGCCTCTCAACTGTTGCCTCATGCGGAAGTTATCATGGTGACCGGCCACGCGACCGTGCCAAGAGCCGTGGAAGCGATGCAACTCGGCGCTTATAACTTTCTTGAAAAACCGATAACGCCCAAGCGACTGAGAGCCATTACTGCACGCGCTGTAGAGGCAGTGGCATTGCGTCGCTGTAATACTGAATTACAACAACGGTTGGATGAGAAATTCGGTTTTGATGGAATCATCTATGCCAGTGATAAAATGAAGGCTGTCATCGAACGGTTAAAGAGAATAGCTCCTACGGATGCAACCGTTTTGATCACAGGTGAAAGTGGGACCGGAAAGGAATTAATCGCGCAAGCGATTCACCAGAATTCACCGCGAAAGGGAAAACGTCTGGTGCCGCTTAACTGCGCAGCTGTTGCTGAGAATCTTGTTGAAAGTGAATTGTTTGGACATGTCAAAGGAGCGTTCACCGATGCTCATTCTGACCGTGTCGGTGCTTTTGAATATGCCGATGGAGGGACAATCTTTTTGGATGAAATCGGGGATATGCCGTTGGCCACTCAAACCAAACTACTCCGAGTTCTGGAAGAAAGCCGAATCACCCGAGTCGGTGACAATTCACCCACGGATGTAAATGTTCGGGTCGTTTCGGCAACGAATCTGATTCTGGAAGACGCTGTGGAGAATAATGAATTTCGTAACGATCTGTACTATCGACTGAAAGTCGTCACCATCGAGCTTCCTGCACTGCGAGATCGTCGCGATGATATTGTGGCACTGGTCGATCATTTTCGTAAGCAGTGCAATGACCGACATCATAAAGACGTCACCGCTGTTACCCCGGCTGTTACACGTCGCTTATATGCTTATGATTGGCCTGGTAATATTCGGCAACTAAGAAATATCGTTGAAAGTATGGTTGTGCTTGATGTGGACGGTGTACTTGATGTTGATGACCTGCCTCCCGATTTTGAGGTGGCAGACAGCGAATTGCCAACGAATTCACTCGGCCCGGTTGATCTGGTTGGGCAACCGATGGCACAAATAGAAAAATGGGCATATCAACAAACATTGGCGCTGACCAATGGTAATCGCGAGGAGGCAGCGCGTATACTAGGGGTAGGCGCTCGTACAGTTTATCGCAAACTGAAAGAGTTTGAACTGTAATTTTTCACCACAATCGGCCCAATGGATGGGACAAAGCATGGCACGGATTGCGCAACTATCAACAAGTATTATTAATAAGATCGCTGCTGGTGAGGTCATTGAACGTCCTGCTAGCGTGGTCAAAGAGCTTGTTGAAAATTCAGTGGACGCTGGTGCAACAAGAATCGATGTCACAGTAGAGGAAGGTGGCAGTTCGCTGATTCGAGTTGTTGATAACGGGAGTGGCATCGACCCGGATCAGATTGAAATGGCAGTCGATAGTCATGCCACCAGTAAAATTCGTACAGCCGACGATTTGTTTTCCGTTTCTTCAATGGGCTTTCGCGGAGAAGCACTCGCATCAATCTCTGAAGTGAGCAATATCGTAATTCGCAGTCGCACAGCTGAGCATGACGCCGGAATGGTGTTGGAAGTTAATGGCGGAAATCGTCAGACTCCCGAACCAATCGGCTGCCCTGTCGGAACGATGATTGAAATTCGCAATCTCTTTTTTAATACACCTGTCCGGCGTAAATACCTCAAGACGCCGCAAACTGAAATGGGCCATATAACCGAGGCCTTTACCAGGATTGCTTTAGTCCATCCTCAAATCCACTTTAGCCTTAAACACAATGACCGAATGAAACACGACCTTCCAGCTGTAAATAACTGGAAAGACAGGATTGCTCACTTCTATGGACGTGACTTAGCAGAAGGGCTGATCTGGGTTAAGAGCCAGGACGAAGATGTGTCTCTTTCAGGCTATGTCGCAGATCCGTCGTTTTATAGATCGAATACTCGGATGCAGTATCTGTTTCTAAACAACAGGCACATTCGGGATCGCAGTTTGCAACATGCTTTGGGGGAAGCATATCGGGGATTGTTACTTCATGGTAGATATCCGATTGTGTTTTTGAAAATGGATATGCCCCCCGAAATGGTTGACGTCAATGTTCACCCAACCAAGCTTGAAGTGCGGTTTCAAGATGGCCGCAGACTCTATAGCCAACTACTGAGTACAATTCGCAATAAATTCTTAACGACGGATCTGACCGCTCATGTCGGGCAAACTCAGGCCGATACCCAACAGAATACGCCCGCTAGTCAGCCTGTCGAAGAAACCCGAAAAATGGACTTTCGGTTTGCAGGTTCTCAAGCCAATGCAGAGTCGATAGGACAGGTTGGTACGATGCTGCCAGACAGTTTTCGACGTGCTTTGGATCCTCAACAACTGGCAAGCGGTTTGATGCCGGAAGGTGACCCACAGCCGGCAGATGCACCGATTGATAGTTCGTTCAGTAATCCTCACGATTCAAGTGGCTCGCATTCTCACACGACGTTGGGTATTCAGATTCAAAATCGATACCTGGTGACCGAAGATGAGCGTGGAATGGTTGTTATTGATCAGCATGCTTTGCACGAACGAATCCTTTACGAACAGTTGCGTAAAAAAACGATGGAAGGTTCGTTAGAAACTCAAAGGCTATTGGTTCCTGAACCGGTTACTCTGACGCCGGCGGAAGCCGCCGCTGTGTTAGATAATCAAGAGCAATTAAAGAGACTGGGGATTGAAGTCGAACCATTTGGTGGCGACACGGTTCTGGTTTCCAGCTACCCAGCCATGCTCCGACGACTGAAAATTGAAGAAATGATTCGCCAACTTGTAGATGTGCTGCTTTCAGGAAAAGGCTCACCAGACAAGAGAGATGTTTTGGATGATCTGTTGGCCATGATGGCCTGTAAGGCAGCCGTCAAAGCAGGAGACCCACTGACGACGGAAGAAATTAAATCATTGCTAGAGTTACAGCACCTTTGTCAGGATTCGCATCATTGTCCACACGGGCGTCCCTCCGCATTAGTGTTTTCGCGAGATGAGCTCGATAAACGATTCCAGCGGACTGGTATTTAGCAGTGTTTATCGACCGATCTTCATAGCTTGCATTGCTTCGGGTTTGGCGTACGTGCTATCGAATCCATATTCCTGCCAGTAAATGACACAATTTGTGTTTCGTGTTTGAAACATCTCAAATTCAAATCTGGTGACGGAACAGTTACGTATGATTAATCCCTTTAATTCCTGCATAGCAGACAGTGACCTTAGGTCGTTTCCATCGATAGGCGAATTGGAAAGATTCAGGTGAGACAAAGGTATTTTGACTAAATGGTCGATCGCCTGCTGATTCAACGGTACGCCAATTAACTCGAGGCTGGTAAGAGAGGTTAGAGATTTTAATTGCCTGATACCGTCGGCATCCACCGGACAATTAGATAGATCCAAATAGGATAGTCCCGGCAATACAGCCAAGCTACTTAATTCATGCCCTTTGACTTGTGTGTTGTAAAGAATAAGGTGCTCTAATGCCATCGCGTTGCTTAACTCGCTGAGCCAACTGTCAGCGACGTTGGTGTCTGCAAGGCTAAGGGTTTCCAGCGAATCACAATTACCCAGTGTTTGTAAAACTCTTTCACTTAATTGCAATCCACGTAAACTAAGTAATTCAAGTGGAAGAGTTGGAAGCGTTTTGAAAAGGCCCTGGTCCGCACAACGCGTGAAACTTAGTTCCAGTTGCTGAAGGAATTCATGTCCGGCTAAGTACTGAAGCCCCACATCACTGACGTTGGTTTGACTCAGATCTAGCTGGACTAGAGGCAACTTTTTCAGATGAGCTAACGCTGGATCTGAGACGGTTGACTTTGATAGATTCAAAATGAGTGGAGTTTCGGTAATGAACTCCTTGAATACATCGTCATTCTGCTTCCCAAGATTGCAGCCACGTAAGCTCAAATGGCTTAACTGAGAATGGTTGGGTAACTGCTCCATGCCCTGTGAAGAGACGGCTGTTTGGTCGAGGACCAATGTTTTGAGTTCTGTATGGCCAGCTAATGCCGCCAGCGTCGAGTCGTCCGCATCGGTAAATGCTAATTCAAGGTGTTCTAATAAGGGGAACTCTTGTAGCCATATCGATTCTTTTGGACTCCAGACCGGATTATTACTTAATTTGAGAGACTTGATTCCCTTTGACTGTTTGAGGTGTTGTAAGCCATTTCCATTGAAGTTCAGTGATTGCAATTCGACAGACGTTAATTGCTTCAGCTGTGATAACGGTCGTAGATCGTCGTCTTTGAACCGTCCATGACGTAATGACAAGCTACGTAGTTTAGATAGAGTTCCTAATAGTTCAAATGTCGCATCTGACTCAAGGCATTGAGCGTCAATGCGGATACCAGAAATGTCTTCAGTCTGTTGGTCTAATTCAAATTCAACCAATGAGCCAAATTGCAATTCAAGCTGTGCGCGAACTTCCTCGGAATTGGTTTGAGTTGAACGGTTATAGAAAAAATATTGGTAAATCGTAACGCTGGTAATCACCAAAGCTAGAATTCCGATGCCAATGACGGTACCTGATTTCATATTATCTATGACTGATGGGTTAGGTAGGAGAATTGCATAGTGATATATATTAAAAAAGTCTCGGCGTTGCCAACGCAATTTTGTAATCCGAAGCGCTAGTAAACATTGGGAATCAGTGGTTCCACGTTAAAGCGGACGGTTAATCTGGTGATTCACGAATGAAGTTGCCGAGGTTATAACAGAATAGTGCAGAGCAGGGGACTTGATTCTGCATCATTAGCATCGTAATGAGGTATCGGGATTTTGAGTCAGTTGAGTAGTGACCCAACTTCGATTATTTGTGTCAGTATTGCACGTGGAAGACACAAACATATGAGGGCAGAACATCAGCATTTAGCTGAAAATGGTGCCCGTCTTGTCGAACTACGTCTAGACTATATCCGTCGTGCCGTTACGTTAAAACGCCTTCTGAAGGATCGAAAGTGTCCGGTGGTAGCTACCTGCCGGCGTCCTCAGGATGGAGGTAAATGGACTGCAAGCGAAGCGGAGCGAGTTATTTTGTTGCGAGCGGCGATTGTTGAAGGAGTAGACTACGTCGATTTAGAAGAAGAGATTGCAGAAGATATTCCGCGATATGGTTCTACGAAGCGAATTATCAGCATGCATGACTTCGACGAAACTCCGGAAAACCTCGAGGAGATTCATGCTCGCCTGGCTTCCAAAGATGCGGATATTGTGAAGCTTGCCTGCATGGCCAATTCACCCCACGATGTTACTCGTATGCTTAAGTTGATAGAGCAAAGTGAGATTCCTACGGTGGGAATTTGTATGGGAGACATTGGAATGTCCAGTCGTCTTCTGGCTGGGAAATTTGGAGCGCCATTTTCGTTTGCTACTTTTCATCATGAACGTACGATAGCACCTGGTCAGCTTAGCTTTCAGGAAATGAAAGAGATCTACGGTTATGAATCGATTAATGCAGAAACAGAGGTGTTTGGGGTGATCGCAGATCCGGTAGGGCATAGCATGAGTCCGGTTATTCATAATGCGGGCTTTGACCACCTGGATATGAATCGTGTCTATTTACCCTTTCGTGTCCCCAAAGATCATCTTGACCAGTTCATTGACGATGCGCCCAGTTTAGGTATCCGTGGACTAAGTGTGACGATTCCTCATAAGCAGGAAGTCATGGCTTCCTTGACGAAGATTGAATCCGGGGCTCGTAAAATCGGAGCAGTGAATACAGTAGTCTTTGAGGGGAATGAAATCGTTGGATATAACACCGATTTATATGGTGCCATGGTCAGTCTGGCTGAAATAGCCGGAGCAGACCCCGATGAGAAATGGCTGTCTGGTAAGAAGGTGTTGTTATTAGGGGCTGGCGGAGTGGCGCGTGCTATAGGTGTTGGCGTTAAAGATAGGGGAGCGGAATTGATGGTGGCGTCACGCACCTATGAGAAAGCCGTTGAACTGGCGGCTAAGTTGGAAGGCGCCCCTGTTAGCTGGGAGGAAAGACATTCAACGAATGCTGATGTATTAGTCAATTGTACCCCGGTTGGAATGCATCCCAATATGAATGAAACACCATTCGAAGAAGCGGGACTGCGTCGTGGAATGATCGTCTTTGATACAATTTATAATCCCGAACAAACTCTGTTAATTAAACAAGCCAGAGATCATGGCTGTCGAGTAGTCACCGGTGTTGAGATGTTTGTCAGGCAGGCAGAATTGCAGTTTAGGTTATTTAGTGGTGAGAAAGCACCCGTAGATGTCATGCGAGAGACGTTTCGCCGTACCATTTCATCAGCCAATTATTAAAGCCTGGCGATTATGACAAACATTTTTCTTACGGGTTATCGCGCTACCGGAAAATCGAGCGTTGCCAATCTACTTGCTATTGCTCTGTCCAAAGAGGTGGTAGACGCAGATGTCTATTTAGAGCAAGAGGCAGGAATGACGATTGCCGAGATCTTTGCGCTAGAAGGCGAGCAGGGATTCAGAGATCGGGAAACAGCTATTGTTAGAGAACTTTCAGCTCGTGAAAATACGGTGATTGCACTCGGGGGTGGAGCAGTTCTGCGTGAAGAAAACCGTGAAGCCCTGATAGGCCGAGGAATTACAGTTTGGTTGACGGCTAGCCCGGATGTTGTCTATGAACGGATGACGACTGATCCTTTAACCGGCCAGCGTCGTCCAAACCTCACGTCAACCGGAGGCCTTCAGGAGATTCATGATTTACTAGCTCAGAGAACCCCACTATACCAACAAGTGGCAGATTTTAAGGTCGATACTGAAGGATTGTCGCCGGAACAGGTTGCATCTGAGGTAGTCAGGCAGTTGAGCGATTAGGCGAATATCTTCTCTTTGATGATACGCCAGACGAATAACATCCCGCCCATGGCGGACAAACCGACCATTAATACATAGGGAATCGCGTCGACATAGGCAAACAATGCAGGGGATGTGCGTTGCCAAATGGACTCCCAGAATAATACGACAATCAGTGCTCCCAGGCTTAAATAAGGGCCGAATGCCAGTTCGTTTTCTTTTCGAACTAGGGCCTGAATGATGCCAATGATTACTCCGGCGAATGGAGCAATGAAAAACGTAATGATGACTGCCTGCCAACCAAGAAAAGCCCCGATCATGGCCATTAGCGTAACATCGCCAAATCCCATGGCTTCCTGCCGTAAGGCGACTTGCCCAACAATTCGGACACTCCAAACTAACCCTAACCCTGCTGTCATGCCAAGGACTGCGCTCAGGAGACTCTCCCATTGAGCAGAGTCACCATACTTCCAAATTACATACAGAAATCCCCAGCCAGCCATGCAGCTTGCAGCAATGATTGTAGAAATGGTAAATGGTTTTCGTCTTCGTGCCTCATTCTGAGATAACGATTTCCGGCGTGGCCGAAGAACACTGGCGACCATTAGTTGAAGCCCTCGCTTGACGCCGTATCTTAGCGTGCATAGTTTAGGCATACTTGCCAACCCCCAGAACCCTAACAGCCCCATTGCGTACAATAACGCGTGCGGTTCCCGAGCCCATTCGAACCACATTTTGGGTGAATGAGCATGAAGATGAACTTGAGTTCCATTTGCTAGAGCTTCTGAATCCAGCAAGCGGCTCTCAGGTATTAACGCGGCCAGAACAAGCGCTAGAAGCGTTCCAAATACGGTAACTTCATCCGGAATCATTCGTTCATCAAAATCGACAAACGTGGCAATACAGAGCAGGGTAGTCAGGCAAAGAAAAGGAATGGTTTGTGCCCATACAAAAGATGCGTTTAAGTCCTCGCCTGACGGGGGTAGCCGATCTGCGATGCCACTGAAATGTGAATAGGCAAAGCCGAAAAACAATGCCATGACTAACTCAATCCAGAATGGTCTCACCCAAAAGAGGTATCCATGGAGTTTGGTCTCATGTTTCATTTGGAGCCATCCCAGAATTGGGATTTTCGTAATTTGACGGCGTAGTGGGGCAGACTCAGGTAATGGGCCCCAGGGGCTTATAGCCCGTTTGTTCCACGCTAGGTTATAGATGCTCCAGTTGGCAAACATACCCACAATGGCCCCGATGATCATGACGACGAGGCAGGAACTCCAGCTGAACATACGACTATCCAGTGCTTTTGTGGGTTATGACAGAATTAGTAAGTCTCAGGAGAGACGACTAATTCGATTCGTTGATTAGCTTCGATTCCCTGATCTGAAGCGGGGGAATATCTTGGGTTATTGTTGCCTTTGGAGGCGAGGGAAAACTGACCGGTTGGCAGTTGTGTCATTCCCACTAAGTAATTGTATACAGCAGTTGCCTGCTGGATAGCTTGCTGGTGATCATCATTAGGCGTCAAACCGGAGGCTGCATGGGCTTCCAACATGATCTGTTGATTTGGATATTGCTGTTTGATTGCTGCAGCAATCCGATCTAACATGGTCTTACCGTCGTTGCTAATCGTGACAGTATTGGCATTGAAAAGCTGTGATTTAGGTAGCTCAATTCGAATAGTATTTTTGTCACGTCCCACAACGATTCCTTCGATGCTCACAGGTTCGAGCTTATTGGCTGATTCTGCGGTGTCTGCAGACAGGTCGATACCTGCCTTGTCGACGAGCTTCTCGTTGGCCTCTTTTAACTGTTGTTTTACTAGATCTAACTCGCTTGCAGTCACACGGAATTGCTGCCTTGCCTTGGCTAATTCCGCATGCAACGATTCATTATCTGCTGTCAGTTTATCTACAGTAGATGTAGAGGTTTTACTGGTAGCACTATTTTCAGAGCTTGCTTGTACTGGTGTATTGGCGGAATCGAGCTCGGCGCGGGAATTCCAACGAAACTTGCCGTCTGGGCCAATCTGACAACCAGCCAGCAATAGCAATAGTAATGCGGTGTAGTACTTTGTGAGTGTATTCATTCGATCTCGATTGAACTACAAGGACGAAATAGTCGTGGAATGTTATCAAATCAGCTGTTTGACTGGAAATAGCATTGACGGTAGTAAGGATTTAATCAAAGACGTCGCTTGACAGTGTATTTCTGTGACCTACGATTGACTATGAAGGTTGGACCCTTGTTTTTTCGGATGAAACTATGAGTTTATTTGACTACTACAGCATCTGCGATTGCCTCTGTTGTTGCTGATTCTTCAGCAATTGTAGTTGTAGTACGTCCTCTTATTCTCCCTCTTATCAATGATCATTCGAAATGTCTTCACGCGAAAACAAACAGCAACTCCCCGAATTAACTCAAAAGATCATCAAAACCTATGAAGATCTGGGCACGATCAACCATTTGGGCCACACTCCGTTGCCCCAATTGGATAAGATTATCGAAATCCTGGCTGATTTCAAGGAAGTCTTATATCCTGGATATCGACGTCGACAGGGGCTCCATCAAGAAAATGTAGGGTACTATGTTGGGGATTTGGTGGATCAGATTTTTAACGAGTTATCGATTCAGATTGCTCGGGCTTTACAGCACGAAGATGTTGTCTTTGAGGCTAAGGGTAAATGGAGTACTTATCTCGAGCAGGGAGAACAAATAACACTCGCTCTGTTGGAGCGTCTGCCTGAAATACGACGGACTCTGGCAACCGACGTCCAGGCCGCTTACGATGGAGACCCGGCTTGCAAGAGTTTGGACGAAGTCATATTTTGCTATCCGGGACTAGATGCGATCACGGTACATCGTATCGCGCACGAACTCTACTTGTGCCAAGTTCCCTTTATTCCTCGTATGATGGCAGAATGGTCCCATAGAGAAACAGGTATTGATATTCATCCCGGAGCGACGATCGGTGATTCGTTCTTTATTGACCACGGTACAGGAGTAGTGATTGGTGAGACCACAGTTATTGGTAAACATGTCAAGTTGTATCAGGGGGTAACTTTGGGAGCATTGAGCTTCCCAACCGATGCTGATGGAAACATTATCCGAACAATGAAACGACATCCGACAATCGAAGATCATGTTGTCGTCTACGCATCGGCAACGATACTCGGAGGCGATACGACTGTTGGACATCACAGTGTGATCGGTTCGAGCGTCTGGCTCACACGGAGCATTCAGCCTCACACTACGGTCACTCTTGAAAAACCAAAGCTTCGTATGCGGGCTGACAGTAAAGAAGCGGTCACGAACGATTCATCCTTTGAAATCTAACGCGACATTATTCTGCAGCGAGTGCGATAGCTTCCTTCAAGTCTATGACACCATCGTAGAGACTACGGCCAATAATCGCACCGTCCAGTCCGGCCTCTCTTAACTGTTTCACGTCTTCCAATGTTGTGACCCCCCCGGAAGCAATCACGGGGATATTGGTGGCCTGCTTCATTTCAGACATGCCCGCAATATTGGCTCCCTGCATCATCCCGTCACGGGAGATGTCAGTGTAGATGATGGCAGCCACCGGCTGACTATTGAATTGTTGGGCAAGACTAATCGCCGTGGTTTCACTGGTCTCCAGCCAACCATCAGTCGCTACCATTCCATCGCGTGCATCGATCCCCAAGGCAAGTTTGTGCGGGAATTTTTCGACCATTGATGAAAACCACCCAGGTTCCTTCAACGCCTTCGTACCAATAATTAATCGACTCACCCCTAATCCCAGTAGTAGCTCAATGGTGGATTCTTCTCGGACACCTCCCCCTAGCTGGCAGGGTACAGAAATAGCTTCGATGATACTACGAACGGCATCCTGATTGATCCAAAGGCCGTCCCGAGCTCCATCCAGATCGACCAGATGCATACATTCTGCTCCCTGCTCACACCATTGGCGTGCCATCGCTCCTGGATTGTCCCCAAAAATCGTTTCCTGATTGTAATCGCCTTGTTTCAAGCGGACACAATTGCCTCCTCGCAGGTCAATGGCAGGCCAAATTTTCATTGTTGTTTCTTTCGTTCAGTGGAGGCTAAAGGGAATGAATCTAGCTGAGGTCGTTGTAATTAAAGAGAACCAAAATTCTGTAAAACCTGAATTCCTGCAGCCTGACTTTTTTCCGGGTGAAACTGGGTAGCAAAGAGGTTGTTTTGCCAGATCATTGCACAGAATTCCCCATCATAGTCACTAGTTACCGCAATCGGTTCATCGTTGGTGGGGGCTACGTAATATGAGTGTACAAAATAGAAGTGAGTACCAAACTCGATGCCCTCCAGGATTGGTGCCTGTCGCACAATGTTAGCCTGGTTCCATCCCATATGTGGCACCTTGAATCCAGGCCCGATATCAAATCGTTTGACCTGCCCGGGGATAATTCCTAGTCCTTCGAATTCTCCACCTTCATAACTAACATCGAATAAAAGCTGAAGCCCGAGGCATATGCCTAAGAATGGCTTGTCGGCCGCGATGACATCCTTAATAGGATTTACCAAACCCCGGCGATGTAATTCAGAGATGGCGTCTTCAAATGCACCTACACCAGGTAGTACTACTTTATCTGCTGAAGTGACGATTTGAGGGTCACTTGTAATCGTGGCTTCAAATCCGGCTTTTTCGAAAGCTTTTTGAACACTGCGGAGGTTTCCCATTTGGTAATCGATGATAGCGATCATACGTCGGAATCTCAGTAAATAAATAGAATGAATAATCTCTCATTGTATTCCAAACCCATGGGTCTCAACACCAGTCGTTTTCCAGTGAGTTCATCTCTCAATCAGTATCGGTGGAGGCAAGCGAGGTTTTAGATTGGCGTCCCCGAACACGAATAAGAGAAAACAAGAGGCTGCAACAAAGAATCAGCCAACAAATCCCGCTGATGGTTAAGCCAGTCACGAACGAGGCTGGTCGGTAGATCAAGTCGATTGTCTGCTCACCTTTTTTGAGCATGACCGCCTGCATGACACGGTTGGCGCGTATGAGTTTGGTTGGCTGGGGAAGGGTGTTTTGAGCATCCCAGATACGGGCTTGCCAGCCCGAATCATAGCCCTGATTAATAATTAATGGACCGTCGTTCTCTTTGGAAACACGAATTCTAATAAATCCGGGTTCAAAGGCAACCAGTTGAATAATGTCTTGGTCAATGGAAATCTCCGAAACGTTGGAGGTTAAGGAATCGGACTCGAGAGCGGTACGATTTTGAAAATCGGCGATAATTCCATCTGGGTAATAAATGTCTCTGGTTATCTGATCGAGTTCGGCTGGTGTCCCGAATCGGAATTCGGGGTGGACCGTCCAGTTGGGTACAGTCCATAAAAAGGGAGACGGATCTGTCGTGGACGTGATGGCAACATCTTCGATACTGGTGGTTTTGGTTAATTCTCTGTTTGGTGCAGGGTAGAAATCCGTTGGACCAATAATATGGCTAGCACCAAGTAAAGCGAGGCCTTTGATATCCGGTTCACGCACCCGATCATCCCGAATTTTTCCGTGAGATCTTAGAACGCGTAACACTGAATCGTAGTTGGCATCGGAAATGCTTGCATTCGAATCTAAAAGCTGGATTTGACTTAACAGGTGTAGGCGAGGACGCAGGGACTGCCTATCCCACTGAATGGCATCTCGTTGTCGATCGGCAGAACTCTCATTGGCAAACGAAGGTGGATTCCAGTGGGATAACCGAGCCCGGTAAACTCTTGCTGGTGTCTTTTGAGTTGACTTCTTCAGAGCATTCTCCATAGGGCTTACAGCATCCCAGTAATAGGCTGGTGCTGATGAAAGAATCCATGCATTGGCGAGATATAAATCACTCGCTAAGATTGCCAGAATGAAAGTCGCGGCTAGTCTTTTTCGCCGGATTGTCGTGGTGATAACAATAAACCCAACAACGATTACAAGCGGTTGTAATGCTGCCAGTAACAAATCTCGTTTGATACCTGCACCCAACGCAGGCCCTAAAAATGCATCGGGCGGAGTGTTAGCCAGGTCTCGGGTTAGAAGCCGACTGATCAACGGGAAACAGGCAAGTAAAGAACCACAAAGTCCGATCAGTGACCAGTTTAAGATCGCCTTTCGTCTTCGGGAATCGTCATCAGTAGCATCTAGGCCAAGTCCCGCCAGGATGGCAATTAGTAAGCTGGCGATCACGAACCACTTGGCAGGATATCTAAATTGGATATAGCCGGGTATGACGTTACATAGGAACCAGTAGAGACCTCCGGTTTCCGGTGCTGTTGAACTCGTAACGCCGAAAGCTGTGAGCAGCCAGCCTATTCCAAAACTGCCAAAAGAAGCCAGGATGGCAAACAGAGTGAGCCGGCTAATCTGTTTGTGATTTGCATTTCGCCCAATGCCAAATACGCTAAGTGCCAGCAGCAAGGTCAGGATTCCCTGGTAGATACTTGGATACCAGGTGCGAGGGTTGTCTTCCAAAAGAAAAGTCCAACGATGTCGCTGCGGGTAAAGCTTACCTGTTACGTTGGGTAGTGCTAATTCGGATAATTGCCAGGGAGCGAGTGAAAACTGGTAAAGTTGCCCGTGATGATCTGCTGTCGTACCTCCCTTCAAGATGTGGTTAGGGAATTCTTTTCCCGTGATTCGATCACTCATCCATTCGAAAGTAGTACGAGATGTTGAACGTAGGTTTCTATTTGCTTGTTTTGTCCATTGGTAAGTGGGAAGAATTTGTATTGCTGCCAGACCGAAAGCCAAAAGGCCGGATAACGTTAGGCCGATAAAGATTCTACGTTTCGTAATCCCTTTGGATTGATAGTCTCTTCTCTTTTGCTTGCCAGCAAACAGATACAGTAATGGTATCAGTAGCACGACGTGCAGGGCCATCTGAGGTTCACCGCCAAGCACCATTAGGGCGAGTGTGACAGCGAAATAGACGATGGACTTTCTGTCCTGCTGCTTTTCCAGAATGTCCAGCGCCAGGCACAGAGCTAAGGGGAGCCAAGCCGCTGAAACCAAATAAATGATATTAGAGTGTTGGGTGAGGACAGCTCCTCCCATGCAATACGACAAACTTGCCAAAGTACCACCGGCTGGTGATGCTCCCCATCGCCGGGCAAGCCGAAAGGTGTTTAACCCGGCGAGGACTAGATGTGCCGAGAGATAGAGTAATACACAGCTGGAAAAACTGAATGGTAGCCAGAAAAGCAGTTTGCCAGGATAAAAGACGCTCGTGCTCGAATCTGCGACAAATGGTCTCCCCAGATCATCCAGATGGCTCCAGAGTGGCACGCTTCCCTGTTGCCACAATTCATGTTCGAAGTGGAAGGAAGGGTAGTAATAGTGTCCGGCATCTCGGAAGACAGGGATTTCACCGTGAAACCATAATGGGGCTACCAAAGCTGCGACAGCCAGCAGAGGGATGATCAGCAATACCGAAAGCTTAGTGCGTTCCACGGCGGCGATATTAGGTTAAACAGTGTCAGCGGAATGATGTCTGGAAGAAAGCATCAAAAAAACAGGGTGTAAAAATACACCCTGTTATTATACGGATTTAATGAATAATCGGAGAGCCAGTTAAGACTGAGCAACCCGTAGTTGTGCCCGGACGGTGTCAACAGCACGCTCACGTACATCAAGCTCTTCATCGTTATTACCTGGCATCGCCAGTGCATCGCTGAGATTTTGCTGAAGAGTGTTTGAATCCAGATCTTCCGCTGCAATTACCCGATTTGTCAGAATGGAAACTGTATTATCCAGTACCTGCACAAATCCACCTTCGATATAGAACCGTGAGGCACCTTCCGATCCGTGAAGTTTCAGTTCACCACTGCCCAATCGGCCGATCATCGGAGCATGGTCAGCCATGACTCCTTTATCACCGTCAAACAGTGGCAAGGAGATGGAAGTTGCTTCAGTTTCCACGGCTGTTTCAGCAGGGGTTACAACGATACAGTTAATTGACATGGATTAGCCCTCTGCCATTTTCTTGGCTTGTTCTTCTGCTTGATCCACTGAACCAACGTACATAAATGCACCTTCGGGCAAGTGGTCCCATTTACCGTTACAGATTTCTTCAAAGCTGCGAAGTGTATCTTCCAGAGGAGTGATTTCACCAGGCTTACCGGTGAAGACTTCAGCCACGAGGAAGGGTTGGGAGAGGAAGCGTTCCAGGCGACGAGCTCGGTGCACGATCATCTTGTCATCTTCACTCAATTCATCCACACCGAGGATCGCAATAATATCCTGCAATTCACGGTACCGCTGTAAAATTGTTTGTACCTGTCGAGCAATCTGATAATGACGGTCGCCGACGTACTGTGGATCAAGAATGCGGCTCGAAGAAGCTAGTGGATCCACAGCAGGGTAAATACCCTTTGAAGCGATGTTTCGTTCCAGATAGAGGAAGGCATCCAGGTTTCCGAATGCCGTTGCCGGAGCAGGGTCGGTAGGGTCGTCAGCCGGTACATAGACCGCCTGCACAGAAGTAATCGCTCCTTGCTTCGTAGAGGCGATTCGTTCCTGCAACGCACCCATTTCAGTCGCCAGTGTAGGTTGGTAACCCACCGCAGAAGGCATTCGGCCTAAAAGTGCAGAGACTTCAGAACCGGCTTGTGAGAAACGGAAGATATTATCCACAAACAACAAGGTGTCAGCACCGGTCGTGTCACGGAAGTGTTCCGCCATGGTAAGCGCGGACAAGGCAACACGTAGACGAGCCCCAGGTGGCTCATTCATCTGACCAAACACCATACAGGTTTGCTCGATAACACTTCGACCGGTGTCACCGATTTTTGCTTCCTGCATTTCCAACCACAGGTCTGTTCCTTCACGAGTTCGTTCACCAACACCAGCGAATACTGAGTAACCACCATGTGAACTGGCAATACGAGCGATTAGCTCGGTAAGAATCACAGTTTTTCCAAGACCAGCACCACCGAAAAGTCCAGCTTTACCACCTCGAACGAACGGAGTAAGCAGGTCAATCACTTTAATGCCCGTTTCGAATAGCTCTGTGTTGGTGGACAGGTCAGTTACGACGGGAGCAGGCTGGTGAATTGGGCGGTAGCCATCAGCAGCCACATCACCACGTCCGTCAACAGGTTTACCTAGTACGTTAAAAACTCGACCCAGCGTGGCATCACCGACAGGAACTGACACAGGAGCCCCCGTGTCACTGCAGTCTTGTCCACGCACCATTCCGTCAGTACTTCCCAACGCGACGCAACGGATTCGACCACCACCAAGGTGTTGCTGTACTTCTCCCGTTAGGATGCCGTTTTCACCCAGATCGATTTCTACGGCGTTGTAGATATCGGGAAGTTTGTCGTCATCGAACTGAGCATCAAATGTGGAACCGATCACCTGAGTAATACGTCCAACGTTCTGTGTTGCTGTATCTGAAGCCATGTTAAAACTCTTTGTTTCTTAAAAAACTATATATAGTGTTTGGTTGGTAATTTTATAGGTGGTTAGCTTTTCAATGCTTCCACACCGCCAATGATTTCCATGATTTCGCCTGTAATCTGTGACTGGCGAGCACGGTTGTATGTCATCGACAGATTTCGAATCATATCGTCTGCATTTTCTGTGGCACTCTTCATGGCGACCATCCGCGCGATCTGTTCGCTAACAGCCGCATCGAGGAAGCATTTGAAAAGATTTATGCGGAAACTCATCGGAACTACTTCTTCCAGAATACTTTCAGCAGACGGAAAGAATTCAAAATCCGCATCGCTACCACCTTCTTCAGATTCCTCATCTGCCGAGCCTACATCGCCAAGTGGCAGCAGAGTTTCCACAACAGCGACCTGTTTTGAACTGGAAATGAATTTGGTATACACCACCTCCAGTCGATCAAGCCGACCAGCGATGAATTCATCCAGTAGTTGATCGGCTATTGGTTTAATGTCTTCAAAAAGTGGTTCGTCTTCAAACTGAGTGTATGTTTCATCCGCGGAATATCCACGGAATTCAAGGTTCGTGATACCACGCTTACCTGAGACGATCAGTTTTACATTCTGATACGCATCCGCAAGACTGTCGAATTGTCGCATGGTTTCGCGAACGATGTTGCCGTTGTAACCACCGCACAGTCCTCGATTCGAAGTAAGTACGATCAACGCCGCATTGTCAGTGGCAGTCCGTTCTTCCAGCAGAGGATGCTGAACTTCGGTACCACTTTTGGCAAGGCTGGCCACCACTTCGGTGATACGCTTTGTATACGATGTTGCCGCAGTAGCTCGGTCCATTGCTTTTTTGAATCGAGCTGTTGCGATAAGCTCCATCGTTCGCGTGATCTTACGAATGTTGCGAACAGATTTCCGTCGTTTGTCTAATGCCCTGGCATTTGCCATAGGATTTTTCCTGTTACGTTATTGGTCTAAGTTGAACTTAAAACAACGACTAAAAAGTTTTTACTCTTCAGCTACTTCTTCAGCAGCTTCTTCAGTTGCTTCTTCAGTTGCTTCTTCAGCGGCAAGACTTTCATCCTGAGCCTCTTCTGCATCAGCTTCATAGCTGTCGCTTAGGCTCTTGAATTCGTTGATTGCACCGATCAGTTCGTCTTCGTCACGTATCGCTCCGTCGTTGCTAATCGCATCCAGGATTTCAGGTTTCTGGTCTCGCAGGAATTCCAATAATCGCTGCTCAAATTCAGCCACATCATTGACATCAACTTCATCGAAGTGACCATTTACACCGGCGTAAATTGAACAAACCTGTTCCGCCACTGGTAACGGAGCATACTGGCCTTGCTTAAGCAATTCCACCATGCGATACCCTCGATCCAGTTGACGCTGAGAGGCCGGATCCAGGTCAGTACCAAGTTGAGCGAATGCCTCCAGTTCACGGAAGGCCGCGAGGTCAAGTCGGAGACCACCAGCCACCCCTTTCATGGCTTTAATCTGAGCGGCACCACCTACTCGTGACACCGAAACACCTACATTCATCGCTGGACGAATACCAGAGAAGAAGAGGTCAGGTTGCAGGTAAATCTGACCATCTGTGATCGAGATAACGTTTGTTGGGATATAGGCAGAAACTTCACCCTCGAGAGTTTCGATAATTGGCAATGAGGTGAGAGAGCCAGCGCCGAGTTCGTCATTGAGTTTGCTGGATCTTTCAAGCAGACGGCTATGACAGTAGAAAACATCTCCGGGGAACGCTTCACGTCCGGGAGGACGACGCATTAGTAGTGACAGTTCGCGATAAGCATTCGCCTGTTTGGAAAGGTCATCATACACAGCCAGTGTGTGTTCTCCACGATACATGAAGAATTCTGCCATGGATGTCCCGGCGTAGGGAGCGATGTACTGTAGAGGAGCAGGGCTACTGGCACCGGCTACAATTACAGTGGTGTAGTCCATTGCACCTTGTTCTTCCAGAATCTTGATCACTCCGGCTACCGACGAGTCTTTCTGACCGACAGCGACGTAAAAACATTTTACTCCTGAACCTTTCTGGTTCAGGATCGCATCGATGGCGATAGCTGTTTTACCGGTTTTACGGTCACCAATGATCAATTCACGCTGCCCACGTCCAATAGGAGTCATGGAGTCGATGGCTTTGATACCAGTTTGTAAAGGTTCACCAACAGGTTGACGTTCGGCAACCCCGGGGGCTCGTGCTTCCACCACGCGTGTTTCAGTTGAATTCACGGGGCCTTTACCGTCGAGTGGATTACCTAGGGGGTCTAAAACTCGGCCGATCACAGCATCACCTACCGGCACAGATAGAAGACTGCCAAGTGCTTTGACTTCGTCGCCCTCTTTAATCTGCAGATAGTCACCAAGAATGATGACGCCGACGCTGTTTTCTTCCAAGTTAAAAGCCAAGCCGTTTACGCCACTAGGGAATTCGACCATTTCACCGGCTTTCACGCCGGCTAGACCATAAACCCGGGCGATACCGTCGCCGACTTCCAGGACGGTTCCGACTTCGCGAACGTCCAACTGACTTTCGTATTGCTCGATTTCCTGCTGCAATACGGACGCAATTTCGTCTGCGTTGAATTTCATGGAAGGTTTTCCTTACGTTTACTAAAAATTATGGTGTTCGGTATATCGTCTAGCTGTCCGCTGAGAAGCGTTCAGTCGCTAAGCGAATTTCTCGAATAGTGTTGTCTTTGGCCGACTCGCGTACGCGTTCGAGTCGATTGGCAACGCTGCTGTCATATACAGTGTCGCCGACGCGGATCAGGCTTCCCCCAATCAAATCAGGGTCAACGCTAAGAACAAGTTCGACGGTAGCGTCGAAAGCTGAACTTAATACTGCCTTCATCGAATCCTGAGTTGTCTGATCCAGTTCCGTGGCAGTGGTGACTTGCACCTCGAGTTGCCCTTGCTGCCTGAGCAACTGCTCGCGGAAACTGGCAAAGGTGACTCGCAGACAGTCCAACCGCCCGTGTTTCGAGGCGACTTTCAGAAAATTAAGAAACGTGGTCGTAACTTTTCCCTGAAAGGCCTTGTTAATAATGCTTTCCTTGTCGCTGTGAGCGATACGAGGTGAGCACAGAATTGCTTCAAGCTGAGAGTTGACGTCCAGTACGTCTTCTACCAGACTCTGGAATTCTGTTAACACGGTGGAAGTTTCCCCGGCTTTATCAGCGGCTTTGAGTAGTGAAGCTGCATAGACTTCTCCTACCTGCTGCTTGCCGGTATCCAGCGTTGTTTCGTGTTTTGGTGCTTCCGGTTCAGCCATTTGTTAACCTTCCTGGATGTTGTCCAGAGTTTCTTTGATCAGTGCCTGATGATCGGAGGCATTCAGTTCTTTGTTTACGATTTTACCAGCCAGTGCCACTGCGATGTCGGCCGATTTCTCAGCTACATCCTGTAGTGCGGCATTTTTGGCAATGACTATATCATTGAGAGCTCTATCGCGTTCGGCTGTGGCAGCTTGCTGAGCTTCTTTGACAATGCGGTCTTTTGTTGCTTCTGCATCACGGCGACCTTCGGCGACGATTTCATTGGCTTCCTGAGCAGCCGCGGCGATTTTGGCTTCATATTCTTCCAGTAATCGTTCTGCCTTTTCAGCACTTCGCCGAGCATCTGCGATATGATCGATGATTCCTTGTTCACGTTCCTCTAGAGCTTTTTTGATAGGATTCCAGGCCGCAAATCTCAGAACAACCATCATGAGGATAAAAACAATTAAGGTATAAACGGCCATGTCAGTGGCCACGGAACCAGGATTCGATAGTTCGTGGCTACCATTGGCATGAGATAAGTCGGTGGCATCGTGTCCATGAGCTCCATGAGCATCTCCGTGCCCGTCGTCATGCCCATGCCCATCATGCCCATGCCCGTCATGATCGTGCCCGTCATGATCGTCATGGCCATCTTGATGCCCCTTGTCATGGTCGTCACCTTCGTGCCCGTCGTGTTGATCGGCATCACTATCCGAGTCAGCACTGGCTGATGTAGCTGTTTCAGCCTTTGCTTCACCGTCGTCAGCCATGACAGGCAGAGACGCAGCGCCAAATACAAGCAACAGAGCAAAGCTCCAGCGAATCCAATTTTCTTGTATAGTCTTGATCACGTTGTTACCTCGAATTTCGTGAATCTTATGTCTCGTTTGATTTACGAAGTGATTTATTAAATGTTTTGTAATGATTTAGTGGTGATGCATTGCAGCACCAATAAACAGTGCACTCAGCAATGTGAATACGTAGGCTTGAAGGAATGCCACAAATAATTCAAGCATACCAATAATGGTTGCCCCGATCACAGCCACTGGAGCTACCCCCCAAAAAAGTGCCCCGCCGACTTCTGCTAATGCTACAGCCATTCCCATAATCGATAGCAGCACTAGGTGTCCCGCCACCATATTGGCCAACAAACGAATGGCTAGTACACCGTGCTTTATGAAGAGTCCCATCACCTCAATGACCCAAAGCATCGGTTTGATGAGAATGCTGATCGCAAAACTTAATTCCATACTTGGCAATTGAGCCAACCAGAATCCAAACACGCCGTGCATGAACGAACCTGATATCAGAGATGTCAGAAATGTGATAACTGCCAGTCCTATCGTGACAGCAAATACTCCAGTTGGAGATCCCATAAAAGGAATCAAACCAAATAGGTTGCAAGTCACGATGAAGAAAAAGAGGCTCCAAAGGATAGGAGTCACTTTATCAGCTAAATGAAATGTCTCGGGGGCATCGTCATCGTGTCCGTGCCCATGGTTATGTTCATGATGGCCGTCTTCGGCATGATCGTCGTGCCCATGATGGAAATCAGCATCGCTGCCAATGGAGGGACGGGCGATTTCATCCCTTACGAACAATAGGAATGACTCAAGTAGGTTGGCCAATTTCCCTTTTGCAGGCTGACCATTGGCAATCGACTTGCCAAAACGATTGAAGACAACAACCAGTATGCTGACGATTACTAACTCAACAATCATGAACTTAGAAATACAGAATCCGGATTCTGCTTCATGAAGGTTCCTCAATTCACCAAAATGCTGAGGAATGATTATCTTTCCGCTAAGATGGTGGTTGTATTTTTGCAGCAAGCCCTGTTCGCTCCAAATCTGCGCCACCTCTCCGTCGAGCCATTCAGTGCGACTTAAAATCTGGTCCTGAGTACTTTGGCGGAGTTCGCTATCAATTGTCGTACCATGTACCTCTTCCAGATAGACGTCATACGGAGCGTGGTGGTTTTCCGGAGACCAGTTTTCCCAAGCGTGAACCGCTTCGTCCGCCGACATCGAATCTGGCGTGACATGCTTAGCCAACTCCATCGCCTCTGCTTTTTGCACAGTTGGGTCAAGCTTTAGCCAAACGGAAGGGAATTGAGAGGGCTTTTCGAAGTTGCGAGGGAACGCAAACTTGGGAACCTCGAAAAAGTATGCATCTTTAATATGGAGTACAGGGTCGGCCATGCTAGATGTCTGTCTTTGTATTCTGGGTACTGAATTGCGCTTTAACCATTTGCACAACCAGTATTGTGTCCACGATTAATGCCAGGAGAAAAAATCCTAACGTGAAAAACAATATGTTTGCATTTCGCAACTGCTCATCCATTTGGTGAACCGCATAGGATCCGCCAAGCGGAAAAAACATCCGGAATAACATCCCTGCCAATATACCGTTTATGCCTTGCTCCGGACCTCGGAGAAACATAGGCGGTATCAAGCCCAGGACAGAACCTAACCAACATAGCAATACTGCAATCCCTGCAGATTTTATCTCCATGTCAGTGAAATTTTGGTTTCCGTACCATGCCACTGCAGTGAATGCAACCGCAAGCACAACTGTAATTACCACCAAAGGCTTCCAATGGAATTGGATGGGCGGCAATTCAGTTATTTCGGAATTCGTAGATTCAGTGGATTTGGTTGCGCTCAATTTTTAGAGCTTCTCCTTCCATTCCCCGAATCATCGGAATTTCCATGCGTCGCTGAACCTGCCACTTTAATAAGTTGCCAAAAGCCTACGGGAGGCCCAATGATCCAGCCAATTACCATCATAAACGATGTCTCAAAGTGAGTGTCGAGATACCACCCTCCAATTCCTGGGAGAATCATGATCATCACACAAGTTAGTACTCTGGACATTAAGTCATAAGCTTCTGCCATCGGCGACCGCTTAGGACGTTTCGGATATTCCGGTTTTTCAAAGTGAGGTAATTCGACCATCTACCTGACCTGATGGAAGGTGTCATTGTCTAATCTTATAGGATTAGTAAATAACGGTTAACCATTTGCAGCCGTTTCACTAATTGGCAGTATCCGGATACTAACCCGAAATGTTACAGCTTCGCTGGTTTACCGAATTCAACATCACTTAAAGCCGCTTAATTTATACTCCAAATTGCCTACGGTCAACCAACCTAACTCCTATATACACCTGTTTTTTATAGTTTGTAGCAGAGTTTTTGATGGGAACCCATAATTCAATTGTGCCTACACCTTGCAGCGGTTCCCAGACTTAGTTGATAGCTATTCAATGATTAGAAGCAATGGCAATTGCAACCCTCACTTAGCCTTATAAATAGTCGGGATTACAAAACGGTAAACATAGCACTTGCGGGGGGTGTCTGTGTTGTCAACTCAACACTCTTTGACTAAAGTCAATGGTACTTGTGAGTGCCTTGCTGACACTGACTGTAGAAGTCATGAAGGCAAAGGGCTTATAGTGGTCGACCATAAACCCCCATATCAGGTTTTTTGGTGATGTGATTCTCATGGATGATATTGCAATCACGTTGAAACGGCCAACCTACCGCGGAAGAGTATTCGATGCCATCAAGAAGTGTATTGATTACTCTAGAGAGCAGCGGTTCCCAGAATCCGTGAGCGGTCATAAAGCATTGGTTTGCTAATCGCTCCAGTCCCACCTGTGACACAGGACTCTATTTAATTTGAGCCTGCCCGCCTCCGGTGCTATTAAAATCCGGAACAGTTAACAACCCGAAAGGAGAATGGCTTTGATTTCCAAAGTAGATTTGAAATCTCAGACCGTAAAAGAACTAGGTCAACGCGCACGAGATCTTGGTATTCCAGGCTATGCATCGATGCGAAAGGATGAGTTGATCAAAGCTCTTTCGAATAAACTGCGAGCGATCAAGGCGGCCAAAACTCGAGCCAAAAAGAAAAAAGCAGATTCCAGCTCTGCTTCCGCAAAACGTAAACGTACCACTCGCGCGCGTAAAAAGCCGACGCTACCTGAGATTCAACTTAAATCAAACCTCGTTAAACTGGATATGGGTGAAGCTGAAAAGCAGAAACTTAAAGATCTTTCACTAGGAAGTAATTTTGGGTCATCCAATGGTCGTTCGGTTCACCGGGATAAGATTACGGTATTGGTCCGCGACTCTTTCTGGCTTCAGGCATGTTGGGAGATTAAGCGAAAGAGCGTGGCCCGTGCACAGGCTGCTATGATGGAGCACTGGCATACGGCGCGTCCTGTCATTCGACTTTACGAAGTTGAGGATGCTTCCAAGACCACAAACAGTGCTCGTATCGTTCGCGATACAGAAATTCACGGAGGAGTTTCGACTTGGTATATCAATGTATCCAACCCTCCTGGGCAATACCGAGTTGAACTTGGTTATCTTGCATCAAATGGTGAATTCCATGCACTTTGTCGAAGTAATATTGTGACAACGCCAGTACCAGGCTCTAGTGAGTCGATCGATACTCACTGGGATGATATCGCTGATAACTACGAACGCGTTTATGTTCAAAGTGGTGGCCAGAAGGGCGGGGCTGGAAGTAGCGATCTCAAAGATCTGTTTGAGAAGCGATTAAATCGTCCAATCGGTGAATCTGTAGTTTCCCGTTTTGGCTTTAAGGCTCCCGGTGTCGGCGAAGAGTTGTTTCAATTCGATGTCGATGCAGAGCTCATTGTGTTCGGCAGTGCAGACCCGACTTCCTCTGTGGTCATCTCAGGTGAACCAGTGAAGCTTGGCCGCGACGGCAGCTTTACGGTTCGTATGGATCTGCCTGATCGTCGGATGGTGTTGCCGTGTGTTGCAACGACCGCCGATGGCCGTCGGCAAAAAACTGTGGTTGTTGCAATTGAGCGTAACACCAAAAAGATGGATCCCGTGACTAGAGAAGACGAAATCTAGTCTCCGGACTTCACGCGGGGAATTTTAACCTGCTATCCACACTTCCCTAAAACCATTTCCCGCTTGCTCCTAATTGCACACCCTTTCCAAGAGTGCTAGATTGCTAGTAGCCTCTTCCATGTTTGTGTGTATGTGCAGATTTTTTGGGGAGCCGATAAGAGGTCCGTTGGGAGCTGATTTTTGGCTGCGG
>PBCP01000096.1 GCA_002717145.1 Planctomycetaceae bacterium | reverse complement strand
GAAGTGGTTACATAACTTGTTGCGTCGCTGCCGAATAGCAGTGCAAGTAGCAGCATGACTGCAGCGGCACCGCCTCCGACATACAAAACTTTCTTTTTCATCGTATGGTCTCCTTTCAAGAGAAACTGCGATTGAAATTGTGCATGCCTAACCGGTTGGTATTCCCGGTTGGAGGTAACATCCTGATAAACAAAAGCTGAAATCCTTTCCAGCAGTACTAACACCCACTTATTCGTAGGTTTGTATTGAATATTGGGTTCTTGGGAAGAAAATAAAATAAAAATAATTCACAGCGGGGAAAACACTATAAAAATAGTCTTATCATTGGTCAATTCGCTCAGCCGAAAAGCATACTGAGGGCTAAGAGCGAGTGGAATTTGGCCTATAATGAGGAAATCAACGGCAATTTGCCTAGAATGCCGTCATTGGCAGACAACGACATGAAACGCATGCTTTCCCGAAAATCACAGCTTCGAATAACTGCTCTTGTAATGACCTTAACGGCGGTCGTTGGTTATGCGCAAGAGCCGCAGAAGCCGCTCAATCCAGACTATGAAAAGCTGGTTCAGTCGTTAGGTGATCAGTCATTTCAGGTACGAGAGCAGGCACATGCCAAGCTCGCAGAGATTGGATTGTCGGCAAGACGTGAACTGGCGGCAGGTTTACGCAGTCCGGATCTGGAGATACGTAGTCGGGTGCGACGAATCTACGTCGACTTGATGTACGAAGACTTCGAACAAAACCTGCAGCGTTTTATTGATGATGTTGACGGTCAATTGGAACATGATTTACCAGGTTGGGATTTGTACCAGAAAAAAATTGGCACCAATCCTGAAGAACGTAAGTTTTTCGCGGCAATGGTTCGGGCAGAAGCAAAGTTATTGCGTGCAATCGAAACACGAAAAGGACTGGCTGAGCAACTGCAAGCGCGAGTTAAACAACTTCAGCCTTATGGAAATTACACACCTACCGGCCCTACGACCCCCCAAATTGAAAGTATTGCTACTGTGATGTTGGGCGCATCTGAGCTGACGCAGGCAGAACGCGAAGCATTGGTTTCGCCGGTATACAATCTGTTGAACTACTCACAAATCAAGTCACAAATAATCGACAAACCGAAAGATGATGTCGGGAAGCGGATGACCCGTGAGTGGGCTGAAGTGGCAGCCAAATCACGCAATAAAACATTGGGATTGATGCTTATTTTGAATTATGGATTTGAGGAGACAGGGTTAAAAGTAGCGAGGGAATTGTTGGGTAAGACTGAAACTTACTCTACCAGTGAACAATATGCGGCTATTTGTGCCGCCCGATTTGGTGGTGCGAGTGAAGTTGAATTACTGCTACCGCTATTAACGCAGACCACCTTAGTGCATTCATGGAGTACTCCTCAGGCTGGAGGCAAGCTGATTAAAACTCAGTTACGTGACACAGCGTTGATTATGCTGTTACATCTCACGAAACAAAATCCGGAAGACTACGGCTACCGATTCTCACGTCCAAGCCTGACCTATATTTATGAAGTTTATTCCTGTGGGTTTACCGAAGATGAAAATCGGGATAAGGCTCACACGAAGTGGAACACCTGGTGGAATGATAACGGGCAGACATGGCTTAAAGAGAACGGTAAGTCTGAAAGTCCAGATGAATCGAAATAAGTAACTTACCGTGTCAAACGACAAACTTAGAGCACAGCTAATTGCCGCGGCAACCGAGATTCAGAAACTTGCCGGACAAACGACACAGCGGTTTGTGTTTGCTGAAAGCTGCACCAGTGGCCTGGCGGCAGCGAGTGTTGGCAGCCAACCTGGGATCTCCCGGTTTTTTTGTGGCTCGCATGTTACCTATCGAGATGATTCCAAATTCCAATGGCTTGATGTTAAGCAGCATGACCTGAATACTGTCGGTCCAGTTAGTTCGGCAGTTTCAAAACAGATGGCTGAAGGTGCGTTATTGAGAACTCCAGAGGCGCAATTGGCTGTGTCCATTACCGGGCATTTAGGTCCTGATGCACCCGAAGGATTAGATGGAGTGATTTTCCTGGGAGTCGCGGTACGGCTAGCTGATCGTACTGCTGTGGTTAGTCATCGAAAGGTGTTACCTACGGCAAGTCGTGGTGACCGGCAGCAACTGGCGACCTTGGAGTTACTTGCCACGTTGCGACGTGTCCTTCAATTGGTTCGTGCTACTGAAGCAGTTTGCCTTGAATCAGAAAGCTATGCGGTCATAGGTGATGCTCAAATTGAAACGTTGTTGTCAGGTTCCTTTAATCCTGTGCATATTGGTCATTTTCAGATGGCGGAATACGTACGAAAGGTACTGTCAAAAAAAGTACACTTTGAGATTTCAGTGGAGAATGTCGACAAATCGGAGTTGGATCAGGCTGAGTGTCTTGAACGAGCGTTAGCTATTTGTCTGATGTATGACATCGTTCTGACCCGAGCAAAAACGTTCCGGCAAAAGGCTAGAATCTTTGGGAAGAGTTGTTTTGTGGTGGGTGCCGACACGATTGGTCGTATTGCGGAATCTAAATATTATCTTGACTCAAAAGATCGCGACCAGGCCTTCAGGGAATTGCTGGAATTAGAGGTTTGTTTTTTAGTTTTCGGCCGTACAATGGACGACTCATTTTCAACATCCTCAGCGGATCAGCTTCACTATACTCGACTTGAAGACATGGATTTACCAGAGTCCTTACTCCAGCTTTGTACGAGTGTCGATGAAGATCTGTTCCGACAGGATGTCTCCTCCAGAGACTTACGATAAGCGATTAGACAGTTGGAAGAGCAGACCTCCTGCCCAAAAGTCGATTTGTATCGGCGAGGTATTATTCTGGGTGCCGTTTCCTCGATAGGATATTCGGCTGCCAATGTGTTCTTGCGCGCAGTGGATGACTGTGATCCTGTCTGGGTAAGTTGTATCAAGGCTATTCCGACAATACTTGTTGTTCTGCCCTGGTTAGTGTGGCGATATAGAAACGTGGAACGGAAGATTTGTCCCCCTAATTTGGTATTAGGGTTGGTGCTATTGTCTATGGCTTCACACTTTTTTGGGAATGTGGGTTTTCAATGGTCGCTTAACAAAATAGGTATCAGCTTGGCCGTACCGATTTGTTTGGGAGTCTTGATCGTCACTGGCGCGTTAGTCGATTGGTGGTTCCTGAAGGACAGGCCATCAGGGCGAACCATCTGGTCGATGATGATTTTGATTTCCGCAGTGGTGGTATTGTCGACCGGCGGCAAAGAAGCGTTTGCTCAGCTGAAAGCGACTCTGGATGCTCCAGATGCCAATCCATATTTATTGGCATTCGCTGTCGGAGCGGTCATCGTTTCGGGGATCAACTATGGATTCTTTGGGGCGGTGATCAAGGTAGTTGGAAACCGAGGGGTGTCTCAACCGGCCATCATGACCATTATTAGTACAACAGGATTTATATTCCTGCTCGTTATTAGCGCGTTTAACGGTGCCTTGGAAGTGGACAGGAATTTGGAACTCGAGCATTTGTTCCAGATGACATTAGCAGGGATTTGTAATGCCATCGCGTTTGTGGCTTTGGTGTCGGCTCTCAAAGTTCTCTCGGTGACTCGGTATAACCTGGTCAATGCAAGTCAGGCGGCTTTGGGAGCGATTTGTGGAGCAGTGATCTTTCATGAGCCAGTGAGTGCCTGGATGGTGGGAGGGATTATGCTGACGGTTATAGGGCTGATGATTATGAAGAAGAGCAAGGAACCTGTCTCCAAATCTAATTAGCAACTACAGAATAACTTCCAGTTGTCTAGAATGAATACCAGAGAATGCGCCAATGGTTAGGAGTTAAAGTCACAGATGCCCTCTGTAGTTAGCCCTTTGCTTCCGGCCTACCTTGGAGTCGATGTAGGTGGGACAAGTATTAAGATAGGGATCGTAGATGATGCCGGTCGGAGTCTTGCGCACGGGAAGATTGCTACGGAGCATGAGAAAGGTGCTGCCGATGGAGTTGCTCGGATTCTAGAATTTTCCAGCGGACTGTTGGGTGAAGCTGGAGTAAATTGGGAAGACGTTCGGGCGATTGGATTGGGCACCCCCGGCACAATGGATGTGAAAGAAGGCAAGCTTCTTCATATGCCTAACATGAGTGGTTGGGATTTCTTTCCTATTCGCAGCTACTTGGAGAATGAATCTGGCAAGCCGGTTGCTTTTGTTAATGATGGGAATGCAGCGGCGTATGGCGAATACTGGGTTGGTCGCGGTAGTGAGCACGACAGTGTGGTGATGATTACTCTGGGTACGGGTGTGGGCGGTGGAATTATTATGCACGATATCGCCCTGCACGGTGACAACAGTCATGGTAGTGAATGTGGACATATCGTCATTGATAGTGGTCCCGATGCTAGAATTTGCCCATGTGGCCAGCCCGGTCATTTGGAGGCTTATGTGAGTGCTACAAGTCTTGTAAAGCGTGTGCAGGAAAAGCTGAGGGCGGGCGAAGTATCGTCGTTGTCGTCCTTGCTAACCGAGGGTGGCTCACTTACCACATTGGATATTGCCAACCATGGGGAGCAGGGTGATGAATTGGCGAGAGCATCCATTATCGAAACAGCGGTGTTGTTAGGTCGAGGCATCACATCGATCATGCATATCATTGATCCGGGTATTGTTGTACTCGGAGGTGGCATGAATTTTGGAGGAAGTGAGTCGGAGATGGGAAAGATTTTTTTGGAAACTATTCGTCAGACGGTGACCGAGTTGACCTTTCCAGTTCTTGCTGAAAATACGATTATAGACTTTGCGACGCTTGGAAGCTCATGTGGATATATTGGAGCTGCTGGTGTTGCTCGTAAGTATTTTGGCACCACATCATAAGAGCCTGAAAAAGAAAGGGCGGACAGATCGGTTAAATGGATAGCCGTAACATAAGAAACTTCAGCATTATTGCTCACATAGACCACGGAAAAAGTACGCTGGCAGATCGCCTGCTGGAGTACACCGGAACGGTATCTGAGCGTGAAATGAAAGAGCAGATGCTCGATGATATGCAGTTGGAACGGGATCGTGGGATTACGATCAAAGCTCGTAGCGTTAGCGTTGAATATAAACGAGGTAGCCAGACTTACCAGCTCAATTTAATTGATACACCTGGTCATGTAGACTTCCAGTATGAAGTATCAAGGGCTTTGACGTGTTGCGAAGGTGCACTTTTGTTAGTAGATGCCTTTCAGGGAGTTGAAGCTCAAACTGTTGCCAATGGCTATAACGCTTTTGATCATGATTTGGCAATTATCCCGGTAATCAACAAAATCGACCTGGACTATGCTCGCGTCGATGAAGTTGTCGAAGAGATCGAGCAACAGTTTGGGTTAGGTGATGCAGAGGTTCAAAAGGTCAGTGCCAAGGAAGGAATCGGCATCGAGGGCTTGCTCGACGCTATTATTGAAAATGTGCCTCCTCCTACGGGAGATCGTAATGGAGATCTGGCGGCGATGGTATTCGATTCGCATTACGACGAATTCCGGGGAGCGATCACGTATATTCGCGTGATGGAAGGAACCATTCGCAAGGGTGATAAGATTAAGTTTATTCGTGCTGGCTCGACGCATGATGTCATCGAAATTGGACAATTCACACCACAACAAACTCCCTGCGACGAGTTGCAGGCAGGTCAGGTCGGATATGTGATTTGTAATATAAAGTCACTCGATATGGTGCACATTGGCGATACTTTGTGCCTCAGTAAATCTGAAGTGGACGCATTGCCTGGTTATCAGGAACCGAAGCGGATGGTGTATTGTGGCCTCTACCCGTCCGATGGCCAGGATTTCAAAGAGCTTAGAGACGCTTTGGGTCGTTTGAAAATCAACGATCCTAGTTTTGAGTTTGAGGCAGAAACCAGTGAAGCATTGGGCTTCGGATTTAGATGTGGATTTCTGGGACTGCTGCACATGGAAATTGTTCAGCAGCGATTAGAGCAGGAATCCGATGTTGATTTGATTCAGACTGCACCTAACGTAACGTATGAAGTAACTAAAAAAGATGGCACGGAGTTACGCATTCATCGTCCACAGGAAGTGCCGGAACCGGGTGATATTCTCGAATTTCGTCAGCCTATTGTACGGGTAAACTTCATCACCCCCGGTGAATATGTTGGCGCTATTATGAAGCTTTGCAATGAACGTCGAGGTGTTCAGCAATCTCAGGAATATATTTCTACGACGCGTATGATGCTGACCTATGACTTACCGTTGGCTGAAGTGATTTATGATCTGCACGACAAATTGAAAAGTTCGACGCGTGGATATGGCACGATGGACTATGAAATCATTGGTTACCAATCGGCTGATCTGGTTCGAATGGATATTCTCGTTAATGGGAATCGAGTTGATGCGTTGAGTGTGATTTGTCATCGTGCCGATTCCCAGGTGCGAGGTCGAGCGGTTTGTAAGAAACTCAAGCAGGAAATTGACCGACACATGTTTGAAGTGGCAGTCCAGGCGGCTATTGGCGCCAAGATCATCGCTCGTGAAACTGTGCGGGCGCTTCGGAAGAATGTCACAGCGAAGTGTTATGGTGGTGATATTTCACGTAAGAAAAAACTTTGGGCCAAACAAAGAGAAGGTAAGAAACGCATGAAGAGCATTGGTAGCGTGGATATCCCTCAGAAGGCCTTTATGGCAGTGCTTGATAAAGGGCAGGAAAAAAAATAGTTCAAATGGCGAAACAGAACCGACCCATCGTCTATGTTAATGCGTTGGTTATCGTACTTATTGGAGCACTGATTGGTTGGTGGTTTCGTCTTCAAAAGTTTCCTGAAAAGTATCGGGCCCCGGTAATCTCAGGAAGTATGGCAGCGTCTGTTCCCGGCCCTCATTATTCTCTGGAATGTTATGATTGTAAGATCCCGTTGATTGTCGATGCGACAACGGTTGATCAACAGAACCGTCCAATCTGTTTTAATTGTGGCGCGCCAAACTCTCTTGACGATCTAACAGCTCAAGTGAACGCAGTGTCTTATATCGACGCTAGGGATCAAACTCTTCGTCGCTGGCAGATTGCTGTCTTTGATCATGAAAAGTCAAGATACATTAAACGTATTGTCGGTTTGCCAGGTGAAAAGATCGCTACCGAAGGGGGCGAACTGTACGTAGATGGTGAGCTTTATCAAAAGAACTTGAATGAATTTGATCGGCTTAGCACCGTTGTGTTTGATAGTCGATTCCATCCTCATGATTCGTCTTATAATTTTCTGCGTCGATTTGGCATTCGTGGCGACGACCAAGGCTGGATTTACACAATGGATAATGTGTTCGCTTTTGATTCTCCAGAAAAAACACATCTGCAATGGCTTGATTACTTTCACTGGAATGTGATCGCTGGTTTTGTGCCGTCTGTAGAGCGTGGCTCACAGACGGCCATCATGGATTATCTTCCATACAATCAGTTTATTTCCCGGTCTGAACTCAATTTCGTCGATGATGTTGTGATTGATTTGTCGCTTAGAATTTATAAACCAGGAGTGGTTGGTATACGACTGTTTGATGTTTACGTTGAGTTGGATTATCAAAAATTTGTGAAACGTACGAAACAAGGCGAGTCGTCAAATACGTTGGTAAGTTTGTCCAAAATTGAATGGGGTGAAAAGGGCACCGATATAAAGATTCGTCTTGGACTAGTTGATCAGCGATTGATCTTTGAAACAGAGGGTAGTTCTTCAATAGTCAGTGTTCGGCCGTTCACTCTTACAGGGAATTATGAACAGGACATCGAAGCCCGCCTGAACCCCTTTTCTATTTCTGTCGACGAAGGGATTTTGGATGTTACTCATATAAAAGTAGCTCGCGATATATACTGGCTCGGAGCTGACTACACTAGTGCACGATGGGAATCAGAGCCAGTGGCTGACGAGAAATCTTTTCTTTTGATAGGTGATAATCAGTCCGTTTCCCGTGATTGTCGGCAATGGGATCAGAGAATTTCAAAAGATGCAATTATCGGTATCGCTATTGATTGAGAATATTACCTGCTTGTTGTGAACAAACACCGGTTTCGTCCCTTATTACTTCTTGGGTATATTGGTAGATACTGCGGCGTATAACCACAAATTCCCGCTAAAGATCAAAATATTGTCTAGTTAGAAAAATCAATGAGAAGCAACTCTGAGGTGGATGTAATTCGTGACGGTTCTGTCATGTGGCTCCGTGATATGTTAGAAGGCTTTGCGATTGCAATTATTCTGGCCTTCATTTTTCGTGGGTTTGTTGTTGAGGCCTTTATTATTCCAACCGGGTCGATGGCTCATGGCTTACAGGGGACTCATATAGAGCACGACTGTCACATATGCAGCTACCGCTATCGGGCAGGTGCCAGTCTAGAAAACGATGGCAAAGGTGAAGTTGTCGCGACAGTATGCCCCATGTGCGGCTTTACAGAAGTTTTAGATAAACAAAATGATCTCTCGAAGAACGCATTTTCTGGCGACCGAATTTTGGTCAACAAGTTTTCCTACATGTTCAAAGACCCTGACCGTTGGGATGTAATCGTTTTCAAGAATCCACTGGATGCTACGGAGAATTACATCAAACGGTTGATCGGACTGCCCAATGAGACTGTATTGATTTGCAACGGCGACATATATACCAAATCACTTCGTAATACGAATGCAGTTTTTGAAATCGCTCGTAAGCCGGAGCGTAAGCATCTGGCGATGATGCAGCTGGTTCATGACACTCAGTACAGACCTCAGATTCTTGATGAATTGATGTGGCCTCAGCCCTGGAGAATGGTGGGGACATATGCTGATGGTTACCACCCCCCTAAAGAAGAAGGTACTTCCGGCAACTGGGTGCCCACAATCGAAGGCTTTAATTATTCGATTGACGGTACGAATACGGAGAAAGTTAGTATTCGTTATCACCACAATATTCCTGATCAGAATTTTTGGGTGGAGTGTAATCAATTGCAAGCTCACCTGACTTTAGCGGACGAGTCCGGAAGAGTTAAAGATGCAGCGGATATTCGAAAGCAGATGAAAATGCTATTTTGGCCTCGTCCTAAACTCATTACGGATGTCTATGCTTATAACACGACCATTACTCGTCAGATGTTGGATAGTGACAATTATGGAATTTTTGATTTGCCGCCGAACAACGATATAGTGGAAGGCGCGGAATCTGACCTGTCCGGATACCCAGGTGCAGGAACTCAAGATGGAATCGATAATGTACTTCGATTTCGCGAATTAATGCAGGGTGGGAAGCTTGCCCCTGAATACGCAACACGCGGGCTGTCCAAGCGCTTGCGGGTCGATTGGCCGAGCCCGACAAATCGTGGTCAATATTGGGTCGGAGATCTGACGGTTGAATTCGACGTCGTGATTCAAAGCGATAGTGGTAAATTAGGTTTCGATATCGTGGAGTCGGGTGTCCACTATGAAGGTGAGATTGATGTGGCGACCGGTAAGTTGGCCTTATCAATTGATAATGGTGCCAGGTACTTTAGTTCGGCGGATACTGAAGAAGGGACCGGATATGAAGGGCCGATTATTGAAGGTCAGACACCGATTAAGGGAAAAGGCGTTCATACGATTCGATACAGTAACTTTGACAACGAATTAAGAGTTTGGGTAAATGGAGATCGAATTGAATTAAACCACCCTGCCACTTTTGTTACGGAAAGAATTCTGGGACCGAGGTGGTCAGAAGAGGATCCGGGTGATCTGCTTCCAATAGGTTTGCATTCGACAGGGCTGGCTGTCACCCTGGAGGCGGCTAGGGTGTATCGGGATGTATATTACATTGCCTCCAGCAATAGCGCATTTGTTGGAAATGAATACAAGTCCGATCTTAGGCCCATTTCAGATGACACCCGACAGCTTATTCAGTCAAATCAGGCGGCAATCGGCCGCATCGATCCGATTTGGTTGCAATCCGGATATCAATCTGCCTCGAAACAAAGTGTGATTCAACTTCATTTGGACCTGTTCCCGATCTGGAATCAATCAACCTTCTTTACTGATCGGGAAGACCTTTCTTTTAATGTGATGGAAGATGAATTTTTCCCGATGGGCGATAATAGTCCTGCCAGTGCTGATGCCAGATGGACACGTTGGACAAACGACTTAGGGAAGAACACATTTAACAGGAAGCTTTTTATAGGTGAGGCACTGATGATTTACTGGCCACACCCGCATGAAGCGTTTTGGGACTTGCCGTTCATACCGAACTTTTCACGAATTGATGTAATACGGTAAGATACACTCGGTGGCGTAGCAGCCTAGAATTAGTAAATTTAGAGAGTACCGACAGGATGTCGATTCTTGAAGTCAATGGACTGGTGAAAACCTTCGGCCGCAAGCGGGTTGTTAACGGTGTTAGCTTTTCAGTGGAAGCTGGGGAAATTGTAGGTTTGCTGGGCCCAAACGGAGCTGGTAAGACGACCACCTTTAAAATGACGTGCGGTATGGAACGACCTGATGAAGGGTCTGTGACCTTGCATGGTCAGGATGTGACTGATTGGCCTATGTATCGGCGAGCCCGTGAGGGGCAGATGGGCTATCTGCCTCAGGACTCAAGTGTTTTTGCGAAATTGTCAGTTGAGCAAAACCTTAATCTGATGATTGAATTGCAGGGAATCACGGGAAAGGCAAAACGACAGCGCTGCGATGAATTGCTGGAACGATTCAAAATTACTCACATTCGCAAAACAAAAGCAGGGCGAGTATCAGGTGGAGAACGTCGGCGATTGGAAATTGCACGGTGCTTAATTCTCGAGCCGGAAATCATTATGCTTGATGAACCGTTTGCAGGCATTGACCCGATCACAATCGAAGGTATTCAGACGACGATTTCCGAATTACGTGAAAGCGAAGGAATATCATTTTTCATCACGGATCATGCCGCACTGGAAATCCTGGCAATCGTCGACCGTGTTTATGTGATCGATCGAGGTGAATTTCTATTCGACGGAACGGCCGAGGATGCAATCAATGATCCCGGCGTGAAAGAAAAGTATCTGGGCAATACAGAGCAAAAGCTATATACCGCTCAGTCTGCCTAGTGCGTTGGGAAGGCTTAGAATGTGAATGGGACACTGCCCAGCCGGGTAACGGTTTCCTGCATCAATTCCAACTCACGCTGCTCACTATCAGCAACATAGGTCACAGAGAATCTTAAAAACGCACCAGCATTATCCCAGGGTACGGTAACAATTCCATGTTCAGTAATCAAATACTGACTGGCTTCTTCGGCATTGGCAAAGGACGGCCCGCCCTCCACTCCGGTTGGAGCCGGTGTATAGAGGAAATAGGAACCACCCGGCATCTCACACTGGAAACCACATCCTTGCAGAGTGTCTACCAGAGAGGTCATACGTCGGCGGTACTTTTCACGTATTCGTTGAGGAATCGCGTCATTATCTAGCGCCGCAGCTGCCGCCTTCTGAATAGCAATGAACTGACCACTATCGCAATTGTCCTTGACGTCTGAAAACGCCTGAACGAGTAGAGGATTTCCACAAACCCAGCCGATACGCCAGCCGATCATGTCGAAGCCTTTAGAAAGCGAGTGAATTTCAACGCCGACTTCGCGAGCTCCCGGCGTTTCCAGGAAGCTTGTCGGTCGGCCGTCAAAGGTTAGTAAGATATGGGCTGCGTCCTGAATGACGACAATGTTATTATCCTTGGCAAACTGAACGACTTTCACAAAGAATTCAGCCGGTGCTAATTTACCGGTGGGACTATTTGGATAGTTGATGACCAGTAATTTGGCTCGGCTTAGAATATCTTGAGGGATTGAGTCCAGATCCGGCAGAAAGTTGTTTTCAGCCAACAATGGCAGCTCATGCACTTCTCCACCGTAGTACTTGGTATGAGTGCCGGCCACTGGATAACCAGGGACGGTCATCAGGGTAACGTCGCCCGGATTAATGAAACAGGCAGGGATCATTGACAGGGCAGTTTTGGAGCCGATGCAGTGATTAACTTCTGTGGCTGCATCTAATTCGACATCGAAATTACGCTGCATAAAGCGGGCAACCGCATCTTTAAATTCAGCAATCCCATTATCTGCATAACCACGATTTTCCTGTAGATGGATTTCCTGTCCCATGACTTCACGTACGGCTTCATCCGCTGGCGCGTCATTCTCTCCGATACCAAAATCCAGTAAAAGTCGGTCAGGGAAGTCTGCTAAAGCTTTTCGTTTAGCGCGTTTGATCTTCTCAAATTTATAGATTTCGGTACCTTTACCGTAGTTTTCGCCACCGATTCGTTCAGCAAATAACTGTTGGAAATATGGATCGCTCATCCTCAGGTTGTTTCACTCAATATGTCTACTTGGAAATTGGTTACTTCATACTTCCAAATTACTTCAAATCCACCATTTGCGAAACCAGCTGACTTCTATAGAACTTGAAAACCTTCATCGAAATGAGACATAAGTCAATGATTGAATTTATTATAGTAGGTGCCGGGCTTTGACTTCCAAATACTGATTGATCAGCGGAGCAGTCAGATCTTCAGGTAGCACATCAAGTGAAAATACTCCCTGATGGCTAAGGGTGTTTAATACGTCATGACGCCAATTTAGGATCTGAGCAGCGGCAGCAGCATTAAAGAGGCTTTCGGTTTGCTCTGCTTCCTGATAAATCTCATGATCCCGCATCATGACACTGACTGGTAGGTGTCGCTTGGACACGGTTTGCATATAGCGTACGACTTGCTGCGAGTTCACTTCATCTACCACATTGGTAATTAAAACCACCATTGCTCGTTTGTTGCATCGATTGGCCAGATAGAGAAAGGCTTCATCATAACGGGATTCCACCATGCGAGGGAACTGATTGAAGCTGGCATGGAGGAGTTGATTCATATGTCCTGTGCCACTACGCGGAGGTACAAAGCAATGGACTTTGTCAGAGAAACAGATGAGTCCAACGGAGTCTCCCTGAGAGAGTGCGACGTGACTAAGCATTAAAGCTGAGTTGAGTGCATGATCGACGAAAGACATACCGTCCGATTCATTGGTCATCATACGACCGCAATCGACAAGGAAGATAACTCGTTGGCTTTGACTTGTTTGGTAGTCTTTGACGATCAGCTTGTTATGTCGCGCACTACTACGCCAGTTAATGTTTTTGTAATGGTCATCGCGAGTATATTCCCGCAGGCGTTCAAACTCATTATCCTGTCCCACCTTGCGGGTCCGCCGAACCCCTAACAATGCCAAACGATTGGTACGTGCCAACAGGGCATAATGAGAAAGCTGTTTCAGGTCGGGATAAACATGCAATTCTGTTCTGGCAGGAAGAACCAAATGGCGTTTCCAAAATCCCAAAGAAGAGCGAGCTCTCACATAGACGCAATGCATGGGAAAATTACCACGTTGATGAGGTGTCACCATATATTTAAACTCTAAAGTCTCGTCGGGGCTGATACTCGATGAAAATACAGCTTGCCCCACTCCGAATTCTTCAGGGATATCATCGATCATGGAAACCTTGACTCTTCGCCGACCATTGTTCGTGACTTGAAATGTGATATGAGCAGGTTTTGCCAGTGAGGCGACCTTCTGATGAATTCTCTCCGCAGTTAGTGAACTTACGGAAGGAACGGTGAATAAATCAAATCCTGCGACAGCAAAAATCACCAAATCTAACAGGATGGCAGGTAATAACATATCCGCTGAAAAGATCATACTGATTGTGACCAACGCGGGTAAAAAGAGTGCGAGGACGTAAAGCAGGTTGGGATAAACGCTATTGCGTGCCAGCAATAAAAGCGGAAGCGTAAAGATGATAAGCGTTAACCATGGGAACATCTGGAGTATTTCCAGGCTCTCCTGTGTTTGCTGCTGGATTTGCTCCAGATTCTCATTCACGACGAGCGACTCGCTTTGATTGGGAGTTGAATAAAGGGTATATGTTATGAAGCTTATAATCGAGGCACTTCAATGGTGCGGATCAGGTCAGTCAAAATCTGATCTGCCTGCTGCCCTTCCACTTCTGCTTCTGCGGTCAGCATGACTCGATGTCGCAAGACTGGAAGTGCAATTTGAACGACGTCATCAGGAATGGCATAGTCTCGTCCCTGGAAGGCTGCCAAAGTGCGCGCTCCCTGCATGAGAGCTAAACCGGCACGGGGGGAAGCTCCCATATAGAACTGAGGCCATTGGCGGGGTAATCGCACGATCTTATTGATATAGTCTGCCAAAGCATCGTCGATACGAACATCCGCGTTAGCCTGAATAGCTTGATTGATCTCGGCAGGTGAGGAAACTGTTTGAATTTCGTTTTCTAATACCTCGCCCAGATTCTTTTGCTGGCTGTGTTGCTTCAGGATGTCGGCTTCCTGCTGCTCGGTTGGGTAATTCACAATCAGCTTCATCATGAAACGGTCCAGTTGAGCTTCAGGAAGATTGTAGGTTCCTTCCTGCTCTACAGGGTTTTGTGTCGCAATGACGAGGAACGGAGGGTCAAGTTTGTAACTTTCACCGTCCACCGTGACTCGATGTTCCTGCATAATTTCCAGTAAAGCGGCATGCGTTTTAGCCGGTGAGCGGTTGATTTCGTCAGCTAACAACAACTGCGTAAATACAGGTCCCGGATGAAAGGTAAACTCCTGAGTTTTCATATTAAAGACCGGAGCGCCAGTGATATCAGATGGCATCAGGTCCGCTGTAAACTGGATGCGGCCAAAATCACAACCTAGGACATGCCCCAGAGTTCTGACAAACAGAGTCTTCCCGAGTCCGGGGACACTTTCGATAAGGACGTGCCCGTTGGAAAACAGCGAAACCAATGTGCCCAGTACAAGTTCTTCCTGCCCAACAAAGACCTTTGCAACTTCGTCGGTGATCTTATTAAATAATTGTCGGGTTGGCGTATTGAGACCAGTATCGGCTGATGCTGCTAATGACATCTTCCCAATACTTCCCGCCACCGGATTATTTATAACTGGTTGTGGAGTAACCGGTTGTGGAGTGACCGGTTGTGGAGTGACCGGTTGAGGAGTGACTGGTTGCACACTCTGCCCGGGAATGTTGATGATATTTTGACATTGTGGGCATTGCACCTGAGCTCCGGTAAACGAAGGAGGTAAGGTGAGTGGTTGTCCACATGATGGACAGTTAAAGGTACCAATAGACATTTCAATTACCTTTTTGAGGCCTCTCTAGGTTGGTTTCTTCTTTTGTTTCTGTGGTTGATACGTTGTTTGCTCACTGGATCGCTGGCGATACATTTGTAGACAATGGTTGGCGAATGCTGTGTTCCCACCACGTTTAAGTAGGTTGCCAAGTGCTCTGATATGCCGCCCGAAGTTAGAAACACTCTGGCTTTCATTCACGTCATCGATGACAGTATTGAGCTCATATTGAGTCCTGGGACGCCCAAAAATCGGGAAGCGGTAAAAACAATACACAACACCAATCACAATCATGTGGATCAGAATGATTCCAAACGGCCAGGTTTGGAGAATGGTGATGATACTAGGAGGGCGTGCGGCTGAAGGCGCGTTTTCTAGAACCGGCACATCTTCCCAGTCATCGAATTCACTTTCCAGAAAACAGATGACTTTTTCGCGTCCAACCTTTTCGATAAGCTTACTGGCTAGCTTACGGTGTTCGCGATGCACCAACGGTACATTGAGCAGAAAAGATCCGTTGGCTATCACATATATTTGCCCACGATTAAATTTGGAACGGTTTTGAATACGAGTAATCAGCGGAATATTTTGATAAAAGAGCTGAGGATCGTATTCATAGCGATCATAGCTGGAAGTTTTACCTCGATCCGACTCCACAAAATAGCTTTGGAGTCGCATTTGAAGCCCGCCCGGAGATACTCCTTCCAGCCAGTCAGTGGTAGATCTTGCTGAGCGTATGGTGCGGACAGTATTATCCTGCTGAATCTTAAACCAACCACAATCTTCGTCATCAATGATGGCCATCCGTTTCACCTGATGAGCACCCCAGACATCGGCCAGTTTAAGAGTCAGCATTGCCTGTTCTTCCGGACTGGCGCCCTTGGCCACATCGACCCAGTAATCCATTGTGGCGTCATAATCCCGTCCGATAAAGATAAATGTTCTGTTGGCTTTTTCCTGCAGCCACTGTTCAATGGCGGCAACTTCCGTATCAGAGGGCACGTGGAAATTATCCGGAGCCCAGATAATGACATCAGCCTTGCGTGTTGGCCGGCCGAGGACGCGGGAGTAGAACACGCTGTGACCACGATCTTCAAATAACTGAGCCAAAACCCCCGTACCATTAATGCTGTAACGACCTGCGGATTGATTCCCCTGACCGTAGGTTGCATCAATATCATCTTCCTGAGCCCTCACGTTTGCTGGCAAAGCCAGGGCCAGAAACATCAAACTAAGAATTACAGGTTGCGACAGCTTGATTTGCACTAGACTACCCCTACTTGCTGCTGAGACGGAGTTAGTTGCTGGAAGCTGCTTACTTCACGCCAGCACTCTTCAAATCTTCGCTGGCTAAGCTCTTTGTTCCCAAAAAATACGTCTTCGAATGCACGCACGGTGATTGCAAGCCGTGAATTCAATGTTTTGTTGGGTTGGATTTCCCGTAGATACTGGTGATTTGTCTTGCCACGCGTCAGCTTAATTAAAGCCGCTTTATCCAACTGAATTAGCTCATAACTGAATAGATAAATAATTGCCTGATCGTAGTCACCGGTCTGATAACATTCACGCGCTCTGTCGAGAAGGTCTTTATACGCAGCATCTAACTGAAAAGGTAATTCTTCAACGCGTTGTTCGTCTGTGACAACCGTCGATTCTGAGGCGACTCCCGGATCCTTCTTCGTTTTCTCCCGATTGATGATTGCCCATACGATCAGGCCGATTAGAGCCACTACGACGACACCCAGGACGATATAGAATAATGCTTTCGCAAATCCTGCTCCGTCACCAATAAACCCGAGGTCGGGTGGGTCAAATCCACCTGGCCCACCCGATGAACTATTCGTGGACCCGCTTCCACCACGAGGCATATCGGGATTTCCCTGGAAAGGAGAACCTGATCCTGAATCATTGGTTCGCCCACCAGGATTTAGGCGATCATTGGGGTTCGTCTCATTTTCGCCGTTGCTTTCGGAGAGTCGCCGGAGGTATTCCTCGATCCGTTCACGAAACGCTTCAGAATCGAAATCTTCCAACGCACTTTCAAGTTCACTTAAATCCGGAGAGGGTAGATCGTTCGGATCAAAGTTCTGCTCAACGTTTTCGAGCCATTCTTGCAATCGCTCTTCTAGGCCTTCCATGGCTTCCATGCGTTCTCGCATCCGTTCCAGAAATGCCGTGTCGAGAGGAATCCGGCGTAATTGATCCTGTTGTTGATCGTACCAGGGAAAAGGGTTTTCGCGAGTTAATGCTTTACGGCCTGATTCGATCGGATCAGAGTCGCGTTGTGCGAATACGTGTTCGGGCAGCAGATAACTTGCCAGCAGTATTACGAATATTAGTCGTGAACAGAGATTCATCTTTTGTTTCTTACCAACTCGTACCTAATTGCTGACGTTGTTCCAGCTTGTAGGCTTCCGTGCGAATTTTTAACTCGGCCTCCCAGCCCTCGGTCAGGATTCGTGTATCAATGTAATTCATGAATCGCACAACTGACGTATAACAAACGGCGAGCCAGCAGGATATCGGAAACAGCCAGCGAGCTGTAAATACTGAACTCTCAATCGTTCCGGATTCGGTGAATAATGAAATCGAGAAAAAGGTTATCGCACCATAAAGGCACAATGAAAACACTACACCGACTAACATGCCAAACATACTTCGCCCCATGACATTTCCGCCGGTTGCGGTGTGAAGCATTTTACTACGTTGGCTGAGAGTCATTCCTTTTGCTGGATCCTTACCCGGACGTTCCAACAGAATGATTTCAAGTGTATAGGGGCGATTGCCTCGAACAAAAAGTAACGTAATGAAAGTCAGGGTGTAGAACGTCATGACGGTTGCTCGGCCGCTAGGCCCCGTATCGAGCAGTAATACTAATAATCCCATCATGATGAGTACACAACGCCGTAACCCAAACGCCATTAAAATATTCCAAAAACAGGATTTCGCGTCTCTGATGAGTCCTTTGATCGTTGGTTTCTCATTAAAAATCAGCTTGCTCAGCATCAAGGTGGACAGGATGGAAGCGATGGGAGCTTGGGTAATGATCAAAACAACCTGTAAATAAAGATACGTCTTAAAACTCAAATCGGAGGTTGTGAATTCCTGCTCAACAATCGAATTCACTCCATATTGTGGTGTATTGAATTCAAGTGTCAGGACATGACTCAAGAGTAAATCATTGAGTAAAACTAGAGGGATAGCTATGACCAGAAATGAAAGCAGAATGGGGATGGGAAACCGTCTGAATATATGAAGTGAGATATCCAACAATTCACTTTCTGTTCTGTTTCTGATCTGAATATGAGTCTTATCGAATTGCATGGTGCTCTCCTTTGAACAAACCGAATACAACCAGATAAACGAGAATAAAGGCGGCCGATGCGATACAGATTGTCAGCTTGAAGTTGTAATGGATCCCTGATGGAGAAATGAATCCTTCAATAATCGCCGCCATGAAGAAGAACACAATGGAGACACCCATAATTGGCATAGATTCCATACCGGACTTTCGTAGCGAGGCACTACGCGAAAGTCCATTGGTTTTAACCCAGGAGATACCAAGTCGTAGTCCGGCAGCGGCGGCCAAGACAATCGCAGTTAACTCAAAGGGGCCATGGGCCGTGACAAACTCAACGAAGTTGTCAGTCATGGGAACGTCGTCTCGTGCCATGTATCCAAAGATGGCACCTAAAAATGCGGAATTGAACAATGTCACAAGTAACCCCGGAATAATTAGAATCCCCGTGACAAAACAGCTTAAGCCAATTCCGGTATTATGGTTCGCATAAAATCCGGCAGCCATTCCACCTGCCCCTAATCCTCGTTCTTCATCTGCAACGGAGGTGGAGTACATATCTTCAAGTGACCAAAGTTGTTCCTGAGTAATGATATCAATGTGGTAGTTGGGGAAGATTTCAGATTCATAAGCCAGATAGGCGGACAGTAGAAACGTCCCATAGAAGAATACAAACATAAATTGGACACAACTATCCCGCAGAATTCGACGTGGTACATCGAATATTAATACATGAAACCATGCGTTGAATTGGAAACGTCGTGAGCGGTAAAGTCTGCTATGGGCCCGACCGACAAGTCGGTGTAAGTATTCGACAGTTTCAGGAGGAAGATTGTACGAGTCTGCTAATGCCAAATCGGCACAGGCACTTCGATATAACGAAGCAAATGTGGATAACTGTTCGGCAGTAATCGACGCCGCCCGTCGTTTACTGACCGTGTCGCATAGGAATTCCAGTTCCTGCCATTGTTGCTGTCGCTGTAAAAGTAAATCGGCTACTTTCATCGTAGTAATCCTCCGCTTGGAGGTCGACCAGATGGTTTGCCGGGTTGGGGTGCGGGCTGCGTATATGACGGTAGCTGTACCGGAGTCCCGTAGGAGGATACTTGCTGAGGTGCATGATACTGGACTGTTGCAGTGGGCGTTAACTGAGCTAATTCCTGCTGAGCATCAGAAACAAATGCCCTGTAGTACAAGGCCTGTAAGAGCAGATCCGAATCAAGGTTTGGAGGTAGCCCAAGTTCTCTGGAAAGTGGATCTGTCAGATGAGTTGCTATTTCTCTTCGGCGAGCATCTGAAAGCCTTGGACGCTGGTCAACGAAATGTGCGAGTGCCTGAGACATCCCCTGATCAGCCCGAAAGGTTGCCGGAATCATCGCTGCGATTTGGAGAACAGCAGGTGAGCGGACGTCGGTTAGTCCAAATGTTGCTTTACGCTGATCGACGATGACCATGGTGCCAGCCACCAGATCTCCGATGCGCTGATACCGCTTGTTCATACTCATGACAATCAATCCCATCACAAAAGTAGGGATGATCGCTGATTGATAGATTGGACTATCGGTAAACTCGATACCAAACATTGCGGGGGTAACCAGTGGATAAGTGTCCGCCGTACGAATGAGGTTTCTCATAACAGCCTGCATCGCATTTATGGGTTTTCCATCGACAGTGACAGCACGGATTCCCATCAGCCGTTTACCAGGTGTTTGACCATTCATGTAGGTTTCAAAAACTGCACCATAGAACCAATTGAGTACAAAGTTGGATAAGAGAAAGAAGCCAATTCCAACGTCTCCAATGACAGATCGAAGTGCAATGGTTATCACTAGTAGAACAATGATAACGCCAATTCGGATCAGAAAGTCGATGACGAATGCAGTCGCTCGTTGAAACGGACCTGCCACGCTGTACCGAAATGTGATGTTCTCGGGCGTTACGATAGAGATCGTGCCGTCAATCGGTTCAATTAAATTATCTCGGTTGGCCATAGCTGCTCCGATAGACCAATCTTCTGAGAAGTTGCCTATCCAATCCTGTTCCCTTCCTTTGGGTGGAATACCTCTAATTATCTTTAATACGTCACCGATGTGCAATTATTGGAATTGCTACAAAGGCGATTAGTTTTTAGCCGGTTTGTCGCGATTTATCAAAGGATGAATATTGGCATTGATTCCTAATTACCTTGCCCTTACTTGAAAAGCTGTCCGGAGGGGAGTAAACATGGGTAATTAGACATTTCATTAGAACACGTAAGCGAAGATGTTTACCGTGGATTTATGTAGAAAAAGCGAGTTGATATGAGACTGGAAGGAAAGACCGCCGTGATCACGGGTGGTGGTACGGGAATCGGGCAAGGTATTGCTCAGGCATATGCAGCCGAGGGGTGCAAAGTAATTATTGCCGGGCGTCGCGAAGAGCCTTTGCAAGCAGCGGCTGATGCCTGGAATGGTGCCGGGGAAATGCTTTACCACACGATGGACGTGTCATGTCTGGACAGTGTGAAGGGTTTCTTCGCCTGGGTAGCTGAAAATGTAGGTCAGATTGATATTTTAGTTAACTCCGCCGGAACTAATATTCCTAACCGAACCATGGAAGCGATGAAGCCGGAGCAATGGGACCAGGTGATGGCCATTAACGCCAGCGGAGCATATTACACGATGTATGAAGTGCTCCCTCAAATGCGTGAACGTGGCGATGGGATTGTGATTAATATATCTTCGATTTCGGGAATTCGTTCCACGGCACTTGGGGGAGTAGCGTATTCCGCTTCCAAATTTGCGATGGCTGCCTTGGGAATTGCCAGTTCCAACGAAGCAAATATTGACGGAGTTCGCGTGACGAATATATATCCTGGTGAAGTGGAAACGCCAATTCTTGAAAAACGTCCGAATCCGGTAACTGATGAGCACCGAGCACGTATGTTGCAACCGGAAGATCTGGGCCATCTCGCACTGTCGATAGCGACGCTTCCTCCTCGAGCTCATATTCCGGAAGTGACAATCAAACCACTGAGTCAGGAATTTATGTAAATCAGGAACTAATTCAGCAATTAAAAAAGCCCGGGAAAGAAAACTCCCGGGCTTTTTTGTTTGTCAAAATTGACTAACCAACCTCCCAGGTATTCCCCGAGTTGAATAAGTCATTAAGCTTAGCATCAGAAGCGGCCTGTTGAGCGGCTTCCACTTGAGCGTTGAGCTGATCATCGTATACAGGCGCGTCAATTTGACGGAATATCCCGATGGCTTCTGGAAACTCAGGCTGCTGCATGCGAGACAGTAGATAAGCCATGGTAGGTTCAGGAGCTTTTGCATCGTGGAAGAGCAAATCGTCTTCGGCGATACCATTACCAAGTTCAACAACTTCCGGATTCAGTCCATTGAGACGAATTCCCTTGTTGCTTTCCGCGCCAAAGATTAAAGGTTTTCCATGCTCAAGTTCTAAAACGTTATCCTGTTTTGTCGCTCGATCCGTTGCATACTTCCAGGCGCCATCGTTGAAGATATTACAGTTTTGGTACACTTCGATGAACGAGGTCCCCTGATGCTCAGCAGCTTTTTGCAATGTGTCAGCAAGATGTTTGACATTCGTATCGATGGAACGGGCAATAAAGGTTGCTCCACATCCGACTGCTACTGATAGCGGAGTCAGCGGGTTGTCGACCGAACCCATTGGAGTACTCTTGGTAATCTTGCCAATCTCAGAAGTTGGTGAGTACTGTCCTTTTGTAAGCCCATATATACGGTTGTTGAACAGCACGATGTTGAGATTGACGTTTCGTCGAATCGCATGCATCAAGTGGTTTCCACCGATACTCAATGCATCACCGTCACCGGTGATCACCCAGACCTGAAGGTCAGGCCGGGCTGATTTAAGGCCTGTTGCGAAGGCGGGTGCTCGACCGTGGATCGAGTGCATACCATAGGTTGACATATAGTATGGGAAGCGACTCGAGCAGCCGATACCTGAGATAAAAGCAATTTTTTCACGAGGGAATCCCTGCGCGGCTAAAGCTTTTTTCATTTGTGCCAGAATGGAGTAGTCTCCACAACCCGGACACCAGCGGACATCCTGATCACTTCCAAAATCAGCAGCTTTAAGTACTGGTAGTTCTGTGCTCATTGCGTTTTACCTGAGATGTGATGAAACGATGATGGCTTCGATTAGCCAATCAGTTCCTTAAATTGTTGTACTAATTCAGAGACGGTAAACGGACGTCCCTTCAGTTTATGAATGCCTTCAGCGTCAACGCCAAAGGTGGACTTGATGATTTTTTGTAATTGTCCCAGATTCAATTCCGGAATAACCACCTGCTTAAAGTTACCCAGTAGCGATTCCAGATTTCTTGGAAACGGATTGATGAATCGAAGGTGGGCGTGAGAAACACTTAACCCCTCTGCCTGACATTGTGTGACAGCTGTCGTACAGGCACCGTAAGTACCACCCCAGCTAAGTACTAGTAAGTCGCCGGACTCTTCTCCGTCGACTTCCAGTTCAGGAATAAACTCAGCAATTTTGTCGATTTTCTCCTGACGAATTTTACACATGAATTCATGGTTGTCAGGATCGTAGCTAACGTTGCCGGTTTCGTGTTCCTTTTCAAGCCCACCGATTCGGTGTTCCAGTCCTTTAGTTCCCGGTAATGCCCAGGGGCGTGAAAGGTCTTCATTTCTTTTATAAGGGAGGAATGGGGGATCTTCTTCAGCCCGTTCACCCGGATGGTCAATAACAATTTTTTCTATTGTGTCGTAGTCCGGAATTCGCCACGGTTCAGCACCGTTAGCAATATAGCCGTCAGAAAGTACAATGACCGGACACATGAATTTGGCTGCGACTCGCCAGGCATCAATCGCTGTGTCGAAGCAATCCGCAGGACTTCTGGCTGCTATGACGGGCAATGGTGATTCCCCGTTTCGACCGTACATGCATTGCAGCAGGTCCGATTGCTCCGTTTTTGTGGGTAATCCAGTACTTGGACCACCACGCTGAATATTGATGATCAGCATTGGTAGCTCAAGAATCATCCCCAATCCCATGGCCTCACCTTTCAACGCGATACCCGGACCGCTGGAGGTGGTAATGGACATGTGGCCGCCAAACGCAGCCCCAATGGTTGCACAGACGGCAGCAATCTCATCTTCAGCTTGGAATGTCCGTACACCGAACTTTTTGTGCTTGGATAGTTCATGCAAAATGTCAGATGCCGGAGTAATGGGGTAGGAGCCGAGGAACAGGTCCTTATCACTGAGTTTGGCAGCAGTGATACAACCCCAGGCTAATGCCTGATTACCCATGATGTTTTTATACTTACCAGGCTCAAGCTTGGCTTTTTCGACCTGATAGGTACTGATCGCAGCTTCGGTCGTCTCACCATAGTTGTAACCAGCTTTGAGAGCCTTTTCATTAGCAGCTGCAATTTCCGGTTTCCCACCAAACTTGGCATTAATGAAATCCAGAGTTGGTTGCAGGTCGCGATTGTAAAGCCAGTAAACAAAACCCATCGCAAAAAAGTTTTTACAGCGATCAGCAATTTTTGTACTGAGTTCCAATTCTTCAACCGCAGTTCGCGTCAGTAAAGTCATTTTGATTTTGATGACGCGATATTGATCCATTTCCGGATCATCCAGAGGATTGGATTCGACTTTCGCCAGGCGAAATTCCTTATCGACGAAGTTGTCTTCGTTGACAATTAACAGGCCACCACTACGCAGGTCACTAATATTAGTCACTAACGCCGCGGGGTTCATGACCACAAGTGTATCGAGTTGGTCACCGGGGGTGAAAATGTCTTCAGAAGCGAATTGAACCTGAAAGCCTGATACACCAGCCCGAGTACCACGAGGAGCTCGGATTTCCGCCGGGAAGTCAGGGAAGGTGGCGACGTCGTTCCCAGCCAGTGCCGATGTATTGGTTAGCTGAGTTCCGGTCAGCTGCATTCCGTCACCAGAGTCACCGGCAAACCGGATGGTCGCGCGGGAGATATGTTCTACTGTAGATGCCATTGGATAATTACTGAAAGAGCTAAATCTTTGGAATTAAAAGAGGTTAATGAGAATACCTGCTACAGCCCATGATTGTGTTTTGATAAACGGAGCTTATGAAGCTCTAACGGAGCTTAAGCGTTATGGCTATAAGTTGATCCTCGCTCCGTTTTCGATAACCGTGACTAATGATTCTCGTTACTAATAATGAAGTGTTGATTTACCACTCCATACCTGTTATTGATGCCATTTAGACTGCCCAATAGGCGCATAAAGTGTACACCACATTAATTAAAAGTTACCACCCCAAGGTATTTGATAACACTACTGTCGGGAAAGAAATAAAGAGTTTTTGAAAAATGATTTTGTCCACATTGCGATCGCTGATTGATGGCTCTGGCAGCACTAGGATTAGATCTGCTAATGCAGGGTTTGTTAGTTGCCGGAAACAGATCCTAGTTTGGCTTTTTGTAGAATTTAGTTAAATCCACGGAGTCGCGAGCATCGTCTTCAATCAACTTCATCCGTTGGGTTAACTGATCGATTTTACGTTCAAGTAAGAGCAAGCGATTAACGGAATCTTCTTGCACTGTAGGCCGGGGAACTTTGGGGTAACCCAATTGTCGTTGTAATGCCGCGAACAGAAACATAGGTTCTTTTTGTCTGTTCGCCAGAGCAATACGACCTTCCTGCTCGCCGAAGAGCATGGCTTGGTCCGGCGCCGGAGAGTTAGGCTGTTTATTGCCCAGATGCCAGCTTCGGACATAGATCAAGTCGGCCAGGTCGATGATTCCGATCTGACGTCGGACAACCAGAATCCACTCTTTCCAATCCTGATCGTAGATAGGATCATCACTCATGGCCGTCAATCCGGCATCGTACTTTAAGCGATTGTGGCATAGGCACTCAAATTGAAACATAAAGAGGCCGGTTCGCGTGGGAGATTCTGCTCGATATTCAGCTTCACTCTTGAGAACCTGAACGGCTGTTCTCAGGTCGAATTTCCCATCATCACTTTCCGCCTCGGCCATCAGATATGTTTGAAAAGGAGTGAAGTAATGGTCAAGTTGCTGCATCGCGGGATTGAGCGTGCCACTATTGCACAACTCAGCCAGCAAGTAGTCCAGTGCCAAAGGAAGTTTCGTCGTTGCCAGAACTTCATCGCGGACCTGTTGAATGACGTCCTGAAGAGGGATACGTTGGGGTAAGCGTTCGCCCACTGTCTGAAAGAAGTAGGCCTGTTCGATGTACTCTTCGCGTTTTAGCATCCTGAAACAGCTGAATCTATTAAGGAGGGAGTATTTTCCGAGTATTTGGCATAACCGGAACTTCATCTTCGATCACCAATGACTTCTCGCTATTCTACATCTTACCCACTCAGCAAAAAGGTAAACGAGACCTATAATTTGGTTATACATTTAGTTCATATCAATCATTACTTGGCATAGATGTACATTCCTTCTATGTAAAAGGCTAAATATCCCAAGGAATTCTCCGAGAATGACACCAGAATTTTCGACTATACATCAAGCTGTAGAGGCAATTGCTCGAGGCGAAGTCGTCATCGTCGTGGACGCGGAAGATCGTGAAAACGAAGGTGATTATATTTGCGCAGCAGAAAAAGCTACCCCCGAAACAATGAATCTGGTTTTAAGTGGACGGGGAGATTTCTGTTTATCGGTTTTACCCGAAACTGCAGATAGGCTGGAAATTCTTCCTTTGGTCGATTCCAACAATTCGAAATTAGGCACGGCCTTTATGACTCCGTTAGATCACATCGACTGTCGGACAGGTGTTACGGCAGAAGAGCGTTGCCTGACGGTGAAGACGATTGCTGATCCTCATAGTCGTCCTGAAGACTTTGTCCGACCCGGACATGTCCATTTACTGGTGGCTAAACAGGGGGGAGTTTTACGACGAGCTGGACATACCGAAGCCAGTTTAGATCTGGTACGAATGGCAGGTCTGCAGCCGGCTGGAGTTTTATGCGAAATTCTGGATGAAACCGGAAATCGTGCTTCTCGGGATCATCTCCTGAAACTTGCTCAACAACAGAATCTACAAATCATCTCGATCGAGCAATTAATTGCTCATCGGCGTATTAGCGAAAAACTTGTGCATCGATCTGCTGAAGCGAAATTACCAACAAAGTATGGTGATTTTGATATTATCTCTTACAGCGTCGATTTTGAGGATCTCGAACCGGTGGTTATTCGGATGGGTGATCTAAGCAATTCTGACCAGGCGCCGCTGGTAAGAATGCACTCAAGTTGCTTCACAGGCGATGTGCTCACGAGCCTCCGCTGTGATTGTGGCGATCAACTCAACATGGCTTTGGAGATGATAAGCAATAACGGCTGTGGTGCCGTTGTGTATTTACCTCAGGAAGGACGAGGTATTGGATTGGCCGAAAAGATTAAGGCATATTCGCTTCAGGACCATGGTCTAGACACGGTCGAAGCAAACCATGCTTTGGGCCACAAAGCGGACATGCGGGATTATGGTGTCGGTCTTCAGATTCTTAAGGATCTGGGATTAACCCGATTGAGGCTATTAACCAATAATCCCAAAAAAATCGAAGCATTTAATCTTCGGGGCTACGACGTTCAGGTGGTCGATCAGGTTCCCATCGTTTGTGATCCGAATGAACACAATGAAAAATATCTGGAGACTAAACGCGACAAAATGGGGCACCGCTTACCGTAATAAAACTCCAGCCTGCTTCGACTCAGGGTAACTCTTTAATTGCTTTGGAGATGACCGGTTTTAATTCTTCAACCCGGTGTGCAACCGCCAGAATCTTTCCATCCGGGCCAATAGCCATCATAGTGGGCAGAGCTGCGATGCTGTATTTTTCTGCAACACTGGTTGCGTCTTTTCCGATGACATTCGTCCAGGGGAGCGGATTGTTTTTTAGAAATGTTGCTAAAGCATCCTCCTCCCGGTCCAGGTTGATCGCGACGACGTCGAATACATCACGCCCCAGTTCTTTATGGATCGCTTTGATGTTTGGGATTTCTGCCCGGCAGGGGCCGCACCAGGTTGCCCAGAAATCAACTAGGACAACTTTGCCACGATATGACTTCCATTCAATTGGTTGACCGAAATCAGTTAGTCCGGCAATTTCCATATCTTTGCCAACAAGCTCCGAAGTTCCCGGTCCACTGCTGGCTGCTTTTATGATGCTCTTGCCATAGTTGGCCAACCTTTTAGACTCGCTACCCGTAAACAACTTGCCAAATCGTTGATATTGTTCTGCACGGACTTTGAATTCATCCGATTGATTAATAGCATGAACGACGGCCACGGCTATCCGTAGATGTTTCTTCTGCAGAGTTTCGTTTGCCAGATAGTCATGTGTGTCATTGAGGATACCGGAGATTTCACCCCACTCTAAATCATCAACATTCAACATTCGGCGTTCCATCTGATGAAATCTGACTAATGTCTTGATTTTATCCCGCTCATCCTCTTTAAGTGATTCGACAAAAGAAGCAAGCAACTCATCCATTTTGTCGTTTCCCAACCCGGCTTGTTCATGTAGGACTGCAAAGGCAGTTTCAGCAGCGATGATGTGAAATCGATCAGAGGCATCCATAGCAAGTAATCGTTTGGAGGCGTTGAGGACTGCTTCAGCAAACCCCGGTCGATTTCGAATAGTCGAAACTTTATCCTGCATATCGAAGAGGTATTCGACCAATTCGAGTTTGTCGAGATTAGCTGGAGCCAAGTAGGGATTTCCCTGAAGTAGGTCACTTTCTTTCGGTGTTTGATTTTCCTCCGCCAGACCAGCAAGCAAGGGCAGGATTGATTGCGTCACGAAACGGAATTTCGGAGGTACCGGTATGTGAAAACTGGTATCAGTGGCCGTTGGTTCTTCGGGAGTTTCTTCCGCAGGTTCAGCTTCGTTGAAGATCTTCTCGAGTTCGGCGGGCAGAGCCTGTGCTCCCTGGATCATTTTCAAAACTTTACCTTCCGTATCCAGAATGACCATAGTTGGGATACCTTGAATTCCACAATAGACCGTGGAAGGCATTTTCCAGGACAGGTCGACGGCATTGCCCTCTTTAAGTAGCACCGGGTCGATATCAAAATCGTCGGTTACGACAGGCCATTTGAACCCGTTCTCATTAGCTTCCCGCTCAGCAAGGAAGGCTTTTAGTTGGTCACGGTCCGCATCGATACTGTAACCGATGAACTTCAGATTTTTATCGGCGTATTGCTGCTGGAGCTCTTCAATCAGAGGAATAGCAGCCAGACACGGTCCACACCAGGTGGCCCAGAAATCCACGATGACATAGTTTCCCTGCAGTGATGCCCAGTCAAATTGCTCTCCGTCCAGAGTTCGGGATGGTAATGCCATGGTGGTTCCCGGTAGGTTCACCCGGTTCGAAAGCTTGGTTAGATTTTCGTTGAAAAATGCCTTTTGGTCTCCCTCTAGTAGAGTGTCCGCTGCCTCTTGGGATAGTTTTGCAATCCGGGTAGTGACATCTTTATCCACATCGGCGACTTGCTCAACGATTTGCATCATTCCGATCAATAATGTGGCACTCATACGAGGATGCTCTAACATCTCCTGGTAGCCCGCGATGGCTGCTGTTTTACTTTCATCTGAAGGTTCCGTCAGAAGCGTTCGAAATTTGTCAATCAATCCAAGCTGATCGATCAAAACCTGGCCCGCAATATTTTCCAATTGCTGTTTAACCTCTTTTGTAAGCTCTTCATTCTCCAGCTCTCCAAAGGCAGCTGATGTCTTGTCGATGATGGCGAAGGAGAGGTCGATATCTTTGATCTGTTGGATAATATCTAATAACGTCCTCATCGTCCCAATACCGCGGTTTGGGTTACTGAGCACTTTGTCGACGGCCTCGATGAGCGTCATCTTGTTTTCACCGGAATTCGGAGCATTGACGTAATTGGTGGCTGCCGAATAGACGCCGGATTCATCGATGGCCGGCTGTTCCAGAGTGGCCTTCGCCTCTAAAGCAATCGTTTCATCTTCACTGTCCTTAAAGGCTTCCGCAATTTTCTGTAACAATTCATTTCCCTGCTCTACATCGGCTTGCAGCAGTCTTAATCCAATACCCTGCAGCACTGCGAAGACTTCCTGATCGTCTGAATATCCTTCCAGCCATGGTTCCATGTCTTTTCGAATAGCCGCGATAGCCGTTTTGAAGTCGCCTGTTCCCTGTGCATCCATCATGCGTTTTTGAGTAGCAGTAGACAGGGCCAAAAGTCGTCCGTTCTTCGCAACGAGTTCATCTTCGTCTGCTGCCATGGTGGCTGTCACTTGACCGAGCATGGCGAGTGCCTTTTTATCGCCTATCTGAAGCGTTTGATTCAGAGCACTATATTTCGCATTGTAGGTAAACAGTTTTTCAGTTTGAGTCAGATTGTCTTTGGCAAGCAGCATGTCGCACAGTTTGATGACCTCAGGCATACACATCTGTATGAACTGAGCGTATTGTTCTTGCGATTGTGCAAGTTGAGGCTGTTCGTTGAGTACAGTGATAAACTTCTGTAAAGTTTCCACGGGTGATTCAGCTGTCGGTTCAGGTTCTCCTAAGCGATTTGCCAGCAGGCTAATCACACTTGGTGGCGTGTTGACTGGTCCCGGTGGAATTGCATTGGGATCAGGCCGCGTATTGGGCGTCGGTTGAGATGGTATAGTTTCTGTTTCTTGTTGCTGTGGATTAACAGGAACCAAAATTTGGTTATTATCCTCATTCTCGTTAACAACCACGAACCCATTGTCTGGCTTATCCTCGGCCTGCTCGTCAGATCCACAACCTGAAGCAAGAGAAAGCGTACCCAGACTTAAAATGAGCAAAACTTTAGGGAAGCGGTGAGCAATAGACATGTCGTACCTATATGCGAAAAAAAGATTAGTGTTTGCTCGTCATTGTAGAGCATTCAAACTGTCAGCGATATCTTGATTCAGTGACGAGAGCGTCCCGATTTGCATCGCTTAATGTTCTTCGATGACATTAGGATCAAAACCAAGTTCTGAGCCTGGCACGAAGGCTACAATGGTGTCCCCCGCTTTGACCTTAAGTGGATTCTCGGTCGTATTGATATTCAAATTATCATTCGTGTCTACGGTGAAGAATAGAATACAGTTCATCCCATTGCGTTCGATAAACTGTTCATAGGTGAATTCATCGCTAATCCGAGTCACTTTAAAGGTGCCTCCGTCACGAACCTGCTGTCGCATCAGATTGTGGGTGACACGTGGATGGCAAATCCAGCGGCCTGCCGCATGCCCGCCTTCACTCGAACGCCTTCCCTTTTTGTAATCCCAGGGCGGCATCCGATAGATGTTTTGACGACCGAAGATACTGGAGAATTCCTGCATGGTGAGCGCATTAACCTCATCATTAGGAGTAACGGCCATCACTCGTCCAATTCCACTTAGGTCAAGCTCTTCCTGAACATAGTCAGAAAGAACACTGGCACATTCCGCAGGTATACCCACCATACGACACTGGCTCCAGTTGTTAAAACTTGTGTCTAACATGAGAACGTTGTGTCCGGTTTGTTGTAAAGCAACAGCCAGATCTCTGACCCACTGGTCAGCACCGGCAAAGAGAATTCCCTGAGGGTTGGTCTCACTGAGACCTAACAGTCTGGCGAGTGGTGCTGCCCCAAGGCCGTAAACCGCGACAGTTCCAACAATCAGAATGAATGTGAGCGGCACGATCTTATCAACAATTGCCTGATCCATTCCGCCGACGTGCCCTAATTCAAGTGCAAAAACGCTGGCAACCGCAGCAGCTACAATCCCCCGAGGTGCAAGAAATGATAGAAAGATTTTTTCTTTAAACGAGAGATCAGATTTGATGGTCGATAGGAAGACACTGGCCGGCCGCACAAAGATAATCATGACTACCAGGAATCCCAATCCTTGCCAGCCTACCTCAGGGATTTGCGCGAGGTCAAAGTTGGAGCCAAGTACGATAAATAGACTTGAAATGAGGAATACTCCAAGATGCTCTTTGAACTCAATTATGTGATGAATTGAAACCTCTTTTTGGTTTACCAGTAAGATTCCCAGCACGGTAACCGTCAGCAGACCCGATTCGTGCTGAATCAGATTAGATACGCCGAAGGTACCCAACGCGACGGCCAAAAAGACGACACCGTGTAAATAATCGGGGATCCAGTATTTCCTGGTGAAGAGCAATAGAAGCTTGGAGGAACAATAGGCGATCACCAGGCCAGTCACAACGGTAACCAAGAGGGCCATCACGACACCCAAAAACGAGTCGCCTTGTTCGTAATTTCGAATAAATTCGAACACCAAAACAGCGAGCACAGCACCAATCGGATCGATGATAATTCCTTCCCACTTAGCAATAGAACCCATTTTTTTGGAGGGATGGATGTGCCTGAGAAGTGGGATCACTACTGTTGGACCGGTCACCACCATGAAGGCTCCCGTCAAAGCTGACAACTCCCAGTTTTCGAAGCCGGCGATGTAGAAAACGGCAATGCTCGAAAGAATCCATGTAACCCCGGCACCGATGGTGCATAGTCGGATGGTGGCACTACCTGCTTCCTTGAGCTCGCTAAATCGTAGCGTCAGCCCTCCCTCAAACAAAATAATAGCAACGCAGAATGACACCAGAGGTAACAACAGTGCATTAACATCGATGGCATCTACTCGATGAGTGGGAGGTTCTGATACATAGGGTGAGCCATCCTGATGGACTGCGGGAATGAGTCCTTCGCCTTGCTGTTCAGGGCTGATATGGCCCTGAGATAGCGAGTCTTCAATTCGAGGCAGATTCTCGATAACATCAGCCGGAGTAATCGCCTGACCTAATAAAATTCCAAACCCAAGTAAAAGTAAGATAGACGGCAGGCGTAAACGCCATGCCAACCACTGAGCTGAAATACCCAATACGGGTACACAGATCAGATAGATCATGTACTGATTTTCTTGGATGAAATTTGCGATCGAGTCCAATGGACAACCCTATGTGCTAAACACGATTTAAAATCAATGTTGGACTACCCTTACATCCCGCGAGCCATATTGACGAGTGTACGTACAAGGACGCCACTTGCACCTCCATCTATATAAGATTTTGCCGAATCAGCATAGGCGGGTCCTGCAATATCTATATGAGTCCAGGAGGCATCCCCAACAAATTCCTCGAGGAATTTAGCAGCGGTAATCGCTCCGCCCCAGCGGCCCGCTCCAATATTTCTAAGGTCTGCTATCTTGCTTTTCAGCTGATCACTAAAGTGGTGAGTCATTGGCAATTGCCAAACTTCTTCACCAACTTCAGCTGCTGAATTAACAATTTGGTCACACCAGCTTTGGTCATTGGTAAACAGTCCAGCGATATCCAAACCAAGTGCCACACAGCAAGCGCCGGTCAGTGTTGCTAAATCAACGATGTGATCTGGATTCAATCCAAGAGTTACGTCGAGGACATCTGCTAATACCAGACGGCCCTCTGCATCGGTATTTAATACTTCGATCGTTTTTCCGTTGCGGGACGTCAGAATATCACCCAATCGATATGAATTTCCACTAACCATATTCTCCACCAGACCAACAAGTCCGACGATATGACAAGGGGCTCCAAGTTCAGCGACTGCTTTAATTGTACCTACCACAGTGGCTGCGCCGGCCATATCACACTTCATTGTTTTTTGACCTTCGCTTGGCTTAAGTGATAGTCCTCCGCTATCGTAAGTCACGCCTTTGCCTACAATGGCCATCGCTGGATTCTCCGAGTCGTTGCCCCGATATCGAATAATGACCAGACGTGGCTCAAAGTCGGATCCTTGAGCAACTCCGAGCAACGATCCACAATTTTCGGATTCCAGACGAGCTTTATCCCAAATCTCAACGGTGACGTTTTCCAGTTCAGCAAGCTGAGCCGTTTGTTCCGCAAAAGATTCGGGATATATATAGTTTGGTGGTTGGTTCACAAGCTCACGGGTCGGATTAACACCGGATCCAATCTTACTTCCATTAGCGACAGCATCGCTATTGTCAGTTGCCCAGAGGATCTGTTGAGGTCGAAAGAGACTGGGTTTTTTTTTGTGAAGGTCCTGCCCGGTACTCCCAACAACGCTGCCTGCGACTGCCGATTCCAACAGAGCATGGTCGAGTTCAGGAAAATAAAATGCCACAGTTTCCAGCTGCGAATTTCCCAAGGATTTAGCAGCAGCTCCACCCGCTTTGTAGCAATCACCCGCTGTCGGATTGTCGCCCAGACCCACGATCAAAACGACGGGTGCCTGAATACCCTGTGGCTGGAGCCAGGAAGTAACTTTGCCAGCACATGTTTTGGCTTTTTTTGAGTCGATTAATGATTGGAGACCCCCAGCGGTCGCATCGTTTAATTCGGCGGCAGCACCGGATAGTGCGTCGCCTGAAATTCCAATGACGACTGCATCGGCCTGTATGTTGATGATGGACTCCGAAGTTATTGCGGTAGTCATGGGTGCTCGTCCTTGTTGCACAGTTGTATTTTATGAAAAGGGGAAAATGGTTGTCATCGTGACAATAAAATTCCAGCAAATTATTTTACTGATTTTAAGCTTTGTGTGCTGAATCAACACCCTAGGTTCGTTTGGAATTCCAAGGGACTTGTTATGATAGGTACGTGTTCAGGCATTATGAAATGTCAATCAGTGAATGAATCCCCACTATTTTTGTAGACCAAACGTAAGTTTCATTTTTTCATGACGGTCAAAAACCTTCAACAATGTATCAAGGATTTAGAAGCTGCGGGCCGGTTGATTCGTATCGAACAACCAGTGGATGCCCATCTTGAAGCAGCTGAAATACACCGTCGCGTTTTCGCCAGTCAAGGGCCGGCTTTACTCTTTACCAACGTTATCGATTGCCAATTTCCGATGGTGTCAAACCTGTTCGGTACTTTGGATCGTAGTGAATTCATATTTCGCGATACACTGAAGCAGGTAAAGCGGTTAGTGGCTGCAAAAGTTGATCCAGGCCAAATATTAAAGCACCCTTTGCGTAATCTGGGTCTGCCCTGGCAGGCGTTAAAGATGCTGCCCAAACGGAAGGGCAACGGCCCTATTATGGAGTCGACTTGTCAGGTTTCAGATCTTCCACCAATGCAAAGCTGGCCTAATGATGGTGGAGCGTTTATCACTTTGCCACTGGTATATTCTGAACATCCCGATCGGCCTGGCATGATGCACGCTAATCTTGGAATGTATCGAGTCCAGCTAAGTGGAGGAGAGTATATTGCTAATGAAGAAGTTGGATTGCATTATCAGATTCATCGAGGCATCGGGGTTCACCAACAGGCCGCGATTGCCCGAGGTGAATCACTAAAGGTTAATATTTTCGTTGGAGGTAGTCCGGCTATGTCACTGGCGGCCGTCATGCCACTGCCGGAAGGAATGAGTGAACTTACGTTTGCCGGGGCTTTGTCCGGAAGTCGAATCCAAATGGTACAGCGAAAGGGACAGTTGCCGGTTTATGCTGAGGCTGATTTTTGTATAGAGGGTGAAATCCTGCCGGGAGCGACTCGTCCGGAAGGCCCTTTTGGAGATCACCTAGGATATTACAGCCTGACGCATGATTTCCCGGTTGTGAAAGTCAACCGAATTCGTCATCGTAAGGATGCAATTTGGCCGTTTACAGTTGTCGGACGACCGCCACAGGAAGATACTCGGTTTGGGGAACTGATCCATGAGATTACCGGGCCGGTTATCCCGACAGTGCTACCTGGAGTCAAAGCTGTCCATGCCGTTGATGCAGCGGGAGTACACCCATTGCTGTTTGCCATCGGTAGTGAACGGTATACTCCATACAGCGATGAATCGAGGCCCCAAGAGCTACTGACTCAGGCCAATGCGATTCTTGGACAAGGACAGCTGTCGCTGGCAAAGTATTTATTCATCGCCAATCAGTTTGATAATGAGCATCTGGAAATCGAAGATTCGTGTCAATTCCTCCATCATATCCTTGAGCGAGTGGACTGGAAACGTGACTTGCATTTTCAAACTGAAACATCAATAGACACTTTGGACTATTCAGGTACAGGTTTAAATCAGGGGTCGAAAGTTGTTGTAGCTGCATGTGGGCCGAAGCGTCGAGAGTTGACAGCGGAAATACCCGCGGGCCTCACCCTGCCGAAAGGGTATTCCGACCCGGAAGTAATGATGCCAGGGATATTGGTTGTTAAAGGTCCGGGAGCGGGTAGTGATTCTACGAAGGACTTGCGTCGTTTTTGCGAATCGTTCAGTGTCCAGGATTCTATCAACGACTATCCCTTGATCGTTATCGCGGATGATTCCGGATTTACATCCGCCAATATCGGAAACTTTCAGTGGATCACCTTCACTCGTAGTAATCCAGCATTAGACATCGACGGTATCGGAGCGGCCATTCGTCACAAACATTGGGGTTGTGAAGGGGCACTTGTGATCGACGCGAGGGTGAAACCGCATCACGCCCCACCTTTGGTTGAGGATCCGGAGGTTTCTCGTAGAATAGACGCGATGGCGACGCAAGGCTTGCCAATTTCTAGGTATTTATAGTCTCTGGAAAAAATCCTTGATGTCATCGATGATGGGCATTGGCAGGCCAACCATTCATCCAATGATCGCAAGGGATGATGCTGACTAAATTAGGAAGTCAGGATTAAAAATTTATTTTGAGGTTGGTAATGCCAGATGAACCGGGATTGGAATGAGACGCCGAATTCCTAAACGATACGTCGACCCGTGCAGCATTTGCACATGAATATTGAGTTGTGGACGGTGCTAAGCCTGAGGACGGAACGTTACCTGCTGGTTTAGAAGATGCAGTACGGTTTATAAGTACAAAATTAAGGGAAGCAGGTAATCCGTAATTTGGTATCAAAGATACGACATGGATGCCTAGGAATACGTCGGATTTTGACGATACTCTAGCTGGTTCTTTTGATGACGACTATGCTAGCGTCTGCTTCCACCAGATTGAGAGTCAATTTGCGAAGTCGTTTGATCATATCGGCGGCAGAGAGCCGCGAACCTTTCCCGACCGTACGTTGAATTTTCCTGATTTTGTCCTGATTAGATTTGCCTTCAATAGAATCAAAACTGTTTTCGGTGAGGACAATCAGGAATTCACCTTTCTGAGCGATACAACATTGATTTTCGTATTCGCCGTAATCCATCACGCCAAGTTCGGGGCCCGCCTGATCTCTACTCAATTCCTGTATTCCATCGGCAGTAATATGCAGTAAGACAACTGAGCCTGCAGAACTATAGGTAACCTGACGGCTGTCTTGTTTGACTGAGAGCTGGCAAAGATCCGCGAATTGGTCTCCGGTACAACCCTGCCAGAGATATTCATTGACGCGTTCAAGTTTGTCAGCAGGTGACATTAACTCAACTGACGTCGCTCGTACACCTGTTTGAATGACGGCAGTTGTCAGAGCAGCTTCGATACTTAGGCCCTGAGCATGAGCCAAAGATATCTGGAGGCCGTTTTCCTGTGCTTGCCAGTCATAAAACGTGTGATGAATAGGTGCCTCTGGGTTAATCCAGCCATGGATATCCCACCCTTCAATTTCCACTTGTTTGTACGCCAATCGACTGTGTTGCCATTGTTTGGCTAAATTAGAAAGTTCATTCTGTTGAGCTACGCGATGAGGCATCAGACGGCTGGTTAGATAATCGACGATTCGGTCAGCAATGACTTCGCAAAGGGCACTCTGAGACTGTGCAGGCTCGAGTCCGTTGTCAAATCCGAACCAGACCGTTCCAATGGGCATTTCATTGGAAACTAAGGGTACACAGATTCCGGATTTTGCATGAATAGGAGCATTCCAATATGCCATTCGCTGTTCACTTTCCAGAGTGACAACATGACCTGTCAGTGCCTCCAGGTCGGCAGTACTGAATTGTAGAGTTCGAATTTCGTCGGCTTGCTGAAGTGATTTTGAAGTCGTACACGAATCAATAAGGATTAAGTTCTGTGTGTCATCATCCAGAAGGTAGACAGCAGCCCAGTCCGCAACTAAGGCAGTCGAAGCTGTTGCTAGTATCTGGTTGATTTGCTGTTTAACCTGAGATTCCAATCCTGCAATGGAGACGACAGGTGCACTGGATTCAAGAAGCCACTGTACTTCACTGGCATCCAATTCCGCTAATGGTTTATTTTCCACGGTGATGGAAGAGTTAGTATCGGAGAATAGTTTTAGGTGTGGCGTAGTCATTAGAGGAGTCAGATGATGAATTGTTACTAAGTGTAGTTAACCACTCCTTGAGATATGAACTCGTCTACGAGTTACCGACTTCCATGACCGGTATTGTATGTCATCGACCTGAGTTGACAGTAATCGTGATCGGGAATCCCCTCAGAAGTAGGATTGTTTAGATTCGATGCTGGCATGTTAGTCTGAATCGACTTAACCGTAATAATCGGACTTAATAACCGTCACAACCTTATCAGAAAATTGATGAGGATTCAGGTGGTTGACGGCCACAATTATTTACCTAGACTGAAAACGTGCCTCGCGGGTGTGGCGGAACTGGCAGACGCGCATGGTTGAGGGCCATGTGGGAGTAAAATCCCGTGCAGGTTCGACCCCTGTTCCCGGCACCATTTCTAAAGCATGTACCTATAATATTACGACT
>PBCP01000095.1 GCA_002717145.1 Planctomycetaceae bacterium | reverse complement strand
TCCACAAATCCACGGATTCCCTGGATTTACTGACTGAAGCAAAGCTGCAGCGGCGTTTTCGAGCGGCGACTCGTAGTTTGCCTCACTTGTATGCAGGTTATTACATTGCCGAGTTATTGGATGCCCTAACTCATACCGGCGATCCGCATCCGGATCTCTATGAGTTAACGCAGGAAACTGTTATTCAGCTGGATGAATTGCAGGATCCACTTAGTCTGGTGGTTCGCTTTGAATTAAATCTGCTGCGAATGATTGGTCAAAAACCATCATTCGAGAATTGTACGCTGTGTGGTTTGAAAGTTCCACGGCAGCCGCGCATTGCATTTGGCCAATTATCGGGAGGTGTCCTGTGTGGCAAGTGCCGAGTCGGGCAGTCGCGTGTGATCAGTTTGTCGTGGGGAGTTTTGGAAGCGATGAGGTTGTTTTCAGTTTGTGATACACCTTTACCATCGATCGATCCGATGGTCATGGGGGAACTTCGCGGAGTCTTAAATAACTACATGGCTAATATGATGGGGCGGCGGCCTCGCATGCAAAAGTTACTGAGCATGTTAGGACGCCCGGCAACAATCAGAGATGATGCATTGAGTTTACTGCGGAAGGCAGAAACTCAGGCAGACCTTCGAAATAATACAACGTCTACTGGAGAAATGGACAAGGATGTCCTTAATGAATCTAGGTTTTCTGAAAACAACTAATCTCTTCACCTCTCTGGTAGGCTTGCTGATTCTGTCTGTGTGTTCAACCGTTGGTTGCACGACGAATGAAAAGATCACAGGCGATCAATTACTTGGACCTGGCAATCGATACGGCGCCCGTTGGAACGGCAGTCAGGATGAGTATGAAACAGTTCGCCAGGTAAAGCCAAAACTGGTTGCATCAACTCCGTCAGGCAAGCGGAAAACGGCCGAACAGAAATTCCTGGATAGCCTTACGAATTCGGATCCGGAAATTGAAAAGGCAAAACAGTATTTTTTTGAAGCCGAAAGTATCTATAACGATGCGGTACGCCTGAGGCAGACTGCCAACGGTAGTAAGACGCAATTGCAGCAAGCCGGAGAGTTGTTTCTGCAGGCAGGGAAACGCTATCAACAGGCAGGTGAGTACTGGAGTGATTCGGCGTTGCATGAAGATTCGCAATTCATGGCAGCTGAATGTTACTTTTTTGTCAATTACTACAAGCATGCTAACCTGCTTTACAAAGCGATGCTAAAAGAATATCCCAACACGCGTCATCTGGATAGAATTCAGGAAAAGCGGTTTCAGATTGCTAAGTACTGGATCGAAGAGGACTTCAAGGACGCACAGGGATTCTTGGACTTCAACTTTACAGATAAATCGATGCCCTTCAATTCACGCTTCTCGGAGGCCATCGCGATTCTTGATAAGCTGCGTCACGATGATCCGACCAGCGATATGGCCGATGATGCAACCATGCTCGTGGCAGATTCATATTTCAAGCGAGAACAGTTTGAACAAGCTCACCTTGCTCTCAATGATTTAATTACGGTGTTTCCCGAAAGCGAGCACCAATTCATAGCTAATTATATGATGCTGCAGTGCAAATTCCTGCTTTATCGAGGCCCCGATTACTCAGGAGTCTATTTGGATGAAGGAGAACAACAGGTTCGTGATATGCGTCGCCAGTTTCCGGTTGAATCACAGCAATACGCAGAACAGCTGGATAAATTCGCACGGCAATTCCGATTTATGCAGGCTGAACGCCAGTGGTGGGTGGCTCAGTTCTACGAAGGTAAAGAAGAATTTGGAGCAGCCAAATTCTATTATCAGAAAGTAGCTCAAGACTTCGCGGATACCCCTTTTGCGAACCGTGCCTTTACACGCTACAACGACCTAAAAGGCTATCCGGATCGACCGGAAACTCCGGCGCAGTGGTTAGTAGATCTCTTCCCGGAAAACGATAAAGTCAAACCACTTATTGCTAATGAAATGGGTGGAGAGCTCAGGTAGATTGTGGCATCACTGACAAGAAGTGAATTCGGAGGGCAGTACCTTGGCATTTGATAAGCGGTTATCGATAGCATTCGTTTGCCTATTGGGGCTGACTGTCTTGGGTTGTACGGGCTATCAATATGGTAATCAGAATTTGTTTCGCCCCGATATTCGTACAGTGCATGTTCCCATCGTGCATTCTGAGAGCTTTCGTCGTGGGCTCGGAGAGCGTCTGACCGAAGCAATTGTGAAAGAAATCGAACTACGGACTCCCTACAAAGTTGTGGATGCAAGACAAGCCGATAGCATTTTTCAGGCGAGGATCGTTGACGAACATAAGCGTGTCATCGCTGAGAACCAATTTGATGAAGCCCGGGATATCGAATCCCAAATGATCGTTGAAGTATCCTGGCTGGATCGACAGGGGCAACAATTAATTCAGCGGTCTGAAATTCCGATTGACGAGGGAATCTTTATCACGCAATCTGCGTCGTTCGTGCCCGAGGGAGGGCAGTCGCTTGTCACTGCTCAGCAAGAAGTCATGCAAAAACTGAGTTCTCAAATCGTGGCTCAAATGGAATTGCCTTGGTAATGGCCCAGAGTGGTCAGGCTACAGCCTCTTGGGTTGCTCGCTTTCTGAGGGCATAATGCTGTTATGACTTATACCACTAGAAGTGACAGCTGGACTTTGCGCACAAAATGTCTTTCCTTTGATGCCCGACCGGTTATCATGGGGATCGTCAACGTGACGCCTGATAGCTTTTCCGATGGTGGCAAATTCTACGACTCGCAGGCTGCTGTTGATCATGCATTGCAACTTGTCGCAGATGGAGCAGGGATCCTTGATGTTGGTGGTGAGAGCACACGTCCATATTCTAATCCGGTCACGACTGAAGAAGAGCTAGCTCGTGTGATTCCCGTGATTCAGCGATTGGCAGATTTGACAGAGGTGCCGATTTCTATTGATACATCCAAGGCTGAAGTCGCTCGACAGGCTGTTGCCGCCGGGGCTGAAATAATCAATGATGTGACCGGATTGGAAGGTGACCCACAAATGCTTGACGTAGCCCGGGAATCAAATGCCGGAATCTGTGCAATGCATATGCAAGGTACACCTCAAACGATGCAGGATGACCCGTCCTATGACAACGTAGTGCAGGATATTACTGGTTATTTACAAAGTCGTCGGGAGGCGTTGTTAGCCTCTGGAATTCATCAGGATCGAATTTGTCTCGATCCAGGGATTGGATTTGGAAAGACACATGCCCATAACCTGGAATTACTGAAATCCTGCGATCGGTTTCATGCATTAGGCTGTCCGATTTTGGTAGGACATTCCCGCAAGGGATTTATCGCTCATGTAATGGACGATCGGGAGTGTGAACGAATGAGTGGGACCGTGGGAGTCGCATTGGGATTGGCGACTCAGGGAGTGCAGGTGTTACGTGTGCATGATGTAGCCGAAGTTCGTCGGGCTTTAGTTTTGTTCGAACAGACGTTTGTTGACGGGAAATTGAGCCGTTGACGCTGCAGTCTGTTTGAATGAGAATTCGAGGAGAGGGGCTATGGTGTTACAAGACTAGTTTTGAGACAGTTAAAAGGCCGACTCGTTCTCTAGCGTACCCCGTTATTAATCACTCATCACGAAAGCAAAATAAAATGTCGACTTCTGATCAGGATCTCGTTCAGTATTGTCGTGACGTTGCAGAAAACGCTCGTAAAGCATCCGCACAACTTCAACTATGTTCCGGCGAATTGAAAAATCGGTGGCTCAATGAAAGTGCTAAGGCACTTCGCGATGGAGTATCTTCGATTCTTGAAGCGAATGCCCTCGATATCAAAGAAGCGCCCGGCTATGGCTTGACCGATGCCCAGATAGACCGGCTTGTTTTAGATGAACAACGAGTGGATTCCATTGCAACGGCTCTGGAACAGATTGCAATGTTACCGGATCCCGTGGGACAAACGATTGAAGGGTCTGTTCGCCCGAATGGATTAGAGATTAACAAGATCAGAGTACCGTTAGGTGTCGTGTTCTTTATCTATGAGTCACGACCGAATGTTACTGCAGATGCGGCTGCGATTTGTCTCAAAAGTGGAAATGCAGTTGTTCTTCGCGGAGGTAAAGAAGCGGCTCATTCCAGTCGGGCAATTGTCGATATTCTGATGGCAGTTGCCGAGCAAGTCGGGATTCCTGAAAACGCAGTACAGTTGGTGGCAACGACTGATCGTGAAGCAGTGGGACATTTTTTGAAATTGGATGATTTTATAGATGTTGCAATTCCCAGGGGCGGTGAAGGACTGATTCGACGCGTATCTGCGGAAGCCACCATGCCAGTGATTAAGCACTTTGACGGAAATTGTCACGTCTATGTTGATAAGGATGCTTGTTTAGATATGGCAACAGCGATCGTTGTCAATGCAAAGTGTCAGCGCATGGGGGTTTGCAATGCCTGTGAATCTCTGGTGATTCATCGTGATATTGCCGAACAGGCAATCAACCAGGTGGTATCTGCTTTGGTCAAACAGGGAATTACGATTCACGGTGATGAGACCGTATGCCGCCTGATCGATACAGCGATTGCGGCAACCTTCGAGGATTATGCAACAGAGTATCTGGGCCCCTCTATCTCGGTTAGGGTTGTAGATGATGTTGATAGTGCAATCGAACACATTAATCGTTATAGTTCCCGTCATACGGAAGCGATTGTGACCTCGAATATTGTCACAGCGCGGAAATTTGTTGCTGCTATAGATAGCTCAGCGGTCATGATTAATGCCAGCACTCGATTTAACGATGGTGGAGAATTTGGTCTGGGAGCTGAAATCGGAATCAGTACCGACAAGTTTCATGCTCGTGGACCTTGTGGCCTGCAAGAGCTAACTAGTTATAAGTACATTGTGACCGGCAATGGTCAGATTCGAAACTGATCGCCAGTCAGGCTTGGTTTTGCCAGGGATGGATTCATATGCAGGATGCATTAGGACCAAACGGATCGCCACTCAATTACGAATTAACCGGCGGCCTAAGCCGAATCTTTGCTGAAACTGCAGAGCTGCTTGCCGCTCAGTGGAGTGAGCAGTTTGGCGTCGAAGTGGACGTGGGATTGGAATTGGGGAAGGTTCGATCCTTTCGACAATTTGCCTACGCTCAGCAACCGCCTTTCAACCTTGTGCAGATTCGAAATCGAACGGACCACACCAGTTGGTGGCTGGCAATTCCGTCTTCTTCAGCCTCGGCCTTACTTGACTTGCTTTTGGGGGCAACGCATGCAAATTGGGATTCACTTGGGCGTTCCCTAAATAGTGTCGAGTCTGAGTTGATGATGTCATTGCTGGAACAGGTGAATCAGGCACTGGAGAATCACTGGAGGCCTGTGACAGAATTAGATCTGTCGGTATTTCAGTGGCACCACGAATTGTCTGAAATCGAAACAGATTTACAAGATCTGCTTGATGTCGAAATGTTTTGTCTCAAATGGCGACTTACCATAGGAAGCCATCAGTCTCATTTGAGTGTCTGTCTACCGGTTAGCTTTGTATTGGCTTGGTCCAGAAAACTCGTTCAGCATCATTATGGTGAATTGCCTCTGGAACCTCATTATCAGGCGACGGTTCAGTTAGAAATGGAATCCGTGAATCTTGCAGAGTTACAGGTCGGTCAAACGTTGGAAACAGGCCATGCCGTCGATTTGCCACTCACATTGTATCTGTCCAGTGGCCAGCAATATCATGTCAAACTGGGTTCCAGAGATGGTGTTAAAGCAATCCAGATTGTCGATTAGCAATGCTTGCTTACTAACGCTGGCTTGTTAACTGTAGGCTCCCGCATCTTCGAGCGGAGGAAGTGCTTCCTCCAGGACTCCCCTGCTTCGAGGCAGCAATAGCAAGCCTTCGACAATCATCCAAACCTGTAAACAGAGCGTGCCTACGCCAATAGATCCAAGAAGATAGTTTTGATTCTCAGAGACAAGCCAGCCTGTTTCGGAGTTAAATAGTTGCCAGGTGAGAGCCCAGGCGGGCATGATTAACATGATCGCCATCGGAATGGCAGCAAACCAAATAGGCTTGTTGCGCCGCCACAAGTAGAAAACAATCACCATAAACGCCAGGCCGGCCAAAAGCTGATTAGTGGCACCAAACAACGGCCATAATAAAAGCCCTCCGGAGCCAACCCCCTTCGGACCGGGAACCATAGCCATCGCTCCGCCAAGAATGACAGCAAATCCTGTGGCGATGTACTTATTCGTTAGTGGTTCTATCCGAATGGTTGCTCCGATTTCCTGCACGACGTATCGTTGAAGCCGAGTCGCTGTATCCAGTGTGGTTGCCGCAAAACTCGCGACAAGGACAGCGACAATTCCTACGGCTAGCTCCAGAGAAATTCCCAGTGTGTGGATGAAATTAGCACCGCCATCGACAAAAGCTGCCACCTTTTGAGTCAATCCGAACCCAGCCCACGATCCATTGGCATCATATTTTGTGTGCCAGGCATCAATTCCCGTTAGCACGCCGTCTTCAGACGCGACGCCCATACCTACCCCGGCACAACACGCCAGAATTACGATAACCGCCAGTGCACCCTCGAGCAACATAGCTCCATAACCTACATATTGAGCATCGGATTCGGATTCTAATTGTTTGCTCGATGTCCCGCTACTTACCAGACAATGAAATCCACTGATTGCACCACAGGCGATGGTAATGAATAAAAAGGGCCAGATTGGCGGAGCTCCGGCTGGCAAATTCTGGGCTACCGAAGGCGCACTTTCAATGAGGTTTGCTTCACCGGTAATACAGGCAACCAGCAGACCGCCCACCAGCAATGCTAACGCAAGCATCAACTGATGGCTATTAATGTAATCACGTGGTTGAAGCAGAGTCCAGACCGGCAGGATTGATGCGATGAAACAATAAACCATCAGAATGCAAGTCCAGATGACAACCGCCTGATCACCAAACGGCGCGATAGGCAGATGGTGAACACCGATGTAGATACACAGATACAAAGCTGCTAATGCCAGCAACGACGGTATAAGCAGTCCACCACCCCGCTTGTAGACATAATATCCAATCAAAACGGCAATCGGAATTTCGACCCATACGGACAGCACTGCCTGTGGATACTTGGCGAATATAACTGCAATGACTAATCCAAAAATTGCCAGCACTACTGTCAGCGCGGCAAACAGAATGAGGAGGAATAACAGGCGAGCACGTGGACTGATGAGTCGTCCGGCCACTTCACCTACCGTTTGTCCACGGTTTCTCAAGGAGACGACCAGGGCTCCAAAGTCATGTACCGCTCCGATGAAAATTGATCCGAGCACGACCCAAATCAAGGCCGGAAGCCATCCCCAGAACACAGCAATCGCAGGACCTACAATGGGACCTGTACCAGCGATCGATGTGAAGTGATGGCCAAAAATCACTTCTTTTTTCGTAGGAACATAGTCGACACCGTCTTCCAATTCGAGCGCCGGAACTTTGGCGGTCGGATCCAACCCAAAGATTTTATTGGCCAGCCATTTGCCGTAGGTGTGGTAGGCCACGATAAATCCAACAAACGAACCAACTGCGATAAGTAGTGTTTCCATGAGTTTCCGCTGAGATACTTGAAAAAGTCAGGCAGTTTTAGTGAAAGTGCTCCCAAGGCTAACCAGCGAAGGCCGCTGTTTTTCTAACCTAATGCAGGCATTTTAGCAGAATCTAAACTTCTGTGCCGTTGGGATACTTCACTCTTGGCCCCGAAAACTCCTATAATAAGCTCTTTCAAATACAGAACATCAATACACACAGTCATAGAACATTGCCGCCCCGCGTCGTATGTTCTTTGCTTTATAGCCCAGAAGAAGGATTCTCACATTGGCCGAACATGTTGTCATTATAGGAAGTGGTCCGGCGGGATGGACATCCGCTATTTATGCCTCTCGAGCCAGCTTAAACCCGTTGGTGTTTGAAGGCGCGGTAACAGAAGAAAACAGACAACAGGGAACGTTGCCTCTGGGGCAACTTGCGTTGACGACAGAGGTCGAGAATTATCCGGGTTTTCCGTCAGGTAATCTGGAAGCGTATCTCGATGACTCAATTGAGAAATCGCGCCGGCAGTATATGGCTCCCCACATGAAAGAAGGCGTGAGCGGGCCGGAATTGATGGAACTGATGCGACAACAGGCCCTCAATTTTGGCACGCGAGTCGTCACAGATGATATTGTTGAAGTTGATTTCGATGTCCGTCCATTCAAGCTGACTGCTCGCAATGGTGATGTTGTTGAGGCGCATACCGTAATCATTGCAACCGGAGCTCGTGCTAATTATTTGGGTCTGGAGTCAGAAGAGAATTTTAAAAATCGTGGTGTCAGTGCCTGTGCGGTTTGTGATGGAGCGCTGCCTCGCTTCCGTGAAAAGCCGGTTATCGTGATTGGCGGTGGTGACTCGGCCGTTGAAGAGGCTGATTATCTGGCGAAATTTGCTTCCAAGGTCATGTTGGTACACCGCCGTGATGAACTGCGAGCTTCAAAGATTATGGCCCAACGTGCCATCGATAACCCTAAGATTGACATCATCTGGAATTCGCAGTGTGTCGAAGTTCTGGGCGACGACACAACCGGAGTAACCGGAGCGAAACTGCAGAGTACGGTTGATGACTCGATTCAGGAAGTCGAAGCGACAGGTTTCTTTGTGGCAATTGGCCATACACCAAACACGAACTTCCTCAACGGTGCGTTGGAAATGAATGACAAAGGCTACATTGTATGGACAAAGTCACATCGCACGAATACTAGTGTGGAAGGTGTTTTTGCTGCAGGGGATGTCGCAGATGATTACTACCGTCAGGCCATCACGGCGGCGGGAACGGGTTGTCAGGCAGCATTGGATGCTGAACGTTACCTAGCCAGTCAGGGCCTGTAATCAGACGAGAGAATGAACCACGACTGCTGCGTTGTGCAGTTTTGAAAACCAACTTCGGAGTGAACAATATGAGTGACCAAGTCGCTAAGAACAGGGAGATGATCGTAAAAGCTCAGCAGGAAGGGTTGCGCTCTACGCTTTTAGCCTATACCAAACTATCCGGTCCAGGGTGGTTGCAGAGTGCTATTACGCTGGGTGGTGGATCCCTGTCGGGAGCTTTGTTCTTAGGGGTTTTAACTGGTACGAATCTGCTCTGGATTCAACTTATCATGATTGTGATGGGCGTGATTATGCTTTCTGCAATCAGTCATGTGACTCTCTCGACCGGCAAAAAGCCGTTTCAGGAAATCAATAATCATGTGAATCCAGTCTTAGGCTGGGGATGGTTGATTGCTACCTGTGCCGCCAACATGCTTTGGTGTATGCCGCAGTTCAGCTTAAGCTTTGCTGCCTTGAATAAGAACCTGGCTCCCGGCTTGGTTGAAGATACAATGAGCGGAAAACTAGTCGTATCGGCGGTGTTGTTGGTCGCGGCGATTTTTGTTTTGTATCTGAATAATAAAGAAGGCAGGGCCGCCAAGGCTTTTGATATCATCCTCAAGGGGATGGTAGCAATTGTCGTCATTTCCTTTTTTGTGGCCGTGATGATCATGTCAGCTAATGGTAGCGTCGATTGGTCGGGGGTTTTTGCTGGATTCATTCCTGACCTGAGTCAATGGTCTCAGCCGACAGGCGAGCTTGCCACATTAATTCAGGGGCTTGGTGGTGATGCCGCTGATTTTTGGAATGACAAAATTGTTTCTCAGCAACGTGATGTAATCATTGGCGCGGCTGCCACGGCGGTTGGAATTAATATGACATTTCTCCTGCCCTACTCGATGCTCGCGAGAGGCTGGGATAAGCCATTTCGCGGGATGGCTAAGTTTGACTTGTCCACAGGTATGGTGATTCCTTATCTGCTCGTGACAACTTGTGTCGTGATCGCTTCAGCAACAATGTTCCATGCAGGCGGGAAGGACTTTGAAAAAACACCGCTTGCTAGTACAGATGTGGCTGTGATGAAGTCCAGTGAATATTTTGAAGCAGTATTGCCAACTTTAGAGGCCAGGCTGGGAGAGTCTGCTGAGGGACTTGAGGCAGAAGCTTTATACGCCGAGATTGCTGCCATGCCAGTCGCTGAAAAGCAACTGGCCTCTTCGCTCGTGAAGCGTAATGCTTTTCAGCTTTCCAGTGCTATTGCCCCGATTTTTGGTGAGGGTGAATCAGGCCAGAATCAGGCAAGTCTGATTTTCGGAGTGGGCGTTATCGGTATGGGATTTTCCACGATTATCATTCTAATGCTGATTAATGGCTACGCTTTCTGTGAGATGTTTAATGTTGAGCAAGGTAGCGGCATGCATATGATTGGCTGTTTGGTCTCAGGAGTTTGCGGTGCGATTTGGCCGCTGGTTTGGGATGGACCTGCAAAACTTTGGCTGGCAATTGCTGTGTCCAGCTTTGGGTTTATCCTATTGCCGATTGCTTATTCAACGTTTTTCATGATGATGAATAATAAGAAAATCATGGGGGATGAACGTCCTGAAGGTAGTCGTCGATTACTGTGGAATGTTCTCATGGGCGTTTCATGTGTTGTGGTGATTGTGGCGGTCGCAGCCACCATCCAGCAGAAGGTCAGTGATGAAAAGACTGGCAGCCTCGTCCTGGGTATGGTGGTCGTGTACTTGATCGCCGTTATTTTGGGCTTTGTTATGAAAAAGCCGGCTCAGATTGAAACTGAAACCGCATTGGCGGATGCCGGTGAATATGAATAAAGACTCGTTGTAAGTTGGACCCAATTAGTTTGTAAATCACAGGGAGGGAGCCTTGGAAAAACTATCCATTAGTGATGCCAGAAATCCTGACACGATTGGCACACAGGCCATAATACGCGGGTGGGTGCGAACACGTCGTGACAGCAAAGGTGGCTTTAGCTTTATCGAAGTCAATGATGGCAGCTGTATGGCGAACCTGCAGATTATTGCTGATAACACCCTGCGGAATTATGAGGACGAAATCAAGCGTCTCACCGCGGGCTGTAGTGTCAGCATTGAAGGTGTAGTCAAAGAGTCGGGTGGCAAGCAGGCAACCGAATTGTTGGCTTCCAGTGTGACCGTACATGGTTGGGCGGATCCCGAAGAATACCCGCTTCAGAAAAAACGCCATTCTTTCGAAAAGCTGCGTGAATGGGCTCATTTGCGTCCGCGGACGAACACGTTCGGAGCGGTTGCCCGGGTTCGCAACTGCATTTGTCAATCGATCCATGACTTTTATCAGGAACGAGGATTTCTTTATGTGCACACACCGGTCATCACGGCCAGTGATTGTGAAGGTGCGGGAGAAATGTTCCGAGTTTCAACTATCGACCCGGAAAACCCTCCGCGGGGAGATAACGGTAAGGTTGATTACTCTCAGGATTTCTTTGATCGCCCGAGCTACCTTACTGTAAGCGGTCAATTGGAAGCTGAAATATATGCGACGGCATTGGGTAAGGTTTATACCTTTGGTCCAACATTTAGAGCAGAGAATTCAAATACATCTCGCCATCTTGCAGAATTCTGGATGATTGAACCTGAAGTTGCCTTTAATGATTTGAATGACAACATGGATCTGGCAGAGGCATTCCTGAAACGTATCTTCAGCGATGCACTGACGAAATGTCCTGAAGATATGGAGTTCTTTAATCAGCGTATCGACGATACAGTCATTGCGACCTTGCAGAAGATTGTTGAGTCGGAGTTTATTCGCTTACCGTATACTCAAGCGATTGAAATTCTACTGAGCAGTGGACATGAGTTTCAGTTCCCGGTTGAGTGGGGATGTGATCTGCAAAGTGAACATGAACGTTACCTCACTGAGCAGCATTTTGATGGGCCGGTAATTCTGTATGATTATCCACGCACGATCAAACCGTTTTATATGTATGTCAACGATGACGAAAAGACGGTACGAGCTATGGATGTTCTGGTGCCGAAGGTTGGGGAAATTATCGGTGGTAGCCAGCGGGAAGATCGCCTTGAAATTCTCGAAAGTCGTATGCGTGAGCAGGGACTCGAGCCTGAAGGATATTGGTGGTATGTTGATTTACGTCGATACGGTACGGTACCACATGCCGGCTTTGGATTAGGGCTTGAAAGAGCCGTTCAGTTTGTGACCGGGATGCAAAACATTCGCGATGTAATTCCGTTTCCCAGAACCCCTGGAAGTGCGGAGTTTTAAAGTGCGTTGCAATACTACCAGTTTAAATCTGAAATCGCTATAATCGGCGTTCAGTATGTGAACCCTGCGGTGTCCCGATCCGTGGGAGTCATAAAAAAGTGGGCCCTTGTTCGCCGAAACAAGAACCCACCAATTTCGGGCTGATAAAGTGCTGGCCTCCTGCCGTGCACGATAGACCCACAGCCACGAAATAGTTATCGGGAAAAAAAATGTTCAGGCTTTAGGATGCAAAAAGATCTGAACCAATTAGGAACTGTTTTCACGTTTGTTTTAACAACAAAGCTGACAAAGTAATGACACAGATAGCAAAACTTGCCCTCGAAGATGGAACTGTATTCACTGGTGAAGCATTTGGGGCGTCCGGTGAGATTGATGGTGAGGTCGTGTTTAATACATCCATGACCGGATATCAGGAAATTTTGACCGACCCGAGTTATCGCGGACAAATTGTAACCATGACCTATCCGGAGATTGGTAATTATGGAGTGAATCAGGAAGATGTGGAGAGTGGTAAACCACATCTGGCAGGATTTATTGTTCGCGAGAACAGCCGTATAGCGAGTAACTTCCGTAGTGAGTCCTCTTTGGAGGATTACCTCAAAGAGAATAACATTATCGCGTTGGAGGGCATTGATACTCGTGCACTGGTACGACGTATTCGTACTCAGGGAGCCTTAAAGGGTGTATTGTCAACCGAAGATCTTGACGATTCGAGCCTAGTGGAGAAAGCACGCAACTCGGAAGGCCTCGTTGGTCGTGACCTTGTTCAGGAAGTCATTCCGGAAGATAGTTGTCAATGGGAAGAAGCCCTTAGTCAATGGGCGAAATTGCCGGGTGATGCTCCGGGAGGTGGTGATGAAAGTTACCATATCGTCGCTCTAGACTTTGGGATGAAATGGAATATCGCTCGTCACCTGAAAGAACTGGGATGTCAGGTAACAATTCTTCCCGGTACGGCTACCTCGGCAGAGGTTATGGCTTTGAATCCCGATGGTGTGTTCCTGTCTAACGGCCCCGGAGACCCCGAGCCACTTGAATACGCGATTAAGACGATTGCAGAATTAGTCCCCCAGATTCCAGTCTTTGGTATTTGCCTAGGACATCAACTGCTTTCGCTGGCTTGTGGTGCCAAGACGTTCAAATTAAAGTTCGGACATCGTGGAGCCAATCAGCCAGTGGAAAACCTTGCAGCCGGTACTGTGGAGATCACTGCTCAAAATCATGGTTTTGCTGTCGAGGAAGAATCACTGCCAGATCATTTGGAGATCACTCACCGGAACCTGAATGATAATACAATTGCTGGTATTCGACACAAAGAACACAATGCCTTTGGCGTACAGTACCATCCCGAATCGTCATCCGGACCGCATGACAGCCGATATCTTTTTCAGCAATTTTACGACAGTATCTCCGCTTCCAAAGCATCCTAAGCTTCGTTGGTGCAACTGAGAAATTGAAATTGTTATGAGTAAAAAGTCTAACCGGAAGCGTGGGAAAAAAAAGCTGCGTCCGGGAAGTACTCGTGATGCTCATCAGCAGAGGGTACGTTCGGAATCCTCTTCCCGGGCGAAAGATCCTGAACCGCAGGAACAGGATCCGGCGTTGATGATCGGAGCTGAAACCCGGGCGGCTGAAGCGGTGACCACTCTGTGGGTGCTTAGTACATTAGCCACCGGAGCTTCATTGTTGGGGACACTCATCTTTGCTCTGATAAACGCCTGGATGGGTGAGCAAGAGCAACCATCCTTGGCGTTGGAAATGTTGCCCCAGTGGTTCATTATGGTAGGAGCTATTACCGGTTTTGTCGGATTGATGGCTAACTTTCTAACGACCAGACTCAGGAGTTTTCAGGCTCCGTTTGTCGTGAAGCTAATGGCTGGAATGATTTGTGCTCTGGGACTTGCAGTTGGTCTTTTTGTCAAATAGTACCCCCTCACCGCTATAACCGTTGCGAGCAGTCCTTGCCTTAGTGTTTGTATGCCATGGGTTTGAGCGTTATAGCGTTTTCAAAATGCGATTGTCGGGTTATGGTTGAATAAGAAACGTCAGGCAGCATTTGTACAACGCCTAATTTTCGGTACTTTCACTCCAACATTAAAAAAAACAATGGCTCACGAGACTAATACACCTCCCGAAGATGATTCGCAACTGCAACCTGTGCAGAACGTGGACATAACTGCGGCGGATGTATTGTCCGAAGACTCCATGCCGTTAACTGACGATGTGCCGGATCATTCAGACGAACCGGATGATTCGATTGAATTTCAAGTAGATACGGCTCAACGAGTCAAGCGGTTGCCGCCCTATATGTTTGGCCGGATTAATAATCTGCTTTATCAAAAGCGGCGAGCGGGTGAAGATGTGATCGATATGGGGATGGGGAATCCTTCTGACCCCCCTCAGCAATTAGTGGTTGATAAACTGGCTGAAGCTGCCGCGAATCCACGTGTGCATGGATATAGTAAATCCAATGGAATACAGAATCTGCGTAAGGAAGTAGCTGCCAAATATGCACGTAAGTACGGAGTGACTTTGGATCCTGATGAAGAAGTAATCACTTGTCTGGGAAGTAAGGAGGGATTCAGTCATATGTGCCTGGCACTGATGGGGCCAGGAGATACTGCCATCGTGCCGGCTCCCTATTTTCCTGTACACACATATGCTGTAGCACTGGCAGGTGGGAATGTAATTTCATTGGAAGTAAACGACAGTGAAAAATTCCTTCAGAATGTTGCATACACTTGCCAGCATCTTTATCCCAAGCCTAAGCTACTAATAATCAACTATCCTCATAATCCGTCGACGGTGACAGTCGAGCAGGGGTTCTATGACGGGGTGGTTAAGCTTGCTAAGCGATATGGATTTATGGTGATCAGCGATTTTGCCTATGCTGATGTAGCTTTTGACGGCTACCTGCCTCCTAGTTTTCTCGCATCACCCGGAGCATCGGACGTGGGGGTGGAATTCACCACAATGAGCAAAGGGTATAATATGGCCGGATGGCGAGTTGGGTTCTGTTCGGGAAATCGTGACATGATTAAAGCCCTGGCTACGATCAAAGGCTATTATGATTACGGAATGTTCCAAGCGGTTCAGGTTGCTGCGATTATGGCTTTACGCGAAACCGAAGAAGCTGTCGAGCAACAGTCTCTTATCTATCAAAGCCGTCGGGACGTTCTTTGTGAGGGCCTGAGTCGATTGGGATGGGATTTCGAAGTGCCTAAAGCAGGCATGTTTGTCTGGGCTCGTTTCCCGCAGCAGTGGCAGGACCAGATGTCGACAATGGATTTCGCAATGAAGCTGTTGGAGCAGGGCAATGTTGCCGTCAGCCCTGGTACCGGGTTTGGAACAACCGGTGAAGGATTCCTAAGAATGGCTTTGGTCGAAAACGAAAATCGCCTGCGACAGGGAATTCGACAGATTAAAGCCTGTCTCAAGTAGAGCTACTGTGAAACGTCTACGGCAGTGGTTGTGTTGCTCTTAAGTAGGCAAACAGATCACGGATTTCCTGATCTTTGAGGGTTTTCAGAATACCTTCAGGCATTATCGAACGGGGAATCGCCTGCATTTCATCAATATCGTCCCGATTAATCACGGTACGTTGCCCGTCGTTACCTCGAAGTACCACCACGCGACTGTCAGAATCGTCAATGAACCCTGTCAGTGTACGTCCGTCCAAAGTAAAAACAGCATAGTTTTCAAACCCTTCCCGGATGGCAATACTTGGGTTCACGACATTTAGTAACATGTACTGGAGGTCGTCCCGTTTATAAGACGTCAGATTCGGGCCAATATTGCCGCCGTCGGTAAATAATTGGTGACACTTACCACAGTGTTTTAAGTACAACTTTTTTCCGTCGTAAGGGTTGCCGGACGCTTCGTCAATGACAGAGACTAATTGATCAATCCTTCCCTGCAACTCGGCAGCAGACGCAGCCGAGACTTTACCAAAGAGCTTTTCTGCTTTCGCCTGGAGTGCTTTGTTGTTGTAGAGGACAATTTTGAGGATAGATTCCTGGCGGATGGAGTCGGCCTTGATCATTCCGGTTTCGATTCCATCTAGAAGAATGCCGAGCCAGGATTCGCGGCTGACTAATAGCGATTGAGCGAATGCCTGAGTTGATGTGCTGAAGCGGGAGTATGAATCGAGTGCCGCCAGCGCGATCTTATCATCTTCAAATGATTGCAATGCCAGCAGAGATGTCTGAACGACAATCTCTGATGGATCCTTTTTAATTAGATCGAGCATGATCGGGACGGCATCCTGATTTTTGATTTGTCCAAGTACAGTAATGAGTCCCGCTCGGGCATCCACGTCAACATTAGTATTGGCGATATCTGTTAGTGCTTTTGTGATGGCTTCCGGCTGTCCAAGTCGTACTCGCAGAATCGGTGATCCTCCTCCTGCTTGGCGGATGCCCTTCAGAAGACCTTCCGGTAAGGAAGCGAGTGATCGTCCTTCAAAGGACTCTTCGAATCCCTTAAGTAATAGGCTACGTGAATCATCATCCGGAGCAGTTTCGAACAGCCATGTTAGCATTTCGAGTTCATCTCGCTTACCAGACATAGCATATCGTTTTGCAAGACGTTCGATGATATAGTCCTGTGTGAGCTCCTGATTCCAGACACTGGCATCTGCTAATAATGTCTTGAGGGCATCATATTGATTGGCATTGGCTTCGACCGCCCACCAAATCATCAGTGGAATGTGTTTATCACTAGTGTCTTCGCCATGATAGAGAAGTCCCTGAACGATTTCGGCGAACAAAGCGGGGTCTACACGACGTGCGGTTGCTGCCAGCTGACTTCTTACATGAACACTCGGTTCGGCGGCAATCGAGCCAATCAGAGCTGTCTTATAACTGTCATTGAGCTCTAAGTGGTCGGCCGCCAGACGTATCGACCAGCTACGAACAGATTCGTGTGGACTTTGCAATGCGGAGGCGGCGGTTTTTAAGTCAAAATTCTCAGTTACCTGATGTGCCCAAAGTGCATTGAGAGCAACCAACGTGTTTTCTGAATGGAGCAACTGGTGAAGTCTTTGTTGGTCGCTGGAAGAAAGCGTACGATTCTTCAGTAATCGAATGGCAATTTGCCTGTGGAGACGAATGTTAGACTTGAACAATTCAAAGAGTTCCTGATTGCTCCAGCCATCCACATTGAAAGACCCAGGTTTCCAGTTCTCGCTTGGCCGAATTCGATATATTCTGCCATTTGTGTTATCTACACGTCCCTGATAGTGAGAAGCATGATCGATTCTTTGTTCGTATAGATCAGCAATGTAAATTGCACCATCAGGGCCGACCTGAATATCGACCGGCCGAAACCAGGTATCGGAGGTTTTTAGAGGGAAGCCCAGGTCTTCGGTTTTGAATGTAGATCCTTCGCCAGCAACATTACTGTAGACGACTCGTCCTTGAAGGGGTTCAATGCCGAAAAGTTTATTTTGGTAGCCTTTCGGCAAAGTCGGGTCTTCATAAATCACAAAGGTATGCGTAAAACGAGGAACCTGATTGTGTGTCATCGCAGGAAAATAACCGAAGGCATAAGGATTTGATAATTGACCGTGCTTAGAAAAACCTTTGAGGTAATAGCCTCCCTGGATGTAGTGGAATCCACGCGTATTTCCCCCGTTGTAACCGGAATACACGCGTCCGTGCGAATCAAATTCAACTCCAAAAGTATTGCCTCCGCCCTCGGCAAACACTTCATATTTTTTGAGTTGAGGGTGATATCGCCAAATACACTGTCCCATGGAGCGGATAGGTGCCTCTTTCGATCCATAGTGTCGAATGTTGCCGGAGACGGTGGAACCCTGAGCTGCATAAAGCCAACCATCGGGCCCCCAACGGAGATTATTGGCACAGGAGTGTGAATCTTCGATGCCAAATCCTTCGAGGATAACTTTGGGGTCTCCGTCGGCTTTGTCATCTTCATCGCGGTCTTCATAAAATAGTAAGTATGGTGGATTCATGACATAGACTCCGCCGTCGCCCATGGCAAATGATGTTGCGATGCTAAGCCCGTCAACGAATACTGAGTGTTTGTCGTACAGCCCGTCACCATTGGTGTCTTCATGGATGGAAATTTGGTCCTGGCCTTTATCGCCATGTGGAGGAGGTAGTGGGGTTTTGTCGTAGACCGTTCGTAGGTATTTGTCACGACTGACAGCCTTGAGCCCGGCAGGGTTTGGATATTGCTTGTATTCCATAACCCATAGTCTGCCGCGGTGATCAAATTTGAACGAGAGGGGCTGAGCGATGTTTGGGTCGGTTAGTACAGCATCGACGGCAAGTCCGTCACCGATGTCGAATTGTTTTAAGGCAACGGCAGGCGTCTGCGGTCCGCGATCACCAGCAAGTTGTTTAAATGATTCTAAAACAGCTTCGGCATCAGCAAGTTGGGAATAGCGAAATTCATCTGTCCGATCGTCCTTCCAAACTGCGTAATCCTGTTTGTCACCAATGATATGTTGCCATTTACCTTTGGTGGAAATGGCCAGATTGCCATCGGTAAGGATTGGAGCTCCTACATTGAATCCGCCACGAGGATATTTTCGGTAAACTCGGATGGCTAGTACGTTTTCTTCTCCCGCGACAAAGTGGTTGTTTGCCACAACATGCTTTTCATCTTCTCCTAACCCACTTCGAAACTTAGGGGGCATAGCTCCCACTTTTGCGATCTTGACGCCGTTAAGATAAATCTCTCGTGCATCGTCAACCGGCTCAACGTAGAGACTCAAATCTTTACCGTCCCAATCGTTAGGTAATTTGACGATGCAACGATACCAGCGAAAGCCATTTTCACTATTACCACTACGCGGGCGTGTCCAGTCGGCCGGAATGTCAACGGAAGTCCATTGTTCCGTTGGTTCCTGCGCGATTGCCGGTAAGAGATTGAACAAGGAAAGAAAGATGAGCGGAAGTAGTGTTATTCGAAGCATCGTAGTTTTCGCTGAGGGAATCGGTGAATTGGATTTACCAAATAAGACGGACTGCTGGTGTTTTGGTCAGTTATGACTAATAGTCTAATCGTAACGATTACCGTTAAGGGATTCACGCAATCTGGAAGCAAAAAGATAGCGAATTATTCGAAATTGGATTCGTCAGGTGCTCAATCGAAACCTATTGTTTTGGTGAGAGAGAAACTATTTATAAGTTCGCCTTGTGAGAGAGGCGTGAGAAGTATGATGATGAACCGAAATATAACGCGGTTCGCTTGGTGTCTACTTGCTTTCCTTTTGGGAGCAATGGTGGCGCTTGGAAGTGAGCCTACGAAGCGTGAAGTCTCGCGAATTGACTTTTATGCTTTGACACCACAAACGAAAATCCTGCTACATACCGAGACTCAAGTCATTGAATTGACAATTACCGATCCCCAGAGCGGGCGTGGAGTCATTAAGTTCTGCCGAGATGGTAAACAGTTTGACCAATCCAGGCCGGTCGTTTTACTTGGAGCGACGAAGGGGCAGCAGCAGGGGGCCTTGTCATTGGTTGAAATGGGGGTGATACGCAGCGGGTTAAAGCTTGAACTTGGACTTTCCAATCTCCAGGCAGAAAACCGTGTTCACACTAAACCACTCCAAAGAATTGAAATTGCGACCAGATAGGTGTACAAAGGTACACCTATCCATGGGGTTGTAAAAAAACGTGACTCTTCCGGTAAAGGATGCCGGATGGAAGTCACGTTTTTTATGAGTCGGGGCGGTGGGATTCGAACTCACGACCTTCTGGTCCCAAACCAGACGCGCTAACCAGGCTGCGCTACGCCCCGTCAATGTGTGATTTAATTTACCTAGCGTTTATCTGTTCGACAACCCCTGTAAGACGATGTTTTTAAGCCGCTCGATCTTGGGGAAGTACACCTACGGTGAGTAGATCCATCAATCGGGAAAACTCCTTGGAGTTATTGAAATTGATAACGATTCGTCCCGATCCTTTTTCTCTTTCCGCAATTTTTACTTTCGTGCCTAGTGCATTCTTAAGCTGCTTTTCGAGTAACTCTATCTGAGCCGATTTTGTTTTCAGAGGTTTAGAAGAAGCTTCGTTTCCCGTCTGGTCATTCATCAGTTTGCGTTGCACTTGTTGCTCGATATTTCTCACACTAAGTGACTCACGAACGATCCGTCCACACAGATCGATTTGCTCCAGGGAGGACAGTGGAAGCATAGCACGCGCATGGCCTGCTGTTATGAGCTGATGTCGGATAGCGTCCTGCACCTGTTGGGGCAGTTCGAGTAACCGTATTAGATTTGAAATAGTGGAGCGGTCGACATTGAGGCGTTTTGCAAGCTGCGCCTGTGTGCATTTATGCTGCTTCAAGTATTGCTTGAAAGACTCAGCCTTCTCTAGTGGACCAAGGTCTTTTCGCTGTAGGTTTTCGATGATTGCCAACTCTGCTGCTTCGCGGTCAGTTGCTTTGCGTATCCGCGCAGGAATAGTCTTCCATCCCAGTAAGGAGGCTGCTTTGAATCTTCTTTCACCTGAGATGAGTTGGAATCGGTTACCTACCTGACGCACGACGATCGCCTGAAGCAGGTCGTGCTGCTTTAGACTAGCTGCCAGAGCCTGTAGTTGGGCATCGTCAAATTGAGTTCGAGGTTGATAAGGGTTCTCGTCGATGCTTTCAAGCGGAAGCATGCTATACCCCTCCGGCGTAACTGTGACCTTTGCTGGTGCTGTTTGTTGGTTGGTCGAATCAGATACCGGTGATTGTTCACTCTTCTGATTCGGTTGACCAAGTAAGTCAGCCAGACCTTTTCCCAGTCTACGGTTTCTACTCACGTTCTAGTACCTCCATACATAGTTCGGTGTAGGCTCGCGCCCCGCGACTGCGCGGAGCGTATTCTAAGATGGGTTTGTTATAACTTGGGGATTCAGCTAGTAATGAATCTCTGGGGATAACCGTTTCGAATACAATTTCTCCGAAGAATTCCCGTACTTCCTGATCAATCTCGGCGGTTAATTCTAACTGCGGGTCATACATCGTAAGGACAATTCCCCCAAATTCGAGACGGCTCTCATCCTGCTGCATCACATCACGTATGACATGAATCATTTGTGTTAGTCCTTCCATGGCGAAGTACTCGCACTGAATTGGCATGAAGACTTCCGTTGCTGCAGCCAAAGCGGACTGTGTTAGAGGTCCGACACTAGGTGGGCAATCAATCACAACAAAATCATATTGGGCTGTTTCGGTACGGATGTGGGACTGCAAATGTCTACTTTCCACATATTCTCCGTCTGCCAAAACTGAGACATCCTGGAAACTGCGACTGCCGGGCAGGACATCCAGGTTTTCGTAGTTCGTAGACTCAATGGAATCTGTTAACGACTCATCATTTACTAATGGATGACGATCTGTTGGTAGATGGCCTAACCCGGTGGTGGCATTACATTGAGGGTCAAGGTCGATCAGTAACGTGGCGCACCCTGCCTGGCCAAGCCCGGCAGCAAGATTGATGGATGTCGTCGTTTTACCGACTCCTCCTTTTTGGTTTGCTACGCACAGGACGCGTGTCACCCCAATGGCCCCTCTGTATTAGTAGTTGTGATGCTAATTGATTGTCTGTGAAGATTTTAATCCGTTATGGCGTTTTAAGAGAATAGCAGAATTGTTTCACGTGAAACTTCGATAGGCTAATCTGATGGGCTGGAGGATTTACTGGGGTTATACGAAGAGGCATTGGCTAGGGAGAGAAGTTGGAGCTTAAAGTGCTTTCACCATTGCTTGCGGGCGCGTTTCACTTTTCGCGTTTCACTTTT